>CP060260.1:971024-1294699 GCA_023898805.1 Rhodospirillales bacterium
CGCGCCGGTGATAAACCCACCGCTTGATGCGCGCGCGGGCGGCGAGAAATCGACCGGCGCCAGCTTCCCCGCCGCGGCATGGCCCGAGGAATCCCAATGCATGCTGCGCCCGCCGCCATACAGGCCCATGTCGGTGGACACGCTGATATGTTCGTCCGGCAGTTCCTCGACGAAACGAGAGGCGATGGATTGCGTCCAATTCCCGTAAATCCGCCGATTGCCCGCATGGGTGATAAAGGCGCGCTTTTTCGCGCGCGTGATCCCGACATAGGCGAGCCTGCGCTCCTCCTCCAGCCCGGCATTGCCGTTTTCGTCCATGCTGCGCTGGCTGGGGAACAACCCTTCCTCCCACCCTGGCAAAAACACCGCCTCGAACTCCAGCCCCTTGGCGGCATGCAGGGTCATCAGCGTAACCTTGGCCGTTCCCGCTTCCTCGGCGTTTTCCATCACCAGTGAAACATGCTCAAGGAACGCGGCCAGAGTCTCGAACTCCGCCATCGCCGAAACCAGCTCGCGCAGGTTTTCAACCCGGCCTGCGGCGTCCGGCGTCTTTTCCGTCTGCCACATGCCGATATAGCCGGATTCTTCCAGAATGACGTGCGCAAGTTGCGCATGCGCGCTTGTCTCCAGCAACCCGCGCCAACGCGCGAAATCGTCATGCAGGGATTTGAGCGCGGCATGCGCACGCCCGCGCAATTCGTCCGTTTCCAACATTTCACCGATTGCGGCGCTTAAGGGGATCCCGCGCGCGCGCGCATGCTGGTAAAGCCGTTCGACCGTTGTATCGCCGATGCCGCGCTTGGGCACGTTGATGATGCGCTCCAGCGCCAGATCGTCCGCCGGTTGCGCAACCACCCGTAGATATGCGAGGGCGTCGCGGATTTCCGCGCGTTCGTAAAAACGCGGGCCCCCGACCACGCGATAGGGAATGTTCAGCTTTAAAAACCTGTCCTCGAACTCACGCATCTGAAACCCGGCGCGCACCAGCACCGCCATGCCGTCGTGCGGCACCCCGGATTTATGCAGGGTTTCGATTTTCTCAGCGACCCAGCGCGCCTCCGCCTCGCCGTCCCACAGCGCGTGGACCTCGACCTTCTCGCCCGGCGCGCCCGCCGACCACAGCGTCTTGCCCAGACGCCCCTCGTTATTCGCGATCACCGCACCCGCCGCCGCCAGAATATTGCCGGTGGACCGGTAGTTTTGCTCCAGCCGCACAACGCGCGCGCCGGGAAAGTCGCGTTCAAAGCGCAGGATGTTGTCGATCTGGGCACCGCGCCAGCCGTAAATCGATTGGTCGTCGTCGCCCACGCAACAGATGTTGTTGTGCGCGGGATCGCACAGCAGCCGCAGCCACAAATATTGCGCGACGTTGGTGTCCTGATATTCGTCGACCATGATATAGCGGAATTTCTTGCGATACTGCGCCAGCACGGCAGCATGCGCGGGGTCGCGCAAAATCGCGATGACGTGCAAAAGCAGATCCCCGAAATCGCAGGCGTTAAGCTGTTTGAGCCTGTCTTGATACCGTCGGTAATACGCTGCGCCCTTGCCGTCCGCGACCTCGCCCGCGTCCTTGGGCCCTACCATTTCAGGCGTCAATCCTTTGTCTTTCCAGCGCGCAATCGCGGCGGCCAGCGCCTTGGGCGGAAAACGCTTGGTGTCGATATTGTCGGCTTCCAGCAATTGCTTGACCAGACGCAGCTGGTCGTCCGCGTCAAGAATGGTGAACTGCGGCGTAAGCCCGGCCAGTTCGGCGTGCGCGCGCAGCATCCGCGCCGCCAGCGCGTGGAACGTGCCCAGCCACCAGCCTTCGACCGGCTGGCCGCCCAGCACCGCCGCGACGCGCTGTTTCATTTCCTGCGCCGCCTTGTTGGTAAAGGTCACGGCCAGTATCTGCGACGGCCACGCCCGTCCGGCCTGCAACAGATGCGCAAGCCTTGTCGTCAGCACGCGGGTCTTGCCGGTGCCCGCGCCCGCCAGCACCAGCACCGGACCGTCCAGCGCTTCTACCGCCGCGCCCTGTGCCGGGTTCAACCCCGCCAGATAGGGAGGAAGGCCGGAAACATGTTCATTCGCGTTCATTGCACCGTTCTTAAAGCGTTCGTCCGCAAATGGAAACGCCGCCGCGCTAAGGTTTGCCGACAATTTTAAACAATTTTTACGGATCGACGGCTTGCAAAAAATTAACCCTTTTGGCTTAAGCTGAATTATATAGTTTACATAAAAATAGTAGGTCAAACGGAGTACGCGAACGCATGAAACTTGAAATCACGCTTTTATCCATCGCCGGCGGTCTGATTCTGATGACGGCGATTTTCGCCATTCTGGCAGCCATGAAAAAACCCAGTTACCGCCGTCGCGGCCAGTTGCTGCTGCTCAACGAACAACGCTTCCTGACCGCGCTGCTCCAGGCGCTGCCCAACGACACCATCCTGACCTTCAAGGTCCGACTGCTTGATATTGTTTCGGTCACCGATGCGCGCAGCGGCAAGGTGATGGAATCGGATTTACGGGATTACTGCGTCGACTTCGTGCTGATCGATCGCGACACGACCGATGTGCGCCTGTGCATCGAAATGGATATGGAAGGCGGGTCGGCGGGCGACCGGCTGGCTCGCAACACCTATATCTCGCGCGCGCTGCGCCGCGCCAACATCCCCCATCTGCGCCTGCCCTTGGTGCGTTACTACGACCCGCACCGCCTGCGCCAGATCATCCACGAGGCGATCAACCCGCCGCGCAGCGCAATCGCCCGTTCTGATCAAGAGGTTACTGCGCCGGCCCGCCAAGCGCCGCGCCTCGCGCGCGCATAGGAAAGGCGATCCGGCGTTCTTCGCGCGCTATATCGGCCTCCACACAGGCCAGCCGCCGCGCCGGGTCGTGCATGACCGCGCCGAAATCCTGCGCATGCGCTTCGGCGTGCCGCTCGATGGAATAAGCTTCGTATGCCGCATCGGATTCGATGCGGCCGTAAATGCTTGCATGCACCGCCAGCGCCAGAACCGGCGCCGCCTCGCGCAATTCCGGATGCAGCCCGCTGAAATCGCCGGTCTGTGCACAATGCGCCAGATAATTATGCAACGTATGTAAAAGTTCATGATACTGCGTCTGGTCGAAATGCCTGTGATCCGCCAACGCGCCGCCTGCGATCGTATTCATCAAGACCGTGCTTGCACCGCCAGTGCCGGGCTCGGCCCGGCATTTTCCGGCAACAAACAAACCGTTTTCGTCCCTGTCTTCCTCGAATCGTTCGATCGCCGCCAGTGGCACACCGGTAACACGGGAAAAATGCCGCGCGAAATCTCCGGCATAGGCGATTTTTCGCTTCTGCCGCCATTCACCCCATTCGTTGACCGCATCGTTGAACGGGCGTGAACGGGCGAAAGACGGATAAAAATGCGTTTTTAAAACCGTATCGACCCGCGCAAGCAGGGGGTCGAGATTCACATCGGAAATCAGCCGGTACACGCGGTCGCGATCCTCCGCGTCCAGCGCATCGACGCCACCACGCGCAAGCCGCGTCGCCAGCAGGATGCGCGCATCGTCGGCAAGCGGGATTTCAGCGCGCGTAAAATAATCGGCCAGATGCCGCGCGATACCCTGTTCGGCGGCGACACCCTCTCGACCTTCCAGATCTGCGATGCGCGCGGCATCAAGTGTGGCGCGCAAATCAGGCGCCCGCCCGGCCTGCATACCCGGGGCATGCTGCGCGAAGATATCTGCAAGTGATGAAGACACAGGTGAAACCATGACCCCACTCTACCCGCAAAAAATTAACATAACAAAAACTTAATCGGGGTGATACAAGTGTTTGAAATGATGGGTGGATTCCCAGCGTTCGGTAACCCCGGAATCCGGCATCATGCCCATACCATCTTGTATGACGACAGGTGCAAGCGGCTTGTCGCCCTTGATTCCGGCGCTGATCCATTCCGCCCCGCCTTCGGCGACATAGGCCGAACCGGCCTTGCGCACCGGAATCGCGTTTTCGGGCCAGCCGCCGGGCAGCGGCCAATTGGCGGCAGCCCCGATCACCGCGTCCGCATCAAGCAAAAGCGGGTCGATCGTGGGAAACAGACTGCGCGGCGCGACCCAAAGTTTTTCGACGCGCACCCCGCGCCGCCACAGCGCCACCGCGTCGTTGACCAGTTGCGCCACCGCTTCGGGCGGGACGTCGGCGGTATTGATCACAAGGTCATAACCCGCATGGTCTTCGATATCCGCGTTGTAATATGCCTTGAACCGCGCCCGCTCGCTGGCCTTGCGCGCGCCAAGCGCGGCCTCGACCTCGGCCTGTGTCCGGTAATCCCCCTCGCCGATGCGGCCGGTATCCTTGCCCACCCGCGCGGCGGCAATGGCAGGCGGCACCTCCAGCTTGACCCGGAAGGACATCGGCAGGAAATGAAATGCCATGCGTGAATCGACCACCAGATTGGTCGGCGTGCGCGCCAGATTCTTAAATACGGAATCGATCTGGTCGTCGATTGATCGGTCGGTTTCCGCCCGACGGTTAAGTTCAAGGGTCGTGATCCCCATTTTCTCGGCCAGTTTTCGCTGCACGACCCCGGTCGAATAGCGTTCCGCCTGCCAGCGTTCGACCAGCGCGTTGGCCAAAAGGCTTTTACCCGACCCCAGATCCCCGGAAATCGTGATGATTATGGGTTTGTCGCCGCCGTTGGCGCCCGGTTTTTCCGTCATGCCGGGCATGATGCGATGCCCCCCGCCCTTTGGCAAGGCCCCCTAAATTCTGGCAAACATTTATAAACAAAGGAGAAACTTGACGGCAGGGGTAAAACCGGTGCAATCTGCCCTTGAAAATCAAAAAACCAAAACAAGGGGTTATGCAGGTCATGACCAAATCCGAACTTATCCGCCGTTTGGCCGAACGCTATCCGGACCTTTATCTTTCGGATCTCGAACGCGTCATCGACACGGTGTTCGAGGAAATCACCCGCGCCCTTGTCCGCGGCGACCGCGTGGAATTGCGCGGTTTCGGGGCGTTCTCGGTCAAAAAGCGCGAGGCGCGCACCGGCCGCAACCCGCGCACGGGCTCGGCCGTTCAGGTCAAGGCCAAGACCATGCCCTTTTTCAAAACCGGGAAATTGCTGCGCGACCGTCTGAACGGCAAGACCGTCGACAAGAACGCCGAAGACAAATTCTAAGACACCTCTTTCAATGTTCGAAAAACGGCCGATCGTCGGTGTGATGGGATCACATGAAAACGGGCGCGACGAACTGGCCGCGCCGCTGGGCCGCGCTCTGGCGGGGCTTGGCGTACATCTTCTGACCGGAGCCGGCGAAGGCGTGATGACGACGGTTTCCCGCGCTTTTGTCGAAACCGCGCCCCGTCAGGGCCGCTGCATCGGCATCGTGCCGACCGACCATCAACCCGACGGCACGTTCAAGGTGCGTCAAGGTTATCCGAATCCCTATGTCGAAATCCCGGTTTTCACGCCCCTGAGCGTGAACAGGACCATCGACACGCCTGGTTTGACCCGTAACCACGTCAACATCATGACGTCGGACATCATAATCGCCATGCCCGGCGGCCCCGGCACGCGCAACGAAATCGACCTTGCGATCAAGTTTCAAAAGCCGCTTTGCCTGTTCGGGCCGCACGACCTGCCGTCCGAACTGATTCAAGCCCTGCCGCATTTTGAAACCCCGGACGATGCCGTAGACTGGGTGAAATCTCATCTTCCGGCGGAAAACAGGCCATGACCCGCGTATTGCCGAAAATCTATGCCGCGATCGACACGCCCGACGTTACGGGTGCGTGCGACCTTGCCCGCCGCCTTGCCGGTGCCGGATGCGGCATCAAGCTGGGGATGGAATTCTTCAACGCCAACGGCCCGCAGGGTATCGAAACGATCCAGAAATCCGCCCCCGGTATTTCGCTGTTCATCGACCTCAAATACCATGACATTCCCAATACCGTCGCGGGCGCGCTGCGCTCCATCGCGCGCCTCGCGCCCGATTTCGTCAACGTCCACGCTTCGGGCGGCCCGGCGATGATGACGGCGGGGCTGGACGCGCTGCGCGATGAATCGGCCAAACGCGGCATCCAGACACCCAAACTTCTTGCCGTAACTGTCCTGACCTCGATGGACGATGCGGCGGTCGCGGCGGTTGGCTGGCAACTGCCGGTCGCGGATCAGGTCAAACGTCTGGCGCTTTTGACGCAAAAGGCCGGACTGGACGGTGTCGTCTGCTCCCCGCTTGAGGTTGCGATGGTGCGGGAAACCTGCGGCCCCGGTTTTGTCACCATGGTTCCCGGCATCCGCCCGGGCGCAGACGCTGGTTCTCCGCAAACGGAAGGTTTTGGTAAGCAAAACCGACCAAACAATAACGATCAAAAACGCGTGATGACCCCGAAAGAGGCGGTTGCGGCAGGCGCCACCCACCTTGTCATCGGCCGCCCGATCACGCAGGCCCCCGACCCGGCCAACGCCGCGGCGGACATTATTGCTTCTTTATAAGAATTTAGCGCAATGTCCGTGACAAATGTAAAAATCAAGATCTGCGGCATCGGGGACGAAGCGGCCTTGGCGGCGGCACGCGACGCGGGGGCGGATTTTCTGGGCTTTGTCTTTTACCCGCGCTCGCCGCGCGCGGTTACGCCCGATGCGGCGGCAATGCTGATGCGCGATGCGGGCGCGCACGCGAAAAAAGTCGGCCTGTTCGTCGACCCGACGGATGACGAATTGCGCCGCACGCTGGCGCTGGCCCCGCTCGACATGATCCAGTTGCATGGTGGCGAATCCGTATCCCGCGTCGCCGACGTCAGGGCGCGTTTCGGCCTGCCGGTGATCAAGGCGCTGCGCATCGCCGCGCGCGACGACCTGATGCCCGTCGATTCCTACGCCCGCATGGCGGACTGGATTTTATTCGACGCCCGCGTCGACAACGCGGCCCTGCCCGGCGGCATGGGGCGACGTTTCGATTGGTCCGTCCTTGACGGATTCCGCTGCGCGCGGCCCTGGATGCTGGCCGGCGGACTGGACGCCGAAAACGTTGTGAATGCGCTTGCCCGCCTCAAACCCGACGCGGTGGACGTTTCCAGCGGGGTGGAATCCGCCCCCGGCGTCAAGGACGCTGGAAAAATTCGCGCTTTTGTGGATAAAGTGCGGGGATGCTGAACTCCCTGCGCAACCAGCCCGACGAACGCGGGCACTTTGGCCCTTATGGCGGCCGTTACGTCGCCGAAACCCTGATGCCCTTGATCCTTGCGGTCGAAAAGGCATGGAACGCCGCGAAAAGCGACCCCGCCTACTGGGCGCAATTCGATGAATTGCAGCGCGATTACGTGGGCCGCCCCAGCCCGCTTTACTTTGCGGAACCCACGACCAAAAAGCTCGGCGGCGCGAAGGTCTATTTCAAAAGGGATGAACTGAACCACACCGGCTCTCACAAAATCAACAACACCATCGGCCAGATTTTGCTGGCGATGCGCATGGGCAAAACCCGCATCATCGCGGAAACCGGCGCGGGCCAGCACGGCGTCGCGACGGCCACCGTCTGCGCGCGCTTCGGCCTGCCCTGCACCGTGTTCATGGGCGCGACGGACATCGAGCGCCAGAAACCCAACGTCTTCCGCATGAAACTTCTGGGGGCGGAGGTACGGCCCGTGACATCCGGCGCCGGCACCCTGAAGGACGCGATGAACGAAGCCCTGCGTGATTGGGTCACCAACGTCCATGACACGTTTTACATCATCGGCACGGTGGCGGGCCCGCACCCCTACCCGTCGATGGTGCGCGATTTCCAAAGCATCATCGGCCGCGAGGCCCGCGCCCAGATGCTGGAACGCGAAGGCCGCCTGCCCGATCTTCTGGTCGCCTGCATCGGCGGCGGGTCGAACGCCATAGGCCTGTTTCATCCGTTCCTTGACGACGCATCCGTCAAAATCATGGGCGTGGAGGCGGGCGGCTACGGCCTTGATAAACAGCACGCGGCCTCCCTCAACGGCGGACGGCCGGGCATCCTGCACGGCAACCTGACCTATCTTTTGCAAAACGACGACGGCCAGATCGAGGAAGGGCACAGCATTTCCGCCGGCCTCGATTATCCGGGAATAGGCCCCGAACACGCATGGCTGCACGACCAAAAGCGTGCCAGCTACGTTTCGGTGACGGATGACGAGGCGCTGGAAGGCTTCAAGCAATGCACGCGCCTTGAAGGCATCATTCCCGCGCTCGAGCCCGCGCACGCCTATGCGCAGGTCATGAAAATCGCACCGAAGATGAAGCCCGACGACATCATCATCATGAACATGTGCGGCCGCGGCGATAAGGACATCTTCACCGTCGCCGACCGCTTCGGGGTACGCCTGTGAACCCGCTTCTCACCGAACTCGAAGGCCGCATCCCGGCCGATTTGTTCAACGCGCTGGCCACGTTGCCGCCCTCGCTTGCCCTTGCCCGCATCGCATACAAGCGCGCCACACCCGACACGGTCCGGCAGCGGCGCGGCGCCTTCAGCACGATCAAATCCGAATTCCTGCAATACATGGCCAATCATCACGCCGAAAATCTGCGCGCGATGAATCTGACCGACCAAAGCATCGAAGCCATGCGCCTGTATGGGATGTTCCCACAAAACCGCCCCGGCGAAAGAATGGATATGAGCGTCGATCACAAACGCTCCCTGTCCATGGGCGGCGATAACGGCTTCGACAATCTGATGCTGTTGCCCGATCGTTTCAATGCGCTGAAGGACGAACTTGAAAAGGCGCAACGCAGCGACACGACAAACACGCAGGCCAGCCTGATCACCATTCTGCCCGCCGACCCGGGCGATCAAATTCCCTTCATTCCCGGCGGCTTCGCCAAGGCAAGCCGCAAATCCAAAATGCCGGAACACGCATGACCAACCGCATCGACACCGTTTTTAAAACCATCAGGCGCCCGGCGCTGGTCACCTTCATCACCGCGGGCGACCCGGACTACGCGTCGTCGCTGGCGATTCTGAAATCCCTGCCCGGCGCGGGGGCCGACATCATCGAACTCGGCATGCCATTCACCGACCCGATGGCCGACGGCCCGACCATTCAGGCATCCAGCCTGCGCGCGCTTGAATCCGGCGCGTCATTGCGTACCACATTGCAGATGGTGCGCGACTTCAGGGCGGACGACGCCACGACGCCGGTCGTGCTGATGGGCTATGCCAACCCGGTCTACCAATACGGGTTTCAGGATTTTTGCGCCGACGCGGCCGATGCCGGTGTCGACGGGCTGATTATCGTCGATCTACCGCCGGAGGAGGACGACGCCCTTCTGGTCTTGAGCCAATCCTACGGCCTGCACCTGATCAAACTGGTGACGCCGACCACGACCGTGGAACGCCTGAAAACCATCCTGCCCAAGGCGTCCGGCTTTTTGTATTACGTTTCGGTGACCGGCATCACCGGCGGGGCCTCGGCCGACATCAACGCCGTGGAAAACCGGATCGCCATGATCCGCGAACATACGGACTTGCCCATCGCCGCCGGTTTTGGCATCCGCACGCCCGCCGACGTCGCCGCCTTCGCGCGCGTGGCCGACGCCGTGGTCGTGGGCTCCGCCATCGTGGACAAAACCGCCGACCCCAAGGCAGCCAGCGCTTTCGTCGGGAGTCTGGCCGCGGCGATCAAGGGCGTCGCGCGAAAGCCGTCATAGCGTCTTTAACCGCCCGCGGAAACTTTCGATATCCGCATATCCCTTGGCGCGCATGATCTCGCGCAATTCTGCCGCGATGCGCGCGAAACATCCCACGCCCTCGCGCATGAACTGCGTGCCGATCTGCACCGCGCTGGCGCCGCACAATATATGCTCGAACGCGTCCATGCCGGTTTTGATGCCGCCGACGCCGATCACCGAAATCTCTTTTTTCAGCAGCGTGCGGAATTTACGCACATTGGCCAACGCCGTGGGCTTGATGAAATCGCCGCCGAGTCCGCCGAACCCGCCCTTGGGCTTGATGACCGCGCATTCCGCCTGCGGATCGACGACAAGCCCGTTGCCGACGCTGTTGATGCAAGTGACAAAGGCCAGTGGAAAATCGTTAAGCACGGCGGCCATCATGTCGAAATGCGGCATGTCGAAATAGGGTGGAAGTTTGACGCCCAAAGGCTGCTTCGCTTCGGCGAGAACCATATCGAGAAGCGGGCGCGTGTTTTCAAAATCGTATCCGGTCTGCGGCTTGCCCGGAAGATTGGGGCAGGACAGGTTCAGTTCGATCGCCGCGACCCCGTCATACCTGGCAAGTTCCTTGACGATATGTACGTTGTCTTGCGGGCTCAACCCCGCGACCGAGATGAAATACGGCTTGCCGAAGGCCTGAGCCTGTTCGGCGAACGCGGCGTAAAATGCGTAACCTTCATTCGGCAGCCCCATGCTGTTGATGCTGCCCCACGGCATTTCGGCATAGCGCGGCATCTCGTTGCCCGCCCGTTTTTCCAGCGTGGCGCTTTTGCTTAAGACCGCGCCGGCATCGCTTGCGCCGATGGCCTGCATTTCCGCGGCACTGCTGCACAAGGGACCCGAAGCGTTATACACGCAGGATTCCAGCGAAACGCCCGCTAGCGCCGTCGCGAGGGAGATCGGATCCGCCATAAAAACCTCTAAAGAATCTGCCAAGGTGAAACCAGTACTGCTAACTCGTTGTATCAGCGTGCAAAACAGTTGAATAGCGTGGATTTTAAGGCTTCAGCACTGGCTTATGGCTTTATAATGCGGTACAGCAATGGACCATGGAAATCAGAACGGGGGCCCCGATCGCATGAACTGGCTGTCCAATTTCATTCGTCCGAAAATCCGATCACTGGTCGACAGCCAGAAGGAAGTGCCGGACAATCTCTGGACCAAGTGCCCGGCTTGCGAGGGCATGCTTTTCCAGCGCGACCTGAAGGAGCGCCTGAACACCTGCAACCATTGCGGCTATCACCTGCGCTGGCCGGTGGAAGAACGTCTGGCCCATTTGTTCGATGGCGGCCGCTATGAAAATCTCAAACTGCCGCGCGTCCCCGCCGATCCGCTGAAATTCAAGGACCGCCGCAAATACACCGACCGCCTGAAAGAGGCGCGCGAGGAAACAGGCCGTCAGGACGCGATGATCGTGGGCGTGGGCCCCGTCGACGGACGCGAGCTGGTCATTGCCGCGTTCGACTTTGAATTCATGGGCGGTTCGATGGGCGCCGCGGTCGGCGAGGCGATTGTCATGGCCGCCGAGGAAGCGGTGAAACGCAAACTGCCCCTGCTGGTCATTCCCGGCTCCGGCGGCGCGCGCATGCAGGAAGGCGCCTTCAGCCTGATGCAGATGCCACGCACCATCATCGCGGTCGATATGGTCAAGGAGGCGGGCCTGCCCTATTTCGTGCTGCTGACCGACCCCACCACCGGCGGCGTGTCGGCGTCCTTCGCGATGGTCGGCGACATCCACATGGCCGAGCCCGGCGCGATGATCGGCTTCGCGGGCAAGCGTGTCATTCAGGAAACCATCCGCGAGGCGTTGCCCGAAGGCTTCCAGACCGCGGAATATCTGGTCGACCACGGCATGGTCGATATGGTCGTCCCGCGCGATGCCCAGCGCGCGACCATCGCCCGCCTGATCGGCTTCCTGACCCAACCCGTCCTTGGCAACAAACCGCGTCGCGGCAAGGACAAGGATAAGGGCGACGGCAACGGCGCGGCGATCAGCCTCAAGGCCAAAGCCGCGGAATCGAAGGCCCGCGCTGCGGGAACGGTCGCCAAGCTGCCCCCCGCCAACGACGCGGTCGATAAGGCCACGACAAATACCGTCCTTCCCCTGCGCAGGAAAGCCGCGCGGGGATAAGCGGGCGTAACGAATGGGCGCCGATTCCGCGCATCCCAACCCCCAAGTCGCAAGGCGGCTTGAACGCATTTACGGCCTGCACCGCGTCGAAGTCGATTTGCGCCTGACGCATTCGCCTTATACCGCGCTGCTTGAAAAACTCGGCAATCCGCAAGACCGCCTGCCGCCCGTGGTGCATGTCGCGGGCACCAACGGCAAGGGCAGCGTGCTGGCCTTCCTGCGCGCGATGGCCGAAGCGGATGGAAAACGCGTGCATGTCTATACCAGCCCGCATCTGATCGCCTTTAACGAACGCATCCGCATTGCCGGACGATTGATCGGCGACGACGCGCTGATAACGCTCTACGACCGCGTCGAGGCCGCGAACGCAGGTGCGCCGGTCACTTTTTTTGAATTCACGACCGCGATGGCGCTTCTGGCCTTCGCCGAAACCCCGGCCGATTTCTGCCTGCTTGAAACCGGCATGGGCGGGCGGCTGGACTGCACCAACGTAGTGACGAAACCCACGGCCACCGCGATCACCAAGATCAGCTTCGACCACACCGAATTTCTGGGGTGCACGCTGGAAAAAATCGCAGGTGAAAAGGCGGGCATCATCAAACCCGGCGTGCCCTGCGTGATCGGCGCGCAGATGGACGCGCGCGCGGTGATGCCGGTCTTTGAACGCGCGGCGCGCGCCTGCGGCGCGCCGCTGCTGATCGCGCCACCCTACCCCGCCGACTGGCCCGCGCCCAACCTTGCGGGCGCGCACCAGCGCGAAAACGCCGCCGTGGCGCTGGCGCTCGCCGACATTCTGCACCTGCCCGAAGCCGCGAAGCGTAAAGGGGTCGCAAGCGCCGACTGGCCCGCGCGCATGCAGCGTCTATCCGAAAATCCCGAAATCTGGCCAGACATATGGTTCGACGCCGCGCACAACGATTCCGGCGCGTTGGCGTTGGCCGCGCAACTGGCCGAATGGCGCGCGCAAGGCCTGCGTATTCATTTGATCGCGGGTCTGGGCGCGGGCAAGGACGCGCCCGCATTTTTCGCGGCGCTGGCGGGATGTTACGACCGCCTGACGCTGGTCGACCTGCGCGCCGGGCAAAAACCGCAAACCGCAAAGGCACTCAAGGCCCGCGCCGGTCTGCCAAATGCCCTGACCGCGCAAACCATACAACAAGCCATTGAAAAATCAGACAAAGGCGACCGTGTTGTCATCGCGGGCTCGCTTTATCTGTATCAGACCCTTGGAAAAATTAACCAAAAAGAAATAATATTTTAATAAAAAATAAAGACGGCAATGTTTTCTGTCGTTAAACCTTGACAGGAAATGGAAAGATTGTTATTTTCATATTATATAAAAACTGGAGGGTTACCACATGGTCAAGTCACCGAGAACGTCTTTTAAAGCGGCAGCGGAACCAATCAATCCGGCCTTTCTGCCGGACAACAGTGCTTTCATTACGCCCGCCGCGCCGAAACCTACGGACACGGCCAAATTCCGTGCTGCCGCAGACGACCAGCGCGCCCGCGACTCCAGAAACCCGACATACGGCAACCATAGCCTTTAAAATCATACGCCGAATGATATTTAAGGCCGGGGAAACCCGGCCTTTTTGCTATGCACGCCCGATACATTTTCGGCACAGCACCCACGCAACAATATTTCTTGATATTTTTACATAAATAATATATCAAGACGTCAACTCAGACGACCGATACGAAACAACGGCCCCGGACCACGATTTTATGACCGATTTTTTGCAAACTCAGCCTGATCTCGGCCTCTCGCGCCGCAAACGGACTCTGTGCGCGGCGTTTGATCGATGGGCTACGCTGGATCGTGGTTTTGCTTGTGCCCGGCAATACCTTGGCGAACCGCTGGGCGATCGACGCAAAAAAAACAGCCTGCGATTACTGGATGTCACGAAAAATTACAAACGTCACAGCCGCCCATGGTTTTTGCGCTCATGGTTTGCCGAACGCGCACGTAAATTTGAATTTACCGCCGCCACGGCCGCGCTGGCCAACGAACAGCACACCCGCCGTGCAAAAGAAAAATTATCCCGCGCACAGGCACATGCCGCGCATCATGCCTTGCCGTCAGGTCTGGACGAACAAACGCGTCAGATCCTCATCGCCGCTCGCATCAACGACTCCCGCACGCGCCGTGGCAAACAGCCATTGGACGCCGATCAAGTCGCAGCCCTGATTGCGCAAAAGTCGAAACCAGCGCCTTCTCATCACGTGCCGCATTATAGCTTCGCCCAATAGCCGCACAGATACAATGTTAAGGTCATTGACCCGGCATGATAAAATCACACCTCTTTTTTGTCCTTGAAAATACTCCGCGCACGGCACGCCTGAGGGATGGGCTGGAAAAATTCATCATCTACAACTTCACGAACGCAACCCATGCGCTTGAAGCCGCACATGCACGAAAATTCAAAATCGACCTGCTGATCGCCGATGCCGGAACGAATGGACTCAACGGCATCGCCCTGATGCACAAATTCCACCAACATGCGGAAATCCCGGTGATCCTGCTTGGCCCGCCTGACGCGGAAATCGAGGAACTCGCCCTGAAATCCGGGGCCGCCGACTACCAGTCCCGGGAAATCTCTGCACAAATGCTGGCGCAACGGGCATCGACGCTGCTGGCGTCCATCGCGCGAATTACAAGGCATCAATACCATCACCCCATCGACAGTACGCCTTCGCAATATCCACCGGCACAGGACGAATACGCGGACGGCGTCCTTGAACTTACGCGCGCGGGAATTTGCCACTGGCGCGGAAAGCGTGTCCACCTGAACAAACGACAGATAGGCGTCCTCTTTGCGCTTGTATCCCGCCCCGGCGCACTGGTTGACCAGGACACCTTGTTGCGGATGGCTTACCCGGACAAACATGTCAGCAAAGACTCGATCACCGGTGCGATAAGGCAAATTCGCGCCGCCGTTCGGGCGGTGGACAGGACGGGCATCCCGATCACGACCCTTTACGGCGGCGGCTATAAATACGAACCGCCAAAGGCATAAAAAAACCGCCCCGATTTCGCCGCATAGGGCCTTTTTTCAGTCACATAGCCGCACTATAGTTAAGGGGTAAAGTGAGGCAGACATGACCGCAGCGAAAATCGTACTCGTCGACGACGACAAGAACATCCTGACTTCCGTCACCATGGCGCTGGAGGCCGAAGGCTTCGACGTCAAGACCTACAACGAAGGCGAATCGGCCCTCAAGGGCCTGCAGGCGCAGCCCGCCGACCTTGCCGTCCTCGACATCAAGATGCCGCGCATGGACGGGATGGAGGTGCTGACCAAACTGCGCGAAACCAGCCAGATGCCGGTGATCTTCCTGACCTCCAAGGATGACGAGATCGACCAGCTTCTCGGCTTCAAGATGGGCGCCGACGACTATATCACCAAGCCATTTTCCCAACGCCTTTTGATCGAACGCATACGCGCCATCCTGCGCCGCGAGGCGCTGCGCGCCGCCGGCCCCGAAGCGGGAAACGCCGCCAAGATCATGAAACGCGGCGAGCTGGTGCTGGACGACGAACGCCATTTGTGCACCTGGAAGGGTCTGGAAGTGCCGTTGACCGTCACCGAATATTTGCTGGTCAAGGCGCTGGCGGCACGCCCCGGCCATGTGAAAAACCGCGACGCGCTGATGGATCAGGCCTATGGCGAAACCATCTATGTTGACGACCGCACCATCGATTCCCACGTCAAGCGCGTACGCAAGAAATTCAAGTCCATCGACGACGATTTCAACCATATCGAAACCGTCTATGGCGTCGGCTATCGCTACAAGGAATGATGCGGTCGCAGGCGTTGCGACAAACAGGGGCTTGGCCGCGCCCCGTGCATGCGCGTAAAGTCGGCGCATGAAGCCCCGCGCCGAAATCGTCCTGCGCAAACTGCGCCGCATCGCCTTGATGCCCTACCGCCATCGCTGGATCAGCGGCCTCTCCTTGCGCATCTTCGCGGTCAACGGCATGGCGCTGGTGGTACTCGCCTTCGGACTTCTATACGTTTCCCGCTACCAGCAGGAACTGATCGAGGGCGAACTCGACGGCCTTGAACGTCAGGCCCAGATTTACGCCGGCGCGATCGCCGAAGCCGCCCGCTATTCGTCCCTGATCACCGCGCCCCAGCCGGACATGGGCGTGATGGTGCGCGATTCCCTAAGCCGCGAACGCACCCGCAACATGGTTCGTCGTCTGGGCGAAACCACGCCCAACCGTATCCGCGTCTTCAACGATCAGGGACGGATGATCGGCGATTCCGACATTCTGGGCGGCGCGGGCGGCGTGATCCGGATGCAGAAACTGCCGCCTATGAAGGCGGGCGGGCGCCTTGAAGCGTATGAACGCAACCTCGTCAACATGTTCATCGATCTGCTGCCCTCCGGCTTGCGGCTCAAACCATACCCCGCCGCCGTATTCGGCCCGATGCGCCGGCGCGGCGATCCGTTCCCCGACGTGCGCGAGGCGCTGGACGGCCGCCCCTCCTCGACCGCATGGACCACCAACCGCCCCGGACACGATATCATCTTGTCCACCGCGGTACCGGTGCAACATCTCAAACAGGTGCTGGGCGTCGTTTATGTGACGCGCGACGGCACCACCATCGCGGAATCGATCCGCCAGATGAAACTCGACATCATCAAACTGTTCGGCATCGCGCTGGCCATCACCTTTTTCCTGTCCTTCTATCTCGCCGCCGGCATCACCCGTCCGCTCAAACGTCTGGCTCGCGCGGCCGACGCGGTGCGCCGCGGCAACCGACAGGCGGAAATTCCGGACCTGACCGCGCGCGACGACGAAATCGGCGATCTTTCGCAGGCTTTGCGCGACATGACCGCCGCATTGGCTTCGCGCCTTGATACCATCGAACGCTTCGCCGCCGACGTTTCGCACGAGCTTAAAAACCCTCTGACATCCCTGCGCTCGGCGATAGAAACGGTGCAGCTCGTGCGCGAAAAAGCGGACCGCGACAAGCTGATGGGCGTGATCATGCACGACATCCAGCGCCTCGACCGCCTGATCTCCGACATTTCCAGCGCCTCGCGCCTGGACGCCGAACTGGGGCGCGAGGATCTGGGCCTCGTCGATCTGCGCCCGCTGCTTACCCATCTGGCGGAAACCTACATCACGCCGATCAGGCGCCTGTCGCCGGATGACGGGCCCACCCCGGTCGTCATCGACCTGCCCGCGAAGGACGAGGTCATGATCGTCAGCGGCATCGAGGGCCGACTGGGTCAGGTCTTCCGCAACCTGATCGACAACGCGCTGTCCTTCTCGCCCTCCGGCGCGACGGTCACCATTCGCGTTGCGCGCGACGCCGCCGCGCGCCAGTGGAAGGTGATGGTGGAGGATCAAGGGCCGGGCATCCCCGAAGGCAAGCTGGGCGCGATTTTCGACCGCTTCTATTCCGAACGGCCGGAAGGCGAGGCGTTCGGCCGCCATTCCGGTCTGGGTCTGTCGATCGCCAAACAGATCGTGGACGCGCATCGCGGCCGGATTTATGCTGAAAACATTCTCGACGAAAACGGCAACCGCAAAGGCGCGCGTTTTACCGTCGCCCTGAACGCACTAGCCTGAACGCGCTAGCCTGAACACGTAAAAAGCAATGGCGAAGAAAAAAACCAGGCCCAGAAAAATCTATCTTGTCACCGGACTTTCCGGCGCGGGCATGTCCACCGCCCTCAAGATTTTCGAGGACATGGGCTACGAAGTCTTCGACAATTTCCCGCTTGCCTTCATCCCCCCGCTTCTGGCCGACCGCGACCACGCCGACGCAGGCATTGTCTTCGGCCTCGATACGCGCTCGCGCGGGTTTTCGCCCGAAGCCGTGCTCAAACACCTCGCCGCCCTGCGTGCGCAAACCGACACCGATCCCGCGCTGATCTTTCTTTCCGCGGCAAACGCCGTGCTGCAAAAACGCTTTTCGGAAACGCGGCGTGGCCACCCGTTGGCCAAGGACCGCCCGGTGCTCGACGGTATAAGGCAGGAACGCACATGGCTCAGGCCACTGATGGACGCCGCCGACCTTCAGATCGACACCTCGGGCCTTTCGATTCACGATCTGCGCCGCGCGCTTGAGGCGTCGGCAGACCCGGACCATGCCCGGCGGCGTCTGGCCGTGACCGTGATTTCCTTCGGTTTTAAAAACGGCGTGCCGCGCGAATCCGACATGGTGCTCGATGTCCGCTTCCTGCAAAACCCGCATTGGATACCTGCGCTGCAACCCAAGACCGGCCTTGATAAAAAGGTTCGCGCCTATGTAACGGGCGACGACGCCTACGCGCCTTTCATGCGCCACGCGGGCGCGATGCTCGATTTGCTGCTGCCGCGCTACGCCGAGGAGGGGAAATTCTACTTCACCCTCGCCGTCGGCTGCACCGGCGGCCGCCACCGTTCGGTCTGTGTCGCAAGCGAACTGGCGCGGCATATCGCCGATTGCGGCTATGCGGTCGTCACCCGCCACCGCGACATGCACGAGGCGGACAGGCCAATGCCTCCGGAAAAATCGAAAAAATCCTAAAAATTGGGCCTTGGAACAGGCTGGGAACACGATTCACCATCCCCGTCGAAACGCGGGGCCACGCGTCGTTCCTCCTGCGAACCGGATTCCATCACCAAAGCCCATCCCTCTCGATTGTCATGAAACCGCCGGGTGAATCTATCGGAGTAATCGGGGGTCAGGGTCAAAAGCGCCCCGGCCTCCCCGTTGCCAAGGCTGACACCCGTTTCGGCATCGTGGCCGGCATGAAAACTGAACCGGACCGCGCGGATGATCGCGCCGTTCTCAGGCAATCTTTGGAAATGCATGACTCTGGGCTCGCCGCCACGCCACACGCCGCGCCAGGTCGGATTTTTCCCATTCAGAAAATCCGCGATATTGGCCGCAAGCCTGCCCGTATCGACCGGCATGTCCTTTTCTAGGCTCAAAAAACCGACCGGGTAACGTTCGCCCGCGCGCATGTCTTCGATATGGACCATCACGGCGCTGCCGCCGCCGCTGGCGATGTTGAACGGGTTGGGGGCGATTTGATATGGCATGCGAATAGCTTATCGTTTGCGTTCGATCTAATTTCAATTTATTTCTACCAGCAAAAGATTAAACACCCCTGAACGTTTCAGGGCATTTTAGGAGACTGGAACCATCATGACCGCACGCCCGCAACCTGTTGAAAATGACTATAAAGTCAAGGATATCACCCTCGCCGACTGGGGCCGCAAGGAAATCAGGATCGCCGAAACCGAAATGCCGGGTCTGATGGCCCTGCGCGCGGAATACAAGGGCAAATCACCCCTGAAGGGCGCGCGCATCGCGGGCTGCCTGCACATGACCATCCAGACCGCCGTTTTAATCGAAACCCTGATCGAACTGGGCGCCGAAATGCGCTGGTCGTCCTGCAACATCTTTTCGACGCAGGATCAGGCAGCAGCGGCCATCGCGCGCGATCACGGCGGCGTTTTCGCATGGAAGGGCCAAACCAACGAGGAAGCCGAATGGTGCATCGAACGGACCATCAACGGTCCGAACGGATGGCACCCCAACATGATCCTCGACGATGGTGGCGACCTGACCAAAATGATGCACGATAAATTCCCGAACCTTCTGGCGGAGGTAAAGGGCATTTCCGAAGAAACGACCACTGGCGTTCATCGCCTTTATGAAATGTTCAAAAAGGGCGAACTCAAGGTTCCCGCAATCAACGTCAACGACTCGGTCACCAAATCGAAATTCGACAACCTTTATGGCTGCCGTGAATCGCTGGTCGACGGCATCAAGCGCGCGACCGACGTGATGGTCGCGGGCAAGGTGGCCGTGGTTGCCGGTTACGGCGACGTGGGCAAGGGATCGGCCGCCTCGCTGCGCACGCAAGGCGCGCGCGTCATCGTCACCGAAATCGACCCGATCTGCGCTTTACAGGCGGCGATGGAAGGCTACGAGGTCGACACCATGGACAACGCCGCCGCACGCGGCGACATCTTCGTGACCGCGACGGGCAATGTCGACGTCATCACGCTTGATCACATGCGCCAGATGAAAGACCGGGCGATCGTGTGCAACATCGGTCACTTCGATTCCGAAATTCAGATTGAAAGCTTGCGCAACCTTAAATGGCACAACGTCAAACCGCAGGTCGACGAAGTGGAATTCCCCGATGGCAAACGCCTGATCGTGCTGGCCGAAGGCCGGCTGGTGAATCTAGGCTGCGCCACCGGCCACCCGTCCTTCGTCATGTCGTGCTCCTTCACCAACCAGACCGTGGCCCAGATCGAACTGTGGAACAACCACAAGGATTACAAGGTCGGCGTTTATACCCTGCCCAAGCACCTCGATGAAAAGGTCGCGGCGCTGCATCTGGAAAAACTGGGCGTAAAACTGACGGCGCTTTCCAAGAAACAGGCGGATTACCTCGGCATCAAGGCCGAAGGCCCCTTCAAGCCGGATCATTACCGGTATTGATGGAAAGGGCGGCCCCGGCCGCCCTATCGCCGTTTATCCTCGAACGCATCCTTGTGGATGCCGGTTTCCGCGGAAACCACCCAGAACACGGATTCCTTGTCCAGCGCCCCGCCGCGCCCGTGGTCCAGCACATGCTTGGCCGCCGCCCCGTCCATGACAATGATCGATTTGTCGGGCTGGTTGCGCTTACGCATATGTTCCGCCGTCAGCTTGACGATCATCTGGCAGATATCGCTGGGAATGGTGATACCGTGATGGCTTTCGTATCCGGGCTTGATGGCTTCCAAGATCTTGAACGTCGCGGCGTCGTCCGGCACCGCCAGCTCGACCTTCTGGAACCGGCGGTCCATGGCCGGGTCCGGCGCGACATAGATGCGGAATTCGTCCTTGGTGGTTGCGCCGATGATGTTGATGTCGCCCACGGTCAGATAGGGCTTCATCACCTCGGAAAGCCCCTTATACGCCGAACCGTCGCATGACGGCATGATGGTGTGGATTTCGTCGATGAACAGCACATATTTCGGCTGCGAGGGGTCGTGATAACGCTCGGCGATCCCCTTGACCAGCGGGATGAACCGGCCCTGGAATTCGGAAATGCTGCCCGTGCCCGCCGACATCGACGCCAGGTCGATTTCCAGCACCCGCGCGCCTTTAAGATATTCGGGCACCGTACCGCGCGCGACGTTCTGCGCCAGGCCGATGACCAGCGCCGTCTTGCCCACCCCGGCGGGCGCGAGCAGCATCGCGTTCTTGCGCCCCTTTTGCAGCAGGATCAGGGTAACAAGCTCGATTTCCTTGTCCCTGCCGGTAATGGGATCGAACCTGTTTTCCCGCGCAAGCGCGGTCAGATCGCGGCAATAGCTGTGGATCAGGCCTTCAAGCTGTTCGTCGGAAATCTTGTTTTTGATCTTCATCGGTTGCGAGTCTACCCCCGAACCGTGCTAAACACAAACGCATGGAAGACTGTTCGGACAAACGATTCAAGGCCGACGCCCGGTTTATCTGGGGCGCCGAAACCATCGACGGCCTGCCCCCTGCGGAATTGCCCGAAATCGCCTTCGCCGGGCGCTCCAACGTCGGCAAATCCTCGCTGATCAACGCGCTGCTTGGGCGCAAGTCGCTGGTTCGCACCTCCGGCACGCCGGGCCAGACCCGCGCCCTCAATTTCTTTCGCATCGGCGATTTCTTCACGCTGGTCGACATGCCGGGCTACGGCTTTGCCAAGGCCTCGAAAACCGACCAGAAAATCTGGCAGGATTTGATGCGCGGCTACCTCAGGGGCCGGGTGCCGCTGCGCCTTGTCTGCGTGCTGGTCGATTCCCGCCACGGGCTTAAGGATTCCGACCGCGAGATGCTGCGCCTGCTCGATCAGGCAGCGGTACCCACGCGCCTTGTGCTGACCAAGGGCGACGAATGCAAACCGGCGGAACAACAGGCTGTGCTGGAAAAAACCGCCGCCGCGATCAAATCCCACGCCGCGACGCACCCCGCGCCCATTCTGACCAGCACCCGTGACAACACGGGGCTGGACACGTTGCGCGCCGCCATCGTCGAAACCTTGGGCCTTCCGGAACTGGCGCCTTAAACCTAACGCGCGACGATCACGTTGTAAAAATCATACGACCCGTCCGCGCCCTGGACGCAGTAACTGACCTTGTCCTTGCACGCGGCGCAGCCTGCCGTCGTAAAATCTGCGTCGTCCCCGCCCCCGTTGATGAACACCTTGGAAGGGTCGAGCGTGGACACCGGAATCGCATCGTCCTTGTACAACCGCGCATTGATCGCCTTGCAGATTTTGGGCGCGACGTCGACGAAGGTCAGGATCACGTCGCTGCCCGCGCTGGCGGTCCATTCGACATTGGTGCCCACCTGCCCGGACCAGCCGCGCTTGGCCGACCCTTCGGCGAACACGTCATCGTCCGGCACATAAGGCGTGATGCCCCCGCCGCCGGGGTGATAGATCTTGCCCCGGTTGGGCGGGGTGGCGTACCCCGAATCGCCCTGTTTGACGAAGCTGAATTCATCGGGCAGCACGTTACCCATGGTCCGCATCTGTTCGGCCGCCGAACGCACGCCGGTCGCATAATTGATCAGCTCCTCGGCCTTGAGCCGCGCGCGATTGTCGTCCAGCGTCCCCGTCATGCCGTTCGACCCGCCCAGTTGCCGGGTCAGCGCAAAACTCAGCGCCGCGAACAGCACCACCGCGATCAGCACGTAAATCAACACGTTGCCGGATTCCCCGGCCTGTTTTCCGAATGGCATCCATGCCTCCTTGCACGACTCCTGCCGCGAAGCCTAGCAAATTCCGCCGCGCACATGCTAGGCTTGCCGGATGCAGCCTTATATTCCCTATCTTGCGTTTGCCGCAGGCGTTCTGGTCGGCGTGCTGGCCATGTGGATGGCCCGCCGCCATGCCGCAAGCCAGTTCCGCGCCCTTTCGGCCGAGGCGCTGAATGCCACCGCCGACCAGTTCCTCAAACTGGCCGAAACCCGTTTCGGCACGCTGCACGAACAAAGCCGCGGCGACATGGACAATCTGGTCAAACCCGTCGGCGAACAGCTGCGCCACCTTTCCGACGCGGTCCAGCAGATCCGCGGCGTCAATTCGGCACTGGCGCAACAGCTCGGCGGCCTTGCGAAGGAAACCGCGCGCATCGCGGGTGCGCTCAACAACCCGCGCGAACGCGGACGCGCGGGCGAAATCATGCTTGAACGCTTGCTTGAACATGCGGGTCTGATCCGCGACGTCAATTTCCGCACCCAGGTGGTGGAGGGCGATATCCGCCCCGATTTCGTGGTCGAGCTCAAGGACCAGCTGCGCGTCGTGATCGACGCCAAGGCGCCGCTGATCGACCTGATGGCCGATCTTGAGGATCCGGAAAAACAAAAGGACGCGGCCAGACGCCTGAGCCAGCAGGTCCGTGCGCATATCAAGTCGCTGGCCGCCAAGGATTACGCGCGCATCGCCGGCAGCGTCGATTTCGTGGTCCTGTTCCTGCCGGGCGACGGGCTGTACGCGCTGGCGATCGACACCGACCGTGAATTGCTGGATTTCGCGGCGGCGAACAACGTGGTTTTGACTTCACCGATGCTGATGTTCGGCCTGTTGCGCATGATCCACACCATGTACCGCCAGCAGCGTCTGGCCGAAAACGCCGACGAGGTGCGCGTGCTTGGCGCGGAATTGCACAAGCGCCTGACCGTCTTCATGGAACATTTCGCCAGAATCGGCGCAAGCATGCAGACCAGCTTCAAACACTTCAACGCCGCGATCGGTTCGTTTGAATCGCGCGTCCTGCCGCAGGCCCGGAAATTCGAGGATCTGCAGGGCATCGCCGCCGCGCAGACGCTGGAAACCCCCAAACGCCTTGAAATCGTGGGCGACAAGCATATTGACGGCGAGGCCGCCTGAGGGCCATAAGGGCGGCATGGAAACCTTCCAGATCATCGAGATCCCCGACCCCGTCCTGCGCCAGACGGCCCAACCCGTCGCCCGCGTCGACGACGCGCTGCGCAACCAGATGCACAAGATGGTCGAAACCATGTACGCGGCCGAAGGCATCGGCCTTGCCGCCAATCAGGTCGGCCTGCTCAACCGCGTCATCGTCGTCGACACCGCGCGCCGCGAAACCAACACGCCCAAACCCGTCGCGATGGCGAATCCTGAAATCGTCTGGCACTCCGAGGAGCTTTGGACCTGCAAGGAAGGCTGCCTGTCCATTCCCGGCCAGTACGCCGATGTCGAGCGCCCGCGCGTGGTGCGCGTGCGCTATCTCGACATCGATGGCAATCAGGCGGAGATCGAGGCGCAGAACCTCGCCTCCTCCTGCCTGCAGCATGAAATCGATCATCTCGACGGCAAACTTTTCATCGATTACCTCACGCGCCTGAAACGCGACCTGCTGCTCAAACGCCTCGACAAGGACCGCAAAAACGCGGGCGAGGTGTTATGAAGCTGGTCTTCATGGGCACGCCCGATTTCGTCGTACCCGTGCTCGACGCCCTGATCGCCGGCCCGCACGAAATTCTGGCCGTATACACCCAGCCGCCCCGCCCGGCGGGACGCGGCTATGGCGAACGCAGATCGCCCGTGCATGAACGCGCGGCCGAAGCCGGGCTTGAAATCCGCACCCCGCGCACCCTGCGCGACGAGGCCGCGCAAAAGGAATTCGCGGCGCTTGGCGCCGACGCCGCGATCGTCGCGGGGTACGGCCTGATCCTGCCGCGCGCGGTGCTGGAGACGCCGAAATACGGCTGCATCAACGTCCATGTCTCGCTGCTGCCGCGCTGGCGCGGCGCGTCCCCGGTGCAATACGCGATTTTGTCGGGCGATGCCGAAACCGGTGTGACGATCATGAAAATCGACGTCGGCATGGATTCCGGCGACATCATCGCGCAACAGACCATACCCATCGCGAACGACGACACCGCCCCCGCCCTCTATCTCAAACTCTTCACCATGGGCGCCCGGATGCTCGGACCCGTGCTGAACGACATCGAAAATCTCAAACCGGTGCCGCAGGATGAAACCCGCGCGACCCATGCCCCCCTGCTCGACAAAAAGGCGGGGCATATCGACTGGACGCAAAGCGCCACGGAAATCGACCGCCGGATCCGCGCCCTCAACCCCTGGCCCGGTACCTTCACCCATGCGGACAAAAAGCGCATCAAGATTCTGGCCGCCACGCCGACCGCGGGCCACGGCGCGCCGGGCACGGTGCTCAACCCCGCCGGTATCGTCGCCTGCGGCGCGGACGCGCTGAAACTTCTGCGCGTTCAGCCTGACGGCGGCAAACCGATGGATGCGACCGCCGCGATCAACGGCAACATCCTGAAACCCGGCGACGTGCTGGCATGAACGTGCAACGCTGGAAGCTCACGCTGGAATATGACGGCGCGCGGTTTTACGGCTGGCAGCTTCAGGACGACAACGCCCCCACGGTGCAGGGCGTGCTGGAAGACGCGATCTTCGCCTTTTGCGGCCAGCGCGTCACCGCCCATGTCGCGGGCCGCACCGACGCGGGCGTGCACGCCCGCGCGCAAGTCTGCCACATTGATCTGACCGACCGGCCGGTACAACCTTACGATCTGGCCAAAGCGATCAACGCGCTGGTGCGCCCGCACGCGCTGGCCTGCATTGAGGCCGAGCCGGTGGGGGCGGATTTCCACGCGCGCTTTTCTGCGAAGAACAAACTATACACCTACCGCATCCTTAACCGCCCGGCCCCGCCGGTGACCGAGGCGGGCCACATGGCGCACCATCGCCGCGCGCTGGATGTGGATGCGATGCGCGCGGGCGCCGCGCATCTGATCGGCCACCACGATTTCACGACCTTTCGCGATTCCGCGTGTCAGGCCAAAAGCCCGGAAAAAACCCTCGACCGGCTGGAAATCGAAACCCTGCCCTATGACGCGCAGGGCGGCGTCGAAATCCGCATCCATGCCGAGGCGCGTTCCTTCCTGCACCACCAGATGCGCAACATGGCGGGCACACTGATTCAGGTGGGCGACGGAAAATGGACGCCCGACGACGTCAAAACCGCATTGGCCGCGCGCGACCGCAAGGCGGGCGGCCCGACTTCCCCCGCCTGCGGTCTGTATCTGGTCCGCGTCGATTATTAAGGCCGCGGCGTACCGTAGGATAAGCCGGTTTCAAAACGACCGCCAAGATTGAGCCCGAAAATAAGCCCACCGCCGTTGCGCTTCATATCTTTAAGATTGATTTTCGGCACTTCGGTGCCGAACGCGCCACCGACAAAGGCACCTGCGGCCAGATTGCCGAAATTCGCTTCGATCCCGACGCGCACTTCGGCTTCGGCCATCAGAATGTCCCATTTCTGGTTCATCGGGATGTTGCGCGGACCGTAATCCACGCTGATTTTGCTGCTTTGATGCTGGAATTCCGGCCCGACGGCAACCTGCCCGTAGACACGCATATTGGACGCGATTTCATGCTTGATGCCGACCCCGACCTTGGCGCCCGCGCGGATAAAGGATGTCGTAGCCTTATACTTCGCCTTACCACCGGCTTCGGTCCCGGTTGTGACCACGTCTCTCACGGTTGCCCCGGCATTCACCGAACCAACCAGATAGGCATTTGGTGCTTTTTGAAACGGATAGACTTTTAGATCGGCTACGCCGCCGCACACGATACCTGTCGTGCTTTTCCGCCCCTTGGCCGAGGCAAAAGAGCCGGGAAGCGCGCTGCATTCCGCCCCGATCGATAGTTTGGCGGAATCGCCGTTAACCGTTCGCGCCGTCTGCGCCTGCGCCGCGCCGGTCAGACCTGCGGCGAATCCGGCAGCGATCGCAAAATTTCTCAAAACACTCATCACACACCTCAGCTTTTGAAATTTTAAAGATTTTATTAATTTTTTATAGTTATGTCAAATTATGAACTTTAATGCCATGTGCGTTTTGTCGCACCAGAACAAACCATGAATATTTGCTGGCCTTTTTGCCCTGCTTACATACAATGGCCCAATGGCAAAGCCAAAGATTTCCTATGTCTGCCAATCCTGCGGCAGCGTACACCCCCGCTGGTCCGGACATTGCGATGCCTGCGGCGGATGGAACACGATTACCGAGGAAATACACGCCCCCGCCCCGGCGAACAGCCTGAAATCCGGTAAAAACCCGGCACGGGGCAACGTCGTCGAATTCGTCGACCTCAAGGGCCAAAACCCACCCTTGCCCCGCGCCGCTTCCGGCATTGGCGAATGGGACCGGGTCACCGGCGGCGGGCTCGTCCCCGGCTCGGTCACGCTGATCGGCGGCGACCCCGGCATCGGCAAATCGACGCTGCTTTTGCAGGTCGTGGCAGCCCTGACAAACCAGCCCGGGCGGACAGGCGCGCGGTTGCGGGAACCGCAGAACGAACCGCAATTTAAATGCGCCTACATATCGGGGGAGGAAGCGATCGATCAGGTCCGCCTGCGCGCGCGGCGCCTTGGCCTTGAAACCGCGCCGGTGCTTCTGGCCGCCGCCACCTCGATCCGCGACATCGTCGCCGCCTGCGAACCGGCCAAGGGGCAAAAGCCGCCTTACGATCTTGTGGTCATCGACTCGATCCAGACCATGTTCGTCGATCTGGTCGATTCCGCCCCCGGCACGGTCGGCCAGGTGCGCAGCTGCACGGCCGAACTGATAAGACTGGCCAAAACATACAACATCACGGTGCTGATCGTCGGCCACGTTACCAAGGAAGGAACGATCGCCGGCCCTCGCGTGCTGGAACACATGGTGGATACTGTTTTGTATTTCGAGGGCGATCGCGGCCACCAGTTCCGCATCCTGCGCGGGGTCAAGAACCGCTTCGGCCCCACCGACGAAATCGGCGTGTTTGAAATGGGCGGCGCGGGGCTGGCCGAGGTATCGAACCCCTCCGCCCTGTTTCTGTCCGAACGCCGCGAAAAAGTTTCCGGCTCCGCCGTCCTCGCCGCGCTGGAAGGCACAAGGCCGGTGCTGGTCGAGGTACAGGCGCTGGTCGCCCCCACCACCTATTCCGCGCCCAAACGCGCGGTGGTCGGGTACGACTCAAACCGGCTTTCGATGATCCTCGCGGTGCTGGAGGCGCGCTGCGGCATCCTGTTTTCTGGGCAGGACGTCTATCTCAACATCGCCGGTGGTCTGCGCATCGCCGAGCCCGCCGCCGACCTTGCGGTGGCGGCGGCGCTGGTCAGCGCGCTTTCGGGCGCGCCGGTCGACCCGTCCGCGATTATATTCGGTGAAATCGGCCTGTCGGGGGAAATCCGCCCGGTGCCGCAACCTGAACTGCGCTTGAAAGAGGCGGAAAAACTCGGCTTCAAAACCGCCTTCGTCCCGTCGGGAAAGGCCAAGGCCGCGGGCGCGCTGGCCGCAAACGCCTTCCCCGATCTCGACGCCTTTGTGCGTTTCCTGCGCGGCTGACTTTCAATCCGTGCTGCGGCGGTGATGCGCCGCCTGATCGTCGATCCAAAGATAGCCGGGCAATTGCAGCCGCCAGTGAATGGCGGCAGCGCGGATGACAAAGGTCACCGCCATGCCCAAAACAACGCCCCAGCCGGGCACCAGCGCATGAACCGCCAGATAGGTCAGTGCCCCGAACACGCAGGCGGTGGCATAGATTTCCTTGCGCAGGATCAAGCTTGGTTCCCCCGCCAGCAAATCGCGGATAATGCCGCCGACGATCGAAGTGATGACCCCCATCGTGATGCTGACGGCCCAACCGGCCCCGGCTTCCTGCGCGATACGCGTGCCCGTAACGGTGAACAGCGCGATCCCGATGGCATCGCCCCATACGATCCATTTCGCATAGGCGTGGATGCGTTGGGCGACGAAGAACATCACCGCGCCGGTGACGACGCAATCGACCAGATATCCGGGCTCGCGCACCCAGAACACCGGCAACCGCCCCAGCATCATGTCGCGCAATGTCCCGCCCCCGATGCCCGTCGCGATGGCCAGCAGGACGAAGGAAACGATATCCAGCTTTTTGCGTGCGGCGACCAATGCGCCGGTCACGGCGAACACCGCGATACCCGCATAGTCAATCAGGGTCAAAACCGTATCCATGTCTTCGCAATCCTAGCGGATTCTTCGAAAAACCGCGAGGCTGTGCCCCCGGAAACCCCCATCCAACTTCCCTCTTGGTTTTCCCGGACGCCCGGGGTTAAATCCCGGGCATGAGCCAGCTATCCGCGCAGCGCACCACTCGCCTTTCCGGAACGATCCGCGTACCGGGCGACAAATCCATTTCGCACCGCGCGATCATGTTCGGCGCACTGGCCGAAGGAACGACCCGTATCCGCGGCCTGCTGGAGGGGGAGGACGTGCTCAGCACGGCAGCGGCGATGCGGGCGATGGGCGCGCGCATCGAAAAACAGGACGCCGAATGGATGGTCGAAGGCGTGGGACAAAAGGGCCTTTCGCAACCAGAAATCCCGCTTGATCTTGGCAATTCTGGTACTTCCGCGCGGCTGTTGATGGGCATTTGCGCCGGCTATCCGATCAGCGCGCGCTTTAAGGGCGACGCATCCCTTTCCAAGCGTCCGATGAAACGGGTGATCGACCCCCTTACGCAAATGGGCGCGCATTTTGAATCGATCGACGGTCGCTTGCCGCTGACCATCACCGGTTCGGCCGACCTGCGCGCGATACATTACGACATGCCCATCTCCTCGGCGCAGGTCAAATCAGCCATCCTTCTGGCGGGCCTGCGCGCGCGCGGCATCACCTCGGTACGCGAACCAAAACCCTCGCGCGACCACACCGAACGGATGCTGGCCGCTTTTGGCGGCGCGTGCACGGTCTATCCGGACCGTATCGCGGTTGACGGCGGCCAGACCTTAAGCGCCCCCGCCGAAACCCTGCACGTTCCGGGCGACCCGTCTTCGGCCGCCTTTCCGGTGATTGCTGCGTTATTGACCGAAAACAGCGACGTCACGCTCACCAATATCGGACTGAACCCCACGCGCACCGGGCTTTACACGACATTGATCGAAATGGGCGCCGATATTGCGTTTTTGAACGAACGCAAAATTGGCGGCGAGATGGTCGCAGACCTGCGCGTGCGCGGCTCGAAACTGCGCGGCGTCACCGTGCCGCCCGGGCGCGTACCCAGCATGGTCGACGAATTCCCGGCCCTGTTCGTGGCCGCCGCCTGCGCCGAAGGGGAATTTTTCGCGGATGGGCTGGATGAACTGCGTGTCAAGGAATCCGACCGCCTCAAAACCATGGCCGACAACCTGAAAGCCTGCGGCGTTGAACTGGAAGAGGGTGCGAATTCCCTGCGCATCTACGGCACCGGAAAACCCCCGAAAGGCGGCGCCACCGCCCAGACCCATCTCGATCACCGCATCGCGATGAGCTTTCTGGTCCTTGGCCTGTGCACGCCCGAACCCGTTACCATCGACGACGACCACGCCATCGCCACCAGCTTTCCGGGTTTCGTGGCCATGATGAACGACCTGGGGGCGAAGATCTCATGACCCGCGCCGCGCTGGCCCTGCCATCGGGATTGCTGGCCGCCGTTTTCGCGGTGCTGGTCTGGTCCGCACTCGCCCCGCACGATTACCCGACATGGGGGGAGGAAGTCGCACCGGTACTGGTCGTCCTGCCGCTTTTGGTCGCGACATACAAAAAATTCCCGCTGACGCCGCTGCTTTACACCCTGATCGCGCTGCATGCCTGCATCCTGATGATCGGCGGGCATTACACCTATGCATTGACCCCCGTCGGCGAATGGATGCGCGACATCCTGCATACCCAGCGCAATCCTTATGACCGGCTGGGACATGTCTTTCAGGGCTTCGTGCCCGCGCTCGCAATTCGCGAGATTTTGCTGCGCACCACTGCGCTGAACCGTAGGAAAACGCTGGCTGTGGTCATATTTTTATGCTGCATGGGAATTTCAGCGCTTTACGAACTCATAGAATGGGCGGCGGCAATGATCGAAGGCAGCGGAGCCGACGCGTTCCTTGGCACCCAGGGCGACATCTGGGACACCGACGCCGACATGCTGTTTTGCGGCATCGGCGCGATCGCGGCGCTTTTGACCCTGCCCCGCCTTCACGACAGACAACTGGCCGCACTATGAACACACCCCGCACCGCACCTGTCATCACCATCGACGGCCCCTCCGCCTCGGGCAAGGGTACGCTGGCCCGCGCGCTGGCCAAGCGCCTGAATTTCTATTACCTCGACACTGGCGCGATCTACCGCGCCCTCGCACTCGACCTGCTTGCGCGCGGCATCGACCCGGACGATGCCGATTCCTGCGCCGCCGAGGCACGGCGCTTTGCCCCGCTCTTCCGCCCGGAAATGACCGAAACGCCAGACATCCGCACCGACACGGTGGCGCAGGCGTCGTCGAAATCCTCGCGCCATCCCGGCGTGCGCGCGGCGTTGCTCGACCTCCAGCGCGACCTTGCCCATAACCCGCCAGCACCCTTTAAAGGCGCGGTGCTGGATGGACGCGACACCGGCACCGTGGTCTGCCCGGATGCCCCTTTGAAGCTGTTCTTGACGGCGAATCCCGCCGAACGCGCCGTGCGCCGCACAAAAGAGTTGCTTTCCCGTGGGATTCCCACTACATACGAGGCCGTCCTGCAGGATCTGGAATCGCGTGATGCACGCGACTCTTCCCGTGACGTGGCCCCCCTGAGACCGGCAGAAGATGCGGCAGCGGTGGATACCACGGACATGGATGCGGACGCGGCTTTGGATCATGTACTTTCCTTGGTGCGCGCCCGTTTTCCCGGCCTTGCCTGACACTTTTCGGCGTTCTGGATCTACGGATCGGAAACAACAGGCGCGCGAAAAGCATCCCGACTACCAAAATAGGAAACCAAAAAATGGCTCGTATAGCTGCACAATTGAAGGATCGTGCGGAGTCGAAGGAATTCGCCGCCCTCCTGAATGAAACCGTTAAACCCCAGACCGCCTTTGAAGGCACCGTGGTCAAAGGCCGCATTATCGGCTTTACCCCCGACGATGTAATCGTCGACGTCGGTCTGAAATCCGAAGGCCGCGTTCCGATGAAGGAATTCGGCTTTGCCGCCCAGAAAAACCAGTTGAATTTGGGCGACATCATCGAAGTCTACGTCGAACGCGTCGAAGACCGTCAGGGCGAAGCCGTGCTTAGCCGCGAAAAGGCCAAGCGCGAGGAAGCATGGTCCGAACTGGAGCGCTCGCACCTCAAAAACGAACGCGTTCAAGGCATCATCTTCGGCAAGGTCAAGGGCGGCTTTACGGTCGACCTGAACGGCGCCGTCGCCTTCCTGCCGGGTTCCCAGGTGGATATCCGCCCGGTGAAGGACATCTCGCCGCTCTTTGGCACGCCGCAACCCTTCATGATCCTGAAAATGGACCATGCGCGCGGCAACATCGTGGTTTCGCGCCGCGCGGTGCTGGAGGAATCCCGTGCCGAGGCCCGCTCCGACCTGATGGCCCAGATGGAAGAAGGCCGCGTCCTGCAAGGCGTGGTCAAGAACATCACCGATTACGGTGCGTTCATCGATTTGGGCGGCATCGACGGCCTGCTCCACGTCACCGACATTTCGTGGAAACGCGTCAACCACCCCTCCGAAGTGTTGCAGATCGGCCAGTCCATCGACGTCATGGTCATCCGCTACAACAAGGAAACGGGCCGCGTGTCCCTTGGCCTCAAGCAACTGGAAAAAGATCCGTGGGAAGGCGCGCAATCGCGTTACCAGCCGGGTCAACGCTTCCAGGGCCGCGTGTCCAACATCACCGATTACGGCGCCTTCGTGGAGTTGGAAGACGGTGTCGAAGGCCTTGTGCACGTCTCGGAAATGTCGTGGACCAAGAAAAACATCCACCCCGGCAAAATCGTCGCGACCTCTCAGGAAGTCGAGGTCATGGTGCTGGATGTCGACATGGAAAAACGACGTATTTCCCTCGGCCTCAAACAATGCCAACCCAACCCGTGGAAGGCCTACGCCGACGAACACAATGTCGGCGACGTCATCGAGGGCGAGGTCCGCAACGTGGCCGAATTCGGCGCGTTCGTGGCGCTGGGCGCCGAAATCGACGGCATGGTCCACATGTCCGACATTTCGTGGGAAATCCCCGGCGAAGAAGCCATCAAGTCCATTGAAAAAGGTTCGACCATCAAGGCCAAAATCCTTGAAATGGACCCCGACAAGGAACGCGTGGCCCTTGGCATCAAGCAACTGACCGAGAAGCCGGAAGGCGCGATCGAGCAGTCGCGTGGTAAAAAAGGCGAATCGCACGCGCACGGCCACGCCGAAGGCGATGCGTCTGGCGAAGCCAGAAAAGGCAGCGTCGTCACCGTTACGGTGTCGGCGGTCGAAAAGGACGGCATCGTTGTCGCCCTCTCCGACGGCTCGAAGGGCTACATCAAGCGCGGCGACCTGTCGCGTGAACGCTCGGAACAGCGCCCGGACCGCTTCGCCGTCGGCGAAAAGGTCGATGCCAAAGTGATGTCGAAAGGCAAGAATGGCGAGGTCTCCCTCTCCATCAAGTCGCGCGAGATCGACGAGGACAAGGCCGCGATGGCCGAGTACGGATCGACCGAGTCCGGCGCAAGCCTGGGCGACATTCTGGGCGCCGCGCTTGGCAAGGAAGCGGACGCTCCGGCCGACAAGCCCGCCGCGAAGAAAAAAGCCGCGCCTAAAAAGGCCAAGACCGAAGAATAATCTTCCGGCTTGCCAGTAACAAAACCCCGGCTTCCCGCCGGGGTTTTTTCATGCTTGAATATTCTCATGTGGCAAAAACATCGAAAACTGATCGTCGCCCAGTTCGCGGGCCTTGCCGCGGTCGTGGCCTTTATGCTGGCCTTTATGCGTTATCGCCAGACCGGCGTGTTTCAAGAACAGGTGCTCGGCTCATTCCTGCTGTTCGGTATAATCCTGTTCGCGGTGGAGGTCCGCTCCCTGCTTGGCTGGCTGCGCGAACGCCACGCGCAAAAAACCGGAAACTAGGGTCAGGACCCCATACGCCAGGATGCGGGCTTTGTTCTATCGCTCCGCTTTCGTCGAAACGGGTATCTTGGCGGCCTCGCGCGCGACAAGCTCCTTGCGCGACAATTTACCGACCAGTGTCTTGGGCAGCGGCGCATCCGTAATCTCGATCTGTTTTGGCACTTCCACCGGCTGCAATTCGTGTTTCAGATACACGCGCAACGCCTCGACCTCGATGTGCGCACCCGCCTTGGGATAGATCCACGCCTTCACCACCTCGCCCCGCGCGGGGTCCGGCACCCCGGCGACGACACATTCGCCCACGCCGGCAAAACCATAAATGATATCCTCGACATTGCGTGGATAGACCTTGAATCCGTTGACGATGATCATGTCCTTGATCCGGTCGACGATGCGCACGTAACCGCCCTCGTCCATGGTCGCGACGTCGCCGGTATGCAGCAATCCTTGCCGCAGCACCAGTGCGGTTTCCTCTGGCTTGTGCCAGTATTCCTTCATCACCTGCGGCCCGCGCACGCACAGCTCGCCCCGCTGCCCCAAAGGCACAGGCGTCACGCCGTCTTCCAGCGATATGATCTCCACGATCGTGCCCGGCACGGGCAGGCCGATCGACCCCGGCTTGTTCGCGCCCGCGGTGGGGTTGACGCACACGACGGGCGAGCTTTCGGAAAGCCCGTACCCTTCCACCACCACCGCGCCGGTCAGGGATTCAAAGCTTTTCTTGACCTCCGGCGGCAACGGCGCCCCGCCCGAAATGCAAAATTCGATCGAGGTCAGGTCGTATGTCGCGCCCTCGGCCTTGTGCGCGATCGCATTATAGATCGCGGGCACGGCGGGAAAGATGGTCGGTTTTTTCTTCGCAATGATCGCCAGAGTCTCGTCGATATCGAAACGCGGCGTCGCGATGATCTCCATCCCCAGCCGCACCGCGAAATTCAGGCACGCGGTCATCGAAAACACATGGAAGAACGGAATGACCGCCAGCATCTTTCCCCGGCCTTCCTGCGCGCCGGGCAGCCATTGCACCGCCTGCTCGCAATTGGCTGAAAGATTGGCGTGGGTCAGTGCCGCCGCCTTGGGAATCCCGGTCGTGCCGCCCGTATATTGCAACAGGGCGATATCATTGATCGGGTCTATTTCGACCGGCGCGGGCTTGCCGTCATTGTGCACCAGCGCGTCGAACGCCAGATAGTCGCCCGCATGCGCGGCGCTTGAAATCTCGCGCCACTTCACGACCGGAAATAAAAGATTTTTGGGAAACGGCAATATATCGGTGAACCGGCAGACGATGACGTTTTCAAGCCGCGTCTGGGTCAACACCTCCGCCGCCTTGGAAAACATCGCCTCAAGATCGGTGGTCACCAGATAGGTCGCGCCGGAATCCTCGATATGGTGGCGGATCTCGCGCGTCGTATAAAGCGGGTTAAGGTTGACGACGATCCCCCCGGCCTTGAGGACGCCATAATACAACGCCGGATAAAACGGACAATTGGGCAGCATCAGTGCCACCCGTTCCCCCTTCATGAAGCCGCGGTCCTGCAACCCGCGCGCGACGTGGTCGGCGGCCTGTGCCAGCGCGTCCCACCCGTAACGCTTGCCCATGAAATCGAAGGCCGGCGCGTCACCGTATTTCGCCCGTGCCTGGTCAAGCAGCCATGGCAGTGGATAGGTCGGAATGGGCGCGTCCCAGCGCACGCCGGGCGCATAGGATTTGGACCACAGATCAGGGGAATAAACGGACATGCCAAGCCAGTATAACACGCGGATGTTAAGGCGTGTCGTCAATTGAAGGATTTTGGGGCGAAAATGGCTGTTTTCAAGAACCGCATCGCAGAACACATGAGCGTATTTGAGAAGCGGAAGCGCAGAAAACAGCCATTTGCAGCCCAAAAGATAAAAAGTGTCGATACGCCTAATAAACCATTCCGACGCTGGAGAGAAACGCCGACAAACGTTCGGTGCCCGGCTCGGCCAGAATCTCCGGCCCGCCACGCTCGGCTACCACGCCACCGTCCATGAAAATGACCTGGTCGGCCATGCGCCGCGCGAAACCGACTTGGTGCGTGATCAGGAACACGCCGATATTGCGCTCCTTCAGGTGACCAAGCTTGGTCAAAATCCGCGCCGTCTGCTCGACATCCAGCGCCGAGGTAATTTCATCCAGCAGGATATAGGCGGGGTTGAGAATCAGCGCCCGCGCCAGCGCCACGCGCTGCCGCTGCCCGATCGAGGCCTGATTGGGATAATTGTCGATGAAGCCCTGCATCTCGAACACATGGATCAGGCCCTCGATGTCTTTTTCCGCCTGATCGTTGCAGTTGCGCGCGGGCAAAAGGATATTTTCGCGCAAGGTCAGATGCGGCCACAAAAACAGCGACTGGAACACCGTGGTCATGCGCGGCCACGGCACGGGGTCGAAAGGCAGTTTCGGATCGCGCGGAAAATCGTACACCGTCCCGTCCATCGACACCTGCCCGGTATCGGGAAAATCCAAAAGCCCCAGCGCGCGCAAAAGCGTGGTCTTGCCCGTGCCAGACGGGCCGATGATACAGGTAATCGTCCCCGGCGCGATATCGATGTCGATGCCACGCAAGACGGTATTTTGACCGAATGATTTGGTGATACCGCGCCCGGACAGCATGTCTAATTGTCCGCGTACGGCTTGGCGGGCAGCAGGATGGTTTCGGGATAGGGGGTGTTTTCCTTGATGATCCGCGCCAGCGCGCCCGTCTGCTGTAACGCGTCGACGGTCACGTCGATCATCCCCTTCAGATCCGGCTCGCCATGCGGCAGGGCGATGCCGCACCCAACCACGCGCAAGGGGATCGGAAACGGTTTGATGCGCCCCGGATTCTTGGCCATGTATTCGGCGCCGATGGACGCATCCAGCGGCAGACCGTCGGCCTTGTCGCTGATCACCGCCTCGATCCGGTCGGCATGCGAGGTCAGCGCCGGGAATTGCAACGTCTTGGCCTTGGGCATCTGTTCGCGCGCGACGATCTGTGAAAACTCGCCGTCCAGCGTCGCAAGTTTCACCGACTCTTTGTTAAAATCCTCAAGCGTTTTGAAACGTGTTTCGTCCGCGCGCACATACATGGTGTACGGGCTGTAAAACAGCGAGCGGCTGAACGCCACGGCAAATGTCCGGGTCGGCGCGGGCGAATACCCGGTGCAGTTGGCGTCGAACGCGCGGCCGATGCCCTCGAACGCGACGTCGGCCCCGACCTCCGGCCCCCATTCGATCTTGATGCCAAGCTGTTTGCCCATTTCCTCGACCAGCGCATAATTGATCCCGGAAAGCACGCCGGAATTGGGGTCCTTCTGCACGAAGGGCGGATAGACCGTATAGGCGCAGCGCAGCGTGTGCGTACGCACGACGCGATCAAAACTGCTTTCCTGCCCGTCCTGCGCGAACGCGGGTAGGGAAAGAAGAAACAGGAAAAGTGCCAGGAAAAAATTTTTCATTGGGTCACCTCATAGGGTTTGATCGGGTATTGGAAATCTCCGGGCTTGGCGTATCGGACGATGATCGCGTTGATCTTGCCGCTATCAAGCAGGAATTGCGTCGTATGATCCAGCATCCTGCGGAAATCGTCGTCCCCGCGCGCGACGGCCAACGCCTCGGGAAAGGTGCGGACCGGATAGGCGGCCGAAACCATGCGCAGGCCGGGTTTGTTGTTCCGGTTGAATTCTCCGACCGCAACGGCCGAGGCAAAGACGATATCCGCTTTTTTCTGCGTGACCTGCATGAACAGATCGGAAAACCCGACCGATTGCGGAAGACAAGCCAGCGCCGCTTTCGGAAAATCCTCCTGCGCGATGATCGCCGACATCTCGCCGTCGATGCATGACACGCGGATGGCCGGATCGTTGACCGCGTCCATATTTTTATCGAAACGCGTATCGCCCGCCCGCGTCCAAGCATAAATCGTCTGATAGGTGATCGGCACGACGAAATCCGACACCCGCGCGCGCGACGGGTTGATCCACAGGCCCACGCACATCGCATCGATCCGCCCGCTATCCAGCGCCTCGGCATAATCGCCGTAGCCGACCTCCTGCGCCCAGTCGATTTTCAGGGACAAAGCCTTACCCAAGACTTCCGAATAATCATGCCAGATGCCGGAAAGCGCACCCGTGTTCGGATCGCGCATGATATAGGGCGACCCCACGATATACCCGCACCGGATCGTCCCCGTGCGCATCACGCGGTCATACGCGCTTTCCTTTTGGTCGGCGGACAGTGCAGGAAAAGCAGACAGAGTAACAAGAAGGACCAACAGTGCGGATACAACTCTCATGGCTTATGGCCCCCATTTGTAAGGCCGCTCAACCGGCAGCAGAAAGTCAACCGGATATCCTTTGGCTCCGTATTTTTTCTTGAGCCGGTCGAACGTCCCGTTGTCCTGCATCTGGTGGATGGCCGTATTCAGCATGTGCACCATTTCATGCTCGTGAATGTCCACGGCGATCGTATTGGGAAATATGCGGATGGGTCTGGCCGTCGGCACCATGCGTATCTTGCCGGGATTGCTGCGGTTGAAGGCTTCGAAACGGTCGGGCCCGTCAAAGGTGACATCGGCCTTGCCGGTCATGACCATGACCAGCAAATCCTCAACCGCGCCGATTTGCGGACGTGAAACTGTTTTGGCGAGAGGGTAGTCGCGCGAGGCGATTTCCTGCGAAACATCGTCATCGATAATGGCGATGGTCACGGTCGGGTCGTTGATGGCCTCGGGCTTGTGATCGAAGCGTGTATCGCCTTCACGGACAAAAGCCGTCGCGGGCAGAAATGAAATCGGATCGGTGAACGCCAGCCGACGACCGCGGGCGGGCGTAGCCCAAATACCGGCACAGTGCGCATCGGCCTTGCCTGCCTGAAGTGCTTCGGCAATCTGCGACCAATCGACTTCAAGATTATATTCGATCTTGAGGTTGAGCGCCTTGCCGATTTCCTGCATGAGGTCGTACATGATGCCCGACATCTCGCCCGTGTTGGGGTCGCGCATCACAGCCGGTTCCCACAAGCCGTACGCACACCTCAAAACCCCCGTGCGCATTACGCGATCATAGGCGCTTTCCTTTTGGTCGGCGGACAGCGCAGGAACGGAAAACAGAAACAACACGAACAACAGAACAAATTTTTTCATTTTGCCGCCTCATACGGTTTTGCCGGGCGCAAAAACAGGCCCGGCTCGGTCTCCCATTTGGAAATGATGCGGTCCATCGTCCCGTCGTTTTCAAGATTCTGGATCGCGTTGTCCAAAAACGCCTTAAGCGCAAAATCGCCGGGCGCGACCGCCAACGGCGCGGGCATAACCTTGACCGGGTCCTGCGGCGCGACCAAACGCAATTTGACCGGATTGGCCTTGTTGTATTCGATGATGATGTTGCTGTTGCCCAGCATCGCGTCGCCCTTTTTGGTATAAAGCTCCTGCATCACCACATGTCCCTCGACCGCCGGACGCCGCATGGCGCCCCCCTTTAAACCATAACTGCCTGATACACGGTCTTTTGTTGCATGCCGTCGTGCCGAACGCAAACCGGGATTACTGCTCCGAAAGATCGCGCGTATACCGCGCCTTGAGCCACAGGGCAAAACCGTTGATCGGCAGGCACACCATCAGGAAAAACACGCCCAGGGCGGTATAGATTTCGACCGGGCGGTAGATCTGGGCGTTGATGCGTTGCGCGGCGCGAAAAATCTCCTCGACCGAAATCAGACTGGTGAACAACGTCGTGTGCAGCATCATCACCTGCAGCAAAAGCAGCGATGGCAACACCTCGCGAAAAATCAGCGGCAACTGGATGTTCAAAACCGTCTGCCGCCGGCTCAGGCCGGTAACCCGCGCCGCAATCAGGTATTGCTGCGGAAAATCGTTAAGCGCCCCGCGCACGATGTCGGCGACGCCGAAAATGTTGATGACCGAAAGCGTGAATGCGCCGGTATAAAACGGATCGATGACGACATTGAGCATCGCCTGCGCCGGGTAATGCAGCCAGAACAAAAACACCAGAATGGGAATGCCGGAAAGAATGAACGACACCGCCCGGCTGGGCAGGCCTACGGCCAGACGGTAGCGTGACCCGGCGACGCCCAGCGCCCCGCCCAGCACAATGCCGGAAAACCAGATGATCAGCGAAAGTTCAAGCGTGACCCGCAGCCCGTTCAGGAAGGCGGGGTAATAATTGACGAGGATATCCCAGACGCTCATGCCCATACCCCTATCATGCCTGCCCCGTGAACTGATAGCCGTCCTCGGTCGTCACGATGACGCGCGGCACGGCGGGGTCGGCCTCCACCTTGCGGCGCAGGCGATAGACATGCGTTTCCAGCGTATGGGTATCAAGGCCGGGCCGATACCCCCAGACATGCAAAAGCAGCGCCTCGCGCCCGACCGTCGCGCCGCCGCCGTCGATCAGACAGGCGGCCAGCCGCGCCTCCGTGTCGGTCAGGGACAAAAACCGCCCGTCCGGTGTTTCAAGCGTCAACCGCACGGGGTCGAGCCGCCACCCCGCATGGGCGCGTGGCGCGCACATGTCGTACGACGCGGCCGCCAGCCTCTCCAGCGCCGCCAGCACGTCGCCAAGTCGTGCGGGCGCCGCCAGAAGACAACGCTGGCGTTCGCCGCCGCCAGACCCGACCTCGACCCCGGCATGGCCAAGCAGCACGGCGGGCATATCCCCCGCCGCCGCCGGATCACCCGAAGGACAGACCAGCGCGACCAGCGCCCGGTCTTCCGGCCCGGCCAATGCCAAGGCGCCGACCTGACCACTGCTCAGAATCTCGGTAAAGCCCTGTATTTCCACGGAATCGGTGGCGACAAGGCGAACGGGCACATGCATCAGGCTCATACCCCCTACTCTGGCACAGGGCTTGCACCAATAAAACCTGCGATGCGTATGATGACCGCCCCGACACAGGAAACCATTACCTGGTTCACCCCGGACCAGAGCGCGGCCTACGCCGCGCAAGGCGGCAAAAAGACTGGCGCCGCGCAAGGCGGCAAAACAATTGATGCCACGCAAAATGACGGCAAAACCTTTGCGATGGTACTGGCACAGGCCGAATCGGCCACACCCGCCTCAATCCCGGCCATAGTGCCGACCACGCCAACACCCGCCCTTGCGGTCCACCACAACCGGTTTTCGGTTCAGCGCACCGCCGGCACCCTGCCGGTCTTCACCCCGAAGGCCGAGGCCGCGTCCTTCGCACCCCAGGCCGTACCCACGAAAGTGGAAGCCGGCCAGCGTCTGGGCCTTGGCGACCTGATCGACATCGTCAACCCGCTCCAGCACATCCCCTTTGTCGCCGCCGCCTACCGGAAAATCACCGGCGATACCATAAGTCCTGCAGCTCAGTTCATCGGCGCGACCCTGTATGGCGGGCCGCTGGGCGCAGCCGCCGCGATGGGCGACATCGCGATCCGTGAATATACCGGCGCGGGGCTGGGCGACCGCGCCATCGCCGCCTTAAGCGGCAAATCGGCACCGGCCACGCCTGCCGTCATGGCCGCGCGTTGGGATGAACCCGCACGCATGGCGGGCACCATGCCGGTCTGGAGCGACGAAACCACCCGCCTTGCACAGAGCACCCAAACACCCGGCACGGCATCTGAAACAGCCTTCAACACGCTGGTTCAAAGCCTAAGCGCTTGAAACGCCCATTACCACAAACACACTGCTGAAAACCGCATAACCGCTATTGCCCAGCCCGCCGCGCCTGACTATCATCCCGGTGTAATTACATTTTTTGCGTGTGACGAAAGGTTTTCGGGAATGTCGCGTATCCTCTCCCTGCTGGCGGTGTGCCTTCTGACCCTCACATTGGCTGCCTGCGCCGTCGACCGTCGCTCGCCGGATGGGTATTCGACCTCGCGCCGCGACCTGACCAACTACACCTACGCCGCCACGGACGCGCTGATGAACCGCGCCGGCCGCAGCGTCAACAAGACCACCCCTCTGTTGGTCGGAACGATCGGCAACGTCAACGACGTCGAATCCTCCTCCACCCTCGGCCGCGCGATCACCGAACAGATTTCGGCCCGACTGGCCGAACGCGGCTACAAGGTCGCTGAAATGAAACTGCGCCAGGGCATTTCGATCCGTCAGGGTGGCGATCTTGATCCCGCCGCCACGGGCGAATACCTGCTTTCACGCGATGTGCGCGACATTTCGGGCGAACACAAGGCTGCGGCGGCCATTGTCGGCACCTATGCCGTGGGCGCCGACAACGTGCTGGTCAATCTGCGTCTGGTCGACATCCGCACCGGCAACGTGATCACGGGCTACGACTTCACCCTGCCCAGAACCGCTGACATCGCGGCGATGAGCAACACACCGTCGGTCCGTGCGCCGTGGTTCAGCTATGGCCGTTCGTTCTGACGACGACAGCGAAAACCCGGCCGCGCCGCCCGGTGGTGATTCCGGTGGCGACGGCATAGCGGGGCAGGATGCCGCGGGTGTGATGATTAAGTCGCGCCCGAAAACGCGACGCCCGTCGATGTACAAGGTCCTGCTGCTCAACGATGATTTCACGCCAATGGATTTTGTCGTCCATATCCTTGAAAAATTTTTTGCCAAAACCCGGGCCGAGGCGACGGATGTCATGCTGCACGTCCATCGCCGGGGCGTCGGCATCTGTGGCGTCTACACCTATGAAATCGCGGAAACCAAGGTGACACAGGTGATGGATTACGCTCGCGCCCACGAACAACCGTTGCAATGCACGATGGAAAAGGAATAGGCACCCCCATGTACATTGTCATGCTGCATTACAAGGTCGCCCTCGACGTGATGGACCGCCACCGCCCGGCGCATCTGGAATGGCTTAAACAGGGTTATGAACAAGGCATGCTGCTGGCCTCTGGCCGTCAGACCCCGCCCACGGGCGGCGTTATTCTGGCGCATGCCATGCCGCGTGCGGAACTGGACGCCTATCTCGCGCGCGATCCGTTCAAAACCGCGGATCTGGCCGATTACACGATCGTCGAATTCGCGCCAAACCTGCGTGCGCCGGAGCTTTCGGGCGTCGAGTAGAAAAAAATCACGACCTGCGTTATATTGGACGCTTTAAGAAGGTCTACAAACGCCATGCTGTCCAAGAATCTCGAAGCCACGCTGCACCGCGCCCTCGACCTTGCGACCGCGCGCCGCCACGAATACGCGACGCTCGAACACCTTCTTCTGGCGCTAACCGACGACCCGGATGCGCTTGCGGTGATGCGCGCCTGCGGCGCCCATGTGGCCGAACTTCAGGAACAGCTGACCCGCTACCTCGACACCGAATTGATGAACCTGATCAACCCCTCGATCGAGGAGGCGAAACCGACCACGGGCTTCCAGCGCGTGCTCCAGCGTGCCGCGATCCACGTCCAGTCTTCAGGGCGAGAGGAAGTGACCGGCGCCAACGTACTCGTCGCCCTGTTCTCCGAACGCGAATCCCACGCGGTGTTCTTCCTGACCGAACAGGACATGAATCGTTTTGACGCGGTCAATTACATCTCGCACGGCATCGCCAAGGTCGGCCAATCCGACCAACCCAAGACCCCGCGCGCCGCCGGATCGACGGTGGAGGAGGAGAACGACGGCGTCAAAAAAGGCGCCGACGCGCTCAAGGCCTATTGCATCAACCTCAACGAAAAGGCCAGATCCGGCAAGGTCGATCCCCTGATCGGACGGGAGAAGGAGGTCGAACGCACCATCCAGATCCTCTGCCGCCGCGCCAAGAACAATCCGCTTTACGTCGGCGACCCCGGGGTCGGCAAGACCGCGATCGCCGAAGGTCTGGCCCGCCGCATCACCGAAGCCCAGGTGCCGGACGTGCTGAAAAACTGCACCATCTTCGCCCTCGACATGGGCACGCTGCTGGCGGGCACCCGTTATCGCGGCGATTTCGAGGAACGCCTGAAGGCGGTGATCACCCAGGTCGAAAAGACCGAAGGCGCGATTTTGTTTATCGACGAAATCCACACCGTGATCGGCGCGGGCGCGACATCGGGCGGCGCGATGGACGCCTCGAACCTGCTCAAGCCCGCCTTGTCTTCGGGCGCGATCCGCTGCATCGGCTCGACGACCTACAAGGAATACCGCCAGCATTTTGAAAAGGACCGCGCGCTGGTCCGCCGCTTCCAGAAAATCGACGTGGCCGAACCGACGATCGACGATACGATCCGCATTCTGACCGGCCTCAAGACCGTGTACGAGGCGCACCACAAGCTCAAATTCACCGATGCCGCGATCCGCGCGGCGGTCGATCTGTCCGCCAAATACATCAACGACCGCAAGCTGCCCGACAAGGCGATCGACGTGATCGACGAGGCCGGGGCCGCCCAGATGCTGTTGCCCGAATCCGCGCGCAAGGCCGAAATCGACGTGCCGGAGATCGAGGCCGTGGTCGCCCTGATGGCGCGTATCCCGCCCAAATCCGTATCCAAGGACGACCGCGAGGTGATCCGCAATCTCGAACGCGACCTGCGCACGTTGGTCTTCGGGCAGGATCAGGCGATCACGGTGCTGTCCGACGCGATCAAGATGGCGCGCGCCGGGCTTCGCGACGCTGAAAAACCGATCGGCTGCTACCTGTTCTCAGGCCCCACCGGCGTGGGCAAGACCGAAATCGCACGCCAGCTCGCCAAGACGCTGGGTGTCGAACTCAAACGCTTCGACATGTCCGAATACATGGAACGCCACGCGGTCAGCCGCCTGATCGGCGCGCCCCCCGGCTATGTCGGCTATGAACAGGGCGGACTTTTGACCGACGCGGTGGACCAGCAGCCGCACTGTGTCCTGTTGCTGGACGAAATTGAAAAGGCGCACGCCGACATCTACAACATCCTGCTGCAGGTCATGGACTACGGCAAACTGACCGACAATAACGGCAAGACCGTCGATTTCCGCAACGTCATCCTGATCATGACGACCAACGCGGGCGCGGCGGCAATGGCCAAAGCCCCGATGGGCTTTTCGGGCGACGTGCGCACCGGCGAGGATGTGGAGGCGATCAACCGCATGTTCACCCCGGAATTCCGCAACCGCCTTGACGCCATCGTGCCCTTCGCCGCGCTTTCGGGCGAAACCGTCGCGCGCGTCGTCGACAAATTCGTGATTCAGCTGGAGGCGCAGCTCGCCGACCGCAACGTCACCATCGACATGAGCGAACGCGCCCGCGAATGGCTGGCGCGCGAAGGCTACGACCCCGCGATGGGCGCGCGGCCGCTTGGCCGCCTGATTCAGGAAAAGATCAAAAAGCCGCTGGCCGACGAATTGCTGTTCGGCAAACTGGAACAGGGCGGCGTGGTGCGAATCGATTACGACGGCGAAAAAATCGTTTTCGTCTTTCCCGGCGCAACACCCAAGGCCCTGCCCAAATCCAGCCGCGGCAAGGAAACGCAGGACGCCTAAAACCCCATGTCCCTGCGTGGCAAACTTGACCGATGGAAAGACGAAGGCCTGATCACCACTGATCAGGCCGAACGCATTCTCGCACACGAAACGGCGCGCAACGCGAACCGGTTTCGCGGCGGCTATACGGCGGCGGGCCTGCTGTCTGTCCTGCTTGGCGTCGCGCTGATCGTCGCCGCGAACTGGCAGCAAATTCCATGGCAAATGCGGCTGGGCGGGAATTTCGTGCTCAACGCCGTGCTTGCAGTCCTTGTCTGGCGCTGGCGCGACAATCCGGCGCGCGCGCTCTGGCGCGAAGGCGCGCTGATGGCGCTCTGGGGCCTGACCCTCACTTTGATCGCCCTGATCGGCCAGAGCTTCCAGCTCGGCGGCGAGGCTTATACAGCGATGCGCCTGTGGTTCTGGGTGACCACGCCGATGGTCCTGCTTTTCGCGCAAAGCCGGTTCCTCGCCCGCCTGTGGGCCGCGGCCTTCATGATCTACGTCCCCTATGACCTGATCGCGACAACATGCGACCACACGCAGGATTGGGCAATCCGCAAAACCGTGATTTTGGGCATCGGCATCGTCCTGCCGTTTTTCGCCTATGCGCTGGGACGCTGGCCACGCTTTGCACTTAACCGCCCGGTCATGGCGCACACCTTGCGCCGGCTTGCGGGCCTGATCGCGGCGCTGGGCGCAAGCGCGGCCTCGCTCGAGTTTTATGATTTCATCCATACCCCGGTTGAACTGGCCGTGCCCGTTTCGTTTGCGCTGGCCGCAGTGGCGCTGCGCTTTGCCCTGCACCCGCGCCTGAAAACGCAGGACGACCGCGATGCGCTCGACCTGCTGGCGGTTTCGGCGATCTTCATGTGCCTGCCCTTTCTGGCGCAGACACAATCAAGCTGGTTTGCACTGGCCGATTTCGTGGCTTACTGGGGCATCATCGGCGCATTCTGGCAACAGGCCGGCCATACAAGGCTGGTCAGTCTGTCGGTCAAACTGGTCACCTTGCGCCTGTATCTCGGCTTTCTTGAAGTGTTCGGCTCGTTGATGCTTTCGGGCTTTGGGTTCATCGCCATGGGCCTTGTGATGATCGCGATGGTCAGGGCTGCACGCTGGCTCGATCGCAGGCTGAAAGGCGCCGCCGCACGATGACGACCCCGTCCACACCCCGTCCCACGCTCTGGGTCTATCTCGCCGCCCTGTTGCTGCCATTTGCGGTGCTGGGCGGTATGACTGGCTGGTACGTCTATCAAGACGCACACGCACGCACCTATACCGTGGCGATTCAGGGTTACGACCCGCGCGACATCGTTTACGGCGAATACATCAACCTGCGTCTGAAATGGGACGACCCAACCAGCGAAAAACCCGCGCGCGACGACTTGCCCGCCGACGCGAACATGTACCTGCCCGAAGGCAACGCCCAGGATCTGGAAACCATGCTGCGCGACCCTGCCCTTCATTTCACGGCCGCGGTACAATTGCGCGGCACCAGGGCCTCGGTCCGCGCGCTGAACGTCGACGGACGCCCGTGGCAGGCGGCGCTGACTGACTGGCGCCGCGCCCGGACGGAAAATCAGTCGGTGCAAACCCCTTCGCGATAACGCCTTTTTGCGCTGGACGGACCGGCGCAAAACCGGCCACAATGCCTCATGACCGAACGTTACGATGCCGCAATCGTGGGAATGGGCCATCAGGGCCTGATCGCCGCCAATCTTCTGGCGCAAGAAGGTCTGTCGGTCGCCGTGATCGACATCGCGTCGCCCGTGCGCGGCGGCCTTGCCTACGACCCGTTCGCGACCGGCTTCGTCACGGGCCCATGCGCCCATGCGCCGGTGCCGGTCGATCAAAACCTTGCCGACCGTCTGGGGCTGGAGGAACGCGGTTTTGCCATGAAGGCGGAGCAGACCTGCTCCTTCGCGCCCGCCGGTCTTGAATCCGGAAAATATCTTTACGCCAGCGCTTCGCGCGCCGCGACCCAGCGCGAAATCGCCAAATTCTCGCAAAAAGACGCCGACACCTTCATGGCCTTTTCGGACGAGGTGCACGCCCTTGCCCAGATTCTCGAACAGGTCGCGGACGGGTTACCCCCCTATTCGCAGGACGGGTGGAAGGATTTATGGGGCGTGTTTGAAACCGGTCGCCTGCTCGCCGAAGGGGGCGAGGCGGCGCAGCTGATGTTCGCGCGCCTGATGAACGCGTCGCTGGAAACCGCGGTCGGCGAAATGTTTGAAAGCGACCCCGTGCGCGGCTTCATCGCCACGCAGGCGACCATGGCCTCGATGACCGTACCCGGACGCAAGGGGTCAGCGGCGTCACTGATCCAGTACATGCTGGGTCTGGGCGGCCACCGCCCCTATCGCGGCGACTGGCAGCCGCTGCGCGGCAGCCTGCACCATTATCTACGCGCCCTGACCCAGGGCGCGATCGACCGCGACGTCGCCTTTTTTCCGGGACAGGTCGCCGAATCCTTCCGCATCGACGGGGAACGCATCACCGGAGTCAATTTGTCCGACGGCGAACCGGTCGAGGCTGGGATCGTCGTCGCCGACATGAATCCCCTGACCCTGTTCGACCAGATGATCGGCACGGCGCGCCTGCCGACCGAGCTTCAGACCCGCATTTCCCCGCTGCGTCAGGGCGCGGGCTTCGTGCGCATGAAGCTGGCGCTCAACGACCTGCCCAATTTTACCGCGCTGGAAAAGGACGCCGCGCAAAGCCGTCTTGCGGGCGAAATCCTGCTTGGCCCGACGCCCGAATACATCATGGCCGCCCGCGCCGATGCCAAAACCGAAGGCGGGTCGCACCGTCCGGTGATCTCGATGGTCATCCCCTCGCTCAGCTCCGACGAACTCGCCCCGCCGGGCAAACACGTCGCATCCATCATCGCACAGTATTATGAACCCGGCCTGCCCAACGACGCCGACAACTGGGGCGCCATCGCCGACACGGTATACGGCGCGCTGGAAACCGTGGCCCCCGGCTTCACCCGGCTGGTGGACACCGCCACGGTCTATATGGGCGACAACATGACCCGCACCATCGGCCCCCTGAATCGCGAGGCTTTGGGCGGCGGACACCCGTTGACCCAGATTTTCGGCGGCCTGTTCGGCCATCACGGACTGGGCGCGCACCCGCCGCTCGACAATCTGGTGATTTGCGGCTACGGACCCGAAGCCTCTGCCTCCAGCCACTTCAACCGCGGCGGCGAAAGCGCGGCCCGTCTGGTCATGGGCGCCACCGCCTGATACGGCGGCAAACAACTGTGCAAGGGCGCGTGAGCGACAAAAACGGCGACGACCGCCACCGCGCGAGCTTATGCGAGCGAAGCCCAAGCGACGAGTAAGCGACAACACCGCATATCACAGATACGGTCTTGATTTGACCGCGTTTTTCCGCCATTGCTAGGGGCATGAAATTCCTGCGCAACCTGATTGGCGTGCTTTCCCCCGTTTCCTTTCTGTTGACGGTGTGGCGGCGCGGCGAATATGTCGGCACCGATCAGGTCGGCAACCGCTATTACCGCGCGAACCCGCGCAAGGGCTACCGCCACGACCAGCGCTGGGTCGTCTATGCCGGTGAGCCGCAGGCCAGCGCCGTTCCTCCCGAATGGCACGGCTGGCTGCACCACCAGACCGACGCGGTGCCGAATCCCGAATCCGCCAGCTATCGCAAACCCTGGCAAAAGCCGTGGCGCCCGAACCTGACCGGCACCCCGCGTGCCTGCCTGCCGCCCGGCCACAAGCTTGCCGGCGGCCACCGCGCACCGGCCACCGGCGATTACGTCCCATGGACCCCGAAAGACACCAGCGACAACGCGAGGTTGGAACAATGAAACGCAACATCATCGAAACCGTGCTTGGCGCGGTGGTCCTTTTTGTCGCCGTGGCGTTTTTCGCCTACGCCTCAAGCCAAACCGACGTGGGCGAGGTCAGCGGCTATGAGGTGCATGCCGATTTTAACGATGTCGGCGGTCTGAAGGAAGGCGACAACGTCCGCATGAGCGGCGTCAAGATCGGTACTGTCGAATCGATCCGGCTTGACGATTACCGCGCCCGTGTCGCGTTTTCGGTCGAAGACGATGTCAAATTGCCTGTCGATTCGGCGGCGACCGTGGCCTCGGAATCCCTGATGGGCGGGAACTATCTTTCCATCGCCCCCGGTGCCGACGATCAGATGATCAAGCCCGGCGGTGCGATCAGCTATGTTCAGGATGCGCAAGATCTGCAAACCCTGCTGGGCAAATTCATCTTTTCGATGACCGGCTCGAAAAAATCTGACGATGCCGCTTCCCCCGCATCGAGCGCGGCCCCGAACGCACCAGCCGCCCCGGCCGTTACCCCGGCCATGCCGCAAATGTGATGCGTAAACCCTGCCTGCTTGCGATTTTTCTGTTTTTCGCGCTATGTGCGCCCGCGCCTGCGCAGGACGAAATCGGTGATGCCGTTACGAACGGCAATGCCGCGGACAATATCCCCTCGGACGAAGGCGACATCAGCCCGGAGGTTCAGGCGATCATCAACACGCCCGGCACGCCCGCGATCGATCAAGGCCAGAACGATATAACCCCCCCCAATGCCCCGCCCGCGCCGCCTGAAAGCGCCGGCACGCCCAGAAAACCGGAATTCGAGGATATGCCGCAGGTCGAACTGCGCATCCTCGACAAGGTCCGCGCCGAAAGCCGCACCTATATCCTGAATGTCGGACGCACCGTGGCCTATGCGAATATCCGCATCCGTCCGCGCGCCTGCCGCAAATCCTCGCCGCTCGACGACCCGGAAAATGCTGCGTTCCTTCAGATCTGGGAAGTGAAGCCGGATTCGACCAGCGCGTGGATATTTTCGGGCTGGATGTTCTCCTCCTCGCCCTCGCTTTCAGCGATGGACCACCCGGTTTACGACGTCACGGTTCTGGACTGCAAAAACCCTATGACGGAATCCCAGTCCGAATCCTCGGCCCCCACCACCGGCGAAGCCGCGCCGGGTGAGTCCCCGGACGCCAAGGATAAACCGCCGGAAAAATCCTCTGAAAAACCGGTCGGCGCGGCCGATCCGATGAAGGAAACACCGGCGCCCGATCCGTCGTCCCCCGGCCCATCCCCCGACAAGGCCGATTCCAAAAGCGAGTGATACGCCGCGCGCGGAATTTCGATACACCCGAATTGCAGCAAATGCGGATTGACGAACTGGGTATCCAGCAACGTGAAACCGCGCGTCGAAAGCCGCGCCACCAGATGCACCAACGCGACCTTGCTGGCGTCCGTCACCTTTGAAAACATGCTTTCCCCGAAAAAAGCCCGCCCGATCGCAAGCCCGTACAGCCCGCCAATCAATCCCCCTTGCGCATCCCAGCATTCGACGCTGTGCGCCCATCCCATGCGGTGCAACGCGCGAAACCAGTCGCGAATCGGTTGGTTGATCCAGGTTTCCCCGCGCACCGGCGTATGCGCGGCGCACCCCGCGATGACGTCGTCGAAGGCGCGGTTGATGGTCACGCGGAAGGGCCGTTTTTTCAGCCTTTTGCGCAAGGACGCCGGAACATGGAACGGATCGATCGGAATAATGCCGCGCATTTCCGGATCAATCCAGAACACCGTCGGATCGTCTGCGCGCTCCGCCATCGGAAACACGCCCGCGGCATAGATCGCGATCAGGTCTTCGGGCCGGAAGGGGCGTATCCCCCCTATTTCGCGGTCGCCCTCAGCATCCATGCGGTTTTTTCATGCTCGCCCAGCCGCGTGGTCAACATGTCGGCGGTGGCGGCGTCGTTTGCGTCTTCGGCCAGATTGATGACCTTGGCGATGGACACGGAAATATCCTCGTGATCCGAAGCCAGATCCTTGATCATCTGCATCGCATCCCGGCCTTGCCCCGTTTCCTTGAGCGCGGCGGACTGCATCAGTGTCTTGACGGAAACCGGTGCATAGGCGTCAAGTGCGCGGATACGCTCGGCGATTTCGTCCAGCGCCTGCCACAAAGCCGTGTACTGCGCCTCGAACATCGTATGGAACTGGTGAAAATCCTCGCCCTCGACATTCCAATGGCTGGCATGCGTCTTGTAATACACAACGAACGTATCAGCCAGTACGCCAGTCAACCCTTCGACAATGGCTTTGCGCTTTTTCGCGTCGATCTGTTTCATGTCGCCCTTTTTTACGAGTTGTCATCGCCGTTTTGCGGCGTATTCGGCGTCCGGGGCAAAAGCGTGTTCAGCCCCATCTGCGGCATCTGCGTGCCGGGTCCAAGACTTGGCATCCCCAGACGCGGCATATTGTGCAGCTGCACCTTCTGCGCCAGCGCCTGCTCCTGCACCAGAAGTTGCGCCAGTTGCGGCGCGACCTGCAGCGTCGCCGCCGACAGCCCCTCGCGATGGATGATTCCGCCGTTGCTGGTCGAATCGCCCAGATTGTCGCGATGCACGCTTTGCGCGAATTTCGCGTTCTTAAGCCATGTCTGCAGCGGCATGATCCCGGCCTTGATCGGCTTGTGGGCGAAATAATCGTCCTGATCGGTCGAAACCTTCATCATCGGCACCTGCTTTGCGTACACCATGCGGCCCTTTTCGACCGCGCAGACATGCAGATAGCTGATAGCGCGCAAAGGTTCGGTGAATTCGCCCGAAACCGCGACATTGAGCCTGAGCGAATCCATCGCCTGCCCGAATTCGAGGGTCAGTGAATGGTCGCTGAGATCGAAGATGACAACGGATACGTCGTGTTCAAAACCATGGTTGGCCACCAGTCCCAGTTCCCCGCCCTGGCTGGCCAATAAATCGATTTGCATCACAAGAAAGTCCTGTTTTTGCGTATGCTGTAATCTAGCCTTTTTTATTCACGTTGACCACCATGACCTTCATCACCGGCTTTCTGGCCGCCAACAGCAACGAAAACAGCAAGGAATATCAATCCCTTGTCACGCAGTTTTTGGCCGCATGCCCGCGCGCGCGCGGCCACGATGATATTGGCATTCTGACGCGGCAATCCTGCACGCTTGCGGCGCGCGCGCGCCGCACCCGCGACCTGAGCCTCGACGGTGCGCAACCCGCGCAGGACGCGCAAGGCCGTATGACCGTGATTCTCGACGGCTATATCGCCAATGCGGATTCCCTGCGCCACGCGCTGGAGGCCGAGGACCAACACCTGCGCGGTCGCGCCGATGCCGAACTGGTGGCGATGGGCGCGGCGCATTGGGGCCTTAACCGATTGCTGCAAAAACTGGAAGGCGCCTTCGTCTTCGCGCTGTGGGATGACGAAAACAAAACCCTGCACCTCGTGCGCGACCGCATGGGCCTGCGCCCCCTGTACTGGACGCGGCATCGCGACATGGTCGCTTTCGCCTCTGATTACCGGGCGTTTGCTGCATTACCTGATTTCGTACCCGTACACGATCCGGCGGCGCTGGCCGATTATCTGGCATGGGGCCATATCGCGGCGCCGCGCGCGCCATGGAAGGGTGTTTACACTCTGCCCCCCGCGCACCGCCTGATGCTGGCGGATTCCGGCACCGACACGCAGCCCGAATCCTATTGGTCCGCCGCCCGCGCGCTGGAGGAAATCGCCCTGCGTGATACACCCGCCACCCAACCCGAACGCCTGAACGCCGAATGTGTGCAAGGCGCGATCGCGCTTGACGTGCCGTTCGGTTTGATCGGCGATTCCACGCCTGCCGGCGGCAGGCTGCACGCGACCCTTTCCGCCATGTCGGAAAGGCCTTTTCTTGCGCGCACGCTGGCAGCGCCGGACGGGGTTTTGCTGCAAACAGCCTTCGATGCGCTGGCCGCCCTGCCCGAACCGGTTTGCGATCCGGCGGCGCCGGCATGGTGGGCAGCGTTGCAAGCCATCCCTGCCGACACCCCGGTCTGTCTGGCGGCGACACCGCTGAGCCGCCCGATTGACGAGGACGCGCGCGCCCGCCGTCTGCGCCGCATGCTTGCCCGTATTCCCCGCCTGCTTCACCCCTTGCTGCCGCAATCATGGCGCGCTCGCGCCGAACCTGCGGGGACAGCCTGTGTCGCATCCGCGCGCATCTGGCCACAATTTGGCGAAACCCCGGACTTGCCCGAACCCCGCCTTGACCTTTCGCCTGCGCGGACCCGCGCCTATTATGGTTTTTTACATGACGCTTGCGGCGGATATTTCGCCGCGCTCGACCGTATCGCAAACGCGGCGGACGTGGAATTACGCCTGCCGCTGGCCGATACGCGGATGCTCGAACACGGCTTTCCCGCACGGATCGAAAGCGCGCCCGCCGACATTGTGACATGGATGCGCGGCCCCCTGCGCCCGCGCATCGCCGCGCTTTTGGATGCGGATGCGCTTGCCCGGGCCGGCCTGCCCGACCCCGCGCCATTTCATGCCGCATGGCTGGCGTTTCTGGGCGGCGACGATGCGCAGGCCCACGCGCTCTGGACCCTTGCGACGCTGCTGGCATGGATACAGAAAAATGTCGCGCCGAACCAGGTTGCCTGACCCCTGTTCTATCTTTTAGATTGTGCGCATGATCTTGCTGACCGGCGTGGCCGGATTCATCGGCTCCCATGTCGCCCGCGTCCTGCTTGATGCCGGACACACGGTGATCGGCGTCGATTCGATCAATGATTATTACGACCCCGCCCTCAAGCACGCCCGCCTCGGGATGTTGGAAGGGCGTGCGGGATTCACCTTCCAACGCATCGACATCGCCGACCGCGCCGCCATGCGCGCGCTGGGCGAACGGTATCCTGACATGGATGCGATCATCCATCTCGCCGCGCAGGCGGGCGTACGTTACAGCATCGACAACCCCTACGCCTATCTCGATTCCAATCTGGCGGGACAGATGACGATGCTTGAACTCGCGCGCCATGCGCGGGGCTTGCGGCATTTCGTCTATGCCAGCTCGTCATCCGTGTACGGCAACGATACGTCCGCGCCCTTCGCGCTCGACGCGCGCTGCGACAAACCGGTTTCGCTTTACGCCGCGACCAAGCGCGCAGGTGAACTGCTTGCGCATTCCTACGCCGAACTTTACGCGATCCCGGCCACGGGTTTGCGCTTTTTCACGGTCTACGGGCCGTGGGGCCGCCCCGACATGGCGTATTTCTCCTTTACCCGCAACATCCTCGAAAGCCGCCCGATCAAGGTCTTCAACAACGGCGACCTCAAACGCGACTTCACCTATATCGACGACATCGTGGCTGGCGTGATCGCCGCGCTCGAAACCCCGCCACAACACGCGCCCGGCGGCGCGGCGCCGCACCGCGTCTTTAATCTAGGCAACCACCGCCCGGTGAAACTGCTCGACTTTATCACCGCGATCGAAACCGCCGCGGGCAAAAAAGCAGTGATGGAAATGACCGGCATGGCGCCCGGCGACGTTTACGAAACCTGCGCCGACATCACCGAATCGCAAAAAATCCTGGGCTTTGAACCCAAGACCACGCTTGAATCCGGCATCCCGAAATTCGTGGACTGGTACAGGGATTTTTACAAATAGCGCAAAAACACATGCGCGCGCGAGGTTGGCATAGGCGGCCGTAAGCGCGCATGAAATAAAGTGGAGCGGGCGACGGGATTTGAACCCGCGACATTCAGCTTGGGAAGCTGACGCTCTACCCCTGAGCTACACCCGCGCGAACGCAACATTTACAGGGCCGCCGCGCCCCCCGCAACCAAAAAAGAAAGGCCGGGGGTTCGCCCGGCCTTTCGTAAAAACCCGAACCTGACCGATCAGTAAAAGTGATAGGAAAGGCCAAGACGAATGGCGTTCTCGGATGGGTCGATGCCGTTGTTCTTGTGATAGAAGGTATGGGTGTATTCGGCGCGCAGGCCGACATTGTCCCACGCCATCAGCTCGCTCCCGATGCCGAGGTCGAAACCGTTGTAACGGTGTCCTGCACCGGCAACGTCGTAGCTTGCGCGGCGATAACCGAGAATGCCATAGGGGTTGAACCCGTTCGCGATCGAAAGGCCCGGACGGAAGCTAACACCCCATTCGCCGTTCTTTTCGACCTTGGTGCCCGCGACCGTGTCGTTGGCGTTGGAGCCGCCGTAGAACGCCTCAACCGCCGCGCTCAACCCGCCCATCGAATTCTCCAGCAGGCGGTCGAGCTTGTAGCCCGCGAATACGCCGTAATCCAGGCCGTTTGCCTTGGCCTTACCGGCGGGGGTTTTCACATGGTCCCAGCCATAGCCGCCATAAACGCCGACATACGCGCCGGACAGCGGATTGGTGCCGCTATCGCTGCTGATGCTGGTGGGGGCGCTTTCCGCCGGGGCGGCGTGATAGACGGGTGTCGGCGCGGCGCTGGTCGTCGGCTGCGGCGTATAGGTTGTGCCGCTTTTATCCTGCGCCATGGCCGGTGTGGCCAGCGCGATCAGGGCTGCGGTGCCCAAAAGCATTTTTTTCATCGTCATGATTCCTTGAATGGAGATTTTGTGTTCCCCAAGGCGCAATCCCTGCACTGCAACCATGGCCGAAGACTGGAGCGGGTGACGAGGCTCGAACTCGCGACCCCGACCTTGGCAAGGTCGTGCTCTACCACTGAGCTACACCCGCATACCTGTCTTGAAACGAAACATCTTTTAGCCAAACCGGCTTGTGAAGGCAAGCCCCTTGTGGCTAACTCGGCCAGATGACCGACGAAACGGCGCAAGACGCCGAAACCGACGCCCTTTTGCCCACCCCGCCCCAGGCGCTGATGGCGCGACTGGACGCCATGGGCATTCCCTATGTCCTGCACCGCCACAAGCCGGTCTTTACCTGCGAGGAATCGGCGTTTTTAAAAGACGTCATCCCCGGCCTGCACGTCAAAAACCTGTTTTTACGCGATAAAAAGGGCCGCATGTGTCTGGTGGTGGTGCCCGACGAACTGGCGCTGGACCTTAAAATTCTGGCCCCCGTCCTAGGCTTCGACCGCTTTTCCTTCGGCTCGCCCGAACGGTTATGGACGCATCTGGGCGTGCGTCCCGGCTCGGTCTGCCCGTTCGCCGCGATCAACGACACCGATGGCGCGGTCGAGGTGGTCCTGCACCGCCCCGTGGCCGAGGCGCCGGTGATCAGCGCCCACCCGATGCACAACACCATGTCGCTGGCGCTTTCCGGGCCGGATGTCGTGCGCTTTCTGGCAGCGGTAAACCACCCCCCGCGCATCCTCGACCTTGCCCCTTACGCCCGCGCTGCGGCATAAAGCCTTGATCCTGTACAAAAGTTGCATAGATAATCGATCAAGATGCACAGCTGCAACCTGACCTTCGACAAGCTGCCGCACCGTTTGCCGGTTTTTCCGCTGACGGGTGTGCTGCTCTTGCCGCGCGGCCAATTGCCGCTCAACGTCTTTGAAAAACGCTACCTGAAAATGGTCGACGCGGCCCTGCGCGACGACCGGCTGATCGGCATCGTTCAACCACGATCCGGCAGCGACGGGGATGTTTACGACATCGGCTGCGCCGGACGCATCGTCAGCTTCGCCGAGGCCGAAGGCGGGCGTTACCGCATCACTTTGACCGGCATCTGCCGCTTCCGCATCGGACGGGACCTGGACGAATCCCTGCCCTATCGCACGGTGGTGCCCGAATGGAACGCCTATACCGTCGACATGGAACCGCAGGCCGATACCGTCGCGCTCGACCGCTGCCGCCTGAACCGCCTGCTGCAATCCTATTTCCGACAGCAGGAAATGTCCTGCGACTGGGACAAGGTCGACATCGCCCCGGACAGCGATCTTTTGACCGCGCTGGAAATGATCTGCCCGCTTAAACCGTCTGAAAAACAGGCGCTGCTAGAGGCCGATACGATTCAGCGCCGCGCCGAACTGTTTCTGGCGATGATCGAAATGGCCGTTAGCCACCCCTGCATGCTGGACGAAACCGGCGGTTGCTGCCATTGATATCCGGATAGGACAAGGAAACGCGATGCAGGCTGACCCGAAACTGCTGGAACTGCTGGTATGCCCGCTTACGCACACGACATTGCGTTACGATGCCGCGCGCGGCGAACTGGTATCCGATGCGGCGGGACTGGCCTTTCCGGTGCGCGACGGCGTGCCGGTGATGATGGCGGGACAGGCCCGCCCGCTTGAGGAACACGAGCGTAAAAAATAAATTTCCTGCAACTACCACGCCTGCCGTGCGGCCAGCATCCGCACACCCGGAATCATCAGCGCCGCGCAGGTCCCGCCGTACCACAACGCAAAATAAACCGGATTGTCGTGCGGACAATGCAACCCATAGGCCAGCCCGCCCAGCGCCGCCGCGAACAACATGGTCAGCGCGGCGTGCCGCCGCGCGTGCAGCGGCGCCATGCACCGCGTCAGCGCGCTTAACACGGCGCTGCCCACGACCGTATACAGCGCGACAAACCCGATACAGGCCCATGCGTTGCGCTGGAACACCGCCGCCGCCACGCCGCGCGGCCCAAGGGTATGAAAGGAAAAAACGACCATGACGGCCAAAAGCGCGGCCATAAAGATCATCCCCGCGCGCGCGAAACGGTATGTGCGTCCCGGATGCCCGTCGCGCCACCATGCAAGGCCGCTGCCCACCACCAGCGCCGCCAGAAACGCGTATTTGAACAACATATGGGGATTCCGGGCCATGCCGCCCAACCCCGGCCGCAGGCCCAGCGTAGCCGCCACCAATGCCGCCATGCAAACGAACAGCAACGCGATGCCAGCCCAGATCGCGGCGTTGCGGCGCGCGCGCGGCGCGGGCGGCGCCTTGGCCAGAATTCCGATCAGATCATCCGTGCGCATCCGCAACCTCCTGATCCGCTCTTGCCGTTTGCGCAAGCTTGCGCAGCGCGCGGTGCAACGTCACCTTGGCGTCGGCGACGCTGATATCCATCTCCTGCGCGATATCGGCCATCGATTTACCCGCGATGCGCGCCAGTTCGACGACCCGCCGCTGCTTGGCGTTGAGCGCGGCCAGATACCGCTCCAGCGTCAACGTGGCGTTGCTTGCCGCCACGTCCGATTCCGGCGCGGCCAGGGTTTCCGCCGCACCGTCGTCCAGCGGCACCGTGCCTGAAAATCGGCGCCGCCGCCAGTGATCGACCAGTTTGTGATGCGCGATCGTGCGCAGCCACGGCACATAAGGCAGGCTTTGGTCGTAACTGTGAAACTTCGTATGCACGTTCAACAGCGTCTCCTGCACCACGTCCTCAAGGTCGGCGCGGGCAGGTCCGGTCATGCGCGCCGCCAGATAGGCGCGCACCACCCGCGCGCTGGCCGCCAGCAACCGCCGGTAGGCCCCCGCGTCGCCGCTCGCAAAATCGCGCACCATTTGGTCGAATTCATGCGTATCCACCTGTCTATACGTCCATGCCCGGCCCATGGTTACAAGTCCAAAAGATTTTTTTGCGCCTGTAACCATAGCCTGCCCGCGCACCGTATCCCCTTTCAACGCCAACTTTTAAAATGCAGGATACGACCATGATCGACCCCACCACCCTCGGCCTTTCCTTTTTCGAAGGTATGGCGCTGATTCTTTCGCCCTGCATCCTGCCCATCCTGCCGTTGATGCTCGGCGCATCCATCGACGGAGGGCGGGCGCGTCCCGTCGGCATCGTTACCGGCTTCGTGCTGGCTTTTACCGTCTTTGCCGTCGTCTCGCGCCGCTTGCTGGCGGCGTCCGGCATCGATTCCGAAATTCTGCGCGATGCCTCGCTCATTCTCCTGATGCTTTTCGGGCTGGTCATGCTGTTCCCCCGCCTTTCCGACCGCTGGGGCACGGCGCTGGGCAGCATCGCCGGACGCGGCGACGCCCTGATCGCACGCATCCGGGGCCGGGGATTCTGGGGCGGGCTGGGCATCGGCCTGCTGGTCGGCGTGGTCTGGACGCCCTGCGGCGGGCCGATCCTCGGCGCCGCGATCGTCGGCATCGTGCAGGCGACGTCCGAACTTGCCGCCAGCGCCTCCATTGCCGCGTTTTCGCTGGGCGCGGCCTTGCCGATGCTGGCCATCGCGCTTTCAGGCCGGGCGCTGCTCGACCGCATGGGATTCCTTAAAAGACATGCCTACGCGATCCGCCGCACCGTGGGTGTCGTCATGATCGCAGCGGCGGTGACCATTTATTCCGGCTTCGATCTGAAACTCGTCGCATGGCAAGCGCGCGCGCAAGAAACGGAATCCGCCCCGCCCGCCTTCGCGCACGGGCTGGAAAACCCATATCCAGCACCGGAAATCGCCGGGATTACCGACTGGATCAATTCATCGCCCCTCACCCTTGCGCAATTGCGCGGCAAGGTGGTTTTGATCGACTTCTGGACCTATTCCTGCATCAACTGCATCCGCACCCTGCCCCATGTCACGGCATGGTACGACAAATACAAAAACGACGGTCTGGTCGTGATCGGCGTTCACGCGCCGGAATTTCCGTTTGAAAGAAAGCTGAAGAATGTCGAGGCCGCGGTAAAGCAATACGGCATCCATTACCCCGTCGCGCTCGACAACGATTTTGCGACATGGCGCGCCTATTCTAATCGCTTCTGGCCCGCGCATTACCTGATCGACCGGCAGGGCCGCGTCGTCTATACCCATTTCGGCGAAGGAAATTACGACACCACCGAAAACAATATGCGCGCGCTGCTTGGCATTGACGGACGCGCGCACGATAAACCCGTGGCCATCACCGCCCCCGGCCAGACGCCGGAAACCTATCTTGGTTTCGCGCGCGCCGAAAATTTCGTGGGCACGTTCGTTTACGACAAGCCGGCGCTTTACGATTTTCCCGCCGCGCTGGAAAAGAACCACTGGGCGCTTTCGGGTTCATGGACCGTGGGCGCGCAAAAAATCATCGCCGGACCGGACGCGGCCCTGCGATTGAACTTCACGGCGGGCAAGGTGTTTGTGGTGCTGGGCAGCGCCGACAAAAAACCCGTCGGCCTCGCCCTCAGCCTCGACGGAAAACCCTTGCCGCCCGTGCGCGTGGACGGTGAAAAACTTTATACGCTTTACAACGGCGGCACCTTCGGCGCGGATCACGGCGTCCTTGAAATCCGCCCCGCCCGCGCGGGGCTTGAGGCCTATGCCTTTACCTTCGGGCAATAGCATCTGAAAAAACTGGCAATCGTCCGTGCACGCCCGCTAAAAACGCTGGATGAACCTTCGCCACGCATTTTTGCGCGCCGTGCATGAATACCCGATGAAGATCTATCCGCTGATCTTCATGACGGCGGACATGTTGACCGGCCTGCACGGCACCAACGGCAAAGGCAGCCTGATCTGGAGTGTATCGGCAGGTCTTGGTGTACTGGGCCACGGGCTCAAGCTGGCCTTCGGCAAAGGCGGAGAAAAAATCCCCGAAGGGACGATCTTTGCAAAAGGTCAGTTGAAAGCGTTCTTCACGGATTTCGGGCAATACACCATCAGACCTTTTCAACCGTCCTATTGGCATGAAATGCAACGGGTCTACGCGAATCTGGATCCCGTTTCGATTGCCGGAAAAATCAAACATACACTGCAACCTTGGCGCTATCCGCTTGATACCGGCTATATGCTCTTCGCCCTCGCCGGCCTCGGATATCTTGCCGATTCCGCCAATATCTTCGGTTTGCGCGAAAATGGCAGCACGCTGCAATTCGCGCTGGCTACAACCGTCACCATGGGATCCGTCACCGGCTTTACGACCAACCGCAATGACTTGGCAGGCAGTCTTTACGCCCTTGGCACCGTACTGGCGCTAAGCGCGGGCATCGCGGCGCAAAGCTGGCCGCTGACCCTGTCCGCGCCGGTCTATCTGGCTGGCAATTATCTGCTCAGCCGCGTCAGGACGGACCATCAATCGGAATATGTCAGCGCCCAAACTGCCGCCGCAAAACCATCCGCGCCCTAGGATCGGGATACTGGCTAGAACGACAGACGCTTGACGCTTTCCGCCTGCGGCAGCGCGCCCAGCTTCGCGCACACCCCGTCATCAACGCGCTGATCGACGGCGATCAACGAAATCGCGTGGCCGCCCGCCGCCACGCGGCCCAGCCGGAAATCGGCGATATTGACCCCGGCCTCGGCCAGAATCGAACCGATTCCGCCGATCAATCCCGGCTTGTCCTTGTTGCGCACCAAAAGCATGTTGGGGGTCAGCGCCGCCTCGACCGGAACCCCGTCCACCGACACGATGCGCGGATGCCCGCCGCCGAACAAAGTGCCCGTGACCGTGCTTTCGCCCTTCGCGGTCTTAACCCGGACGCCCAGCGCGGTGACCAGATCGTCCGCGCTTTCGCTTTTGCTTTCGGTGAGCGCGATACCGCGCTGTTTGGCGACCGCGGGTGCGGAAACCATATTCACGCCCTCCAGCGTCACGCCCAGAAGCGCCGCCAGCACCACCGCGCTCAACGGTTTGGTATTCAACCCCGCGACCTGCCCGCGATAGACGATCTCGATGCCGGTGATCGCGTCCTCCACCATCTGCCCGGCCAGCCGCCCCACCTGCTCCGCAAGTTTCGTATACGGTTTGAGTTTTGGTGCGTCCTCGGCCGAGATCGAGGGCATGTTGACCGCGTTGGTGACCGCCCCGTTAAGAAGGAAATCGGCGATCTGTTCGGCGATCTGGACCGCGACGTTGACCTGCGCCTCGCTGGTCGAAGCGCCCAGATGCGGCGTGCAGATGACATTATCCATGCCGAAAAAGATATTTTCCTTGGCGGGTTCGGTTTCAAAGACGTCCAGCGCCGCGCCCGCGACCTGCCCGCTTTCCAGCGCGGCCTTAAGGTCCGCTTCCACCACCAGCCCGCCGCGCGCGACGTTCAGGATGCGCACGCCCTTTTTCATTTTCGCGAACGCGTCTTTGTTGATGATGCCGCGCGTCTTGTCGGTCATCGGCGTATGGATGGTGATGAAATCCGCGCGCGCGAACAAATCGTCCAGTTCCACCTTTTCGATGCCCAGTTCCGTGGCCCGCGCCTCGCTCAAAAACGGGTCGAACCCGATCACCCGCATCTTCAGCCCCTGCGCCCGGTCGATGACGATCGCTCCGATATTGCCGCAGCCAATGACGCCAAGCGTCTTGCCCATCAGCTCGACACCCATGAATTTCGATTTTTCCCATTTGCCCGCATGCGTGCTGGCGTTGGCCTGCGGAATCTGGCGCGCCAGCGCCATCAGCATCGCGACCGTATGCTCGGCCGTGGTCACCGAATTGCCGAACGGCGTGTTCATGACCACGATGCCGGCATTGGTCGCGGCCGGCACGTCGATCGTGTCGACGCCGATGCCCGCGCGCCCGATGACTTTCAACGCCCCCGCCCCGGTCAACACTTCCGCCGGAATCTTGGTGGCCGAACGCACTGCCACGCCGTCATACTGGCCAAGCGCGGATTTCAGCTCGTCTGGCGTCAGCCCCGGCTTGCTTTCGACCTCGACCCCGCGCGCGGCCAGAATTTCGGCGCAAACGGCATCCATTTTATCGGCGATCAATACTTTGGGCATGACGGGCTTTCTCCGCGATTATCGTTTCGTTTTGTCTAGACCCGGGCTACGGCAAAAGCAAGGCGGGCATAGGCACGTCCTAGGCAGGATGGTCCTGTTTTTCCATGAACAGGGCGTATGCGCCCTCGGTCCTGGGCGCCGCCCGTTCGCCGCGCGAAAACAGCCGCAGATTCCCGTTGCGTCCGATGACGCCGACCACCATCAGCGTTTCGCTTTCGACCGGAACCTTGATTTCGTCCCCGTCTGGCGCCTTGCCGATACGCGAGGTGCGAAATCGCCAGCCTTCGGCATACAGGCTTTCCAGCCGGTCGAGGGTCAGCCGGTCCGGCGCCCATTCCCGGCCCTTGAGCATCCGCGCCAGACGGTGGCGCAGCGCCACGCCTTCTTCGTCCGGGTGCAGGGTATAAAGCCGCGCCCGCCCCATCACGTCGGCGAATTGGCCGCACAGCAACGCGTTATAGGCAGGGTTGGGCGTCGCCGCCAAAAGCGCGTCATAGGCGTGGTGTTCGACCGCCGCCTCGGCGTTTTCCGACAAAAGCTCGCCGTAATAAACCGGAATGTCCGAAAGCCGCGCCGCCTGCAGCCGTCGCCAGTCGCCGTCCGCGATCAGCACGTCGATGCCGCGCGCGCGCAACACTTCGGCCAGTTGCACCGCCCATCCCCACGCCCCGGCGATGATCAGCCCGTTATGGCTTTCAAGCGTCAGGCACAGCCGCCGCGCCAGTTGCCGCACGCTCAAACCCTGCGCCAGCACGCTGATGACGACGATGGAAAAACATAAAGGCAAAATCTGCGCCCCGTCGGCATAGCCGACCTCGACCATCAGCGGACCAAGAACACCGGCCATCGCGGCACAGACCACGCCGCGCGGCGCAACCCAGCCGATCAACACCAGCTCGCGCAGGTTCAAATTGGAAAACACCCCGGCGATCAACGCCGTCAAAGGCCGGACGATGAACAACAACGCCAGAATGAACGGCACCCCGCGCCAATTCATCGACAGCATGACCCGCGCGTTCAGGTCCGCGGTCAAAAGCAAAAATACCCCCGACACCAAAAGCAGCGTCGTCGTTTCCTTGAACCGGCGGATTTCCTGTATGCTTTCGACCGGCAGATTGGCCAGCGTCATGCCGTACGCCATCACCGCGATCAGCCCGGATTCGTGCAGCGCCAGATTGCTGGCATAAAACATCACGATCACCGCGACCAGCAGCATCGGGGATTTAAGGTATTCCGGCACCCATCCTTCGCGAAACACGCGCGCGGTGATGAATCCGGCGGCGATCGCGGCGGCGGCGATCAGCGCGATCAACCCCAGACGCTCGATAAAGAACCCCATGCCCGCGCCCGCGACGGTAAAATACTCGAACGCCAGAAACGCGATCAAAATACCAACGGGATCGTTGAATATCCCTTCCCATTTCAGGACCGAGGCGACGCGATGCTGCAACAACGCGTGCCGCAGCATCGGCATGATGACCGTGGGGCCGGTGACCACCAGCATCCCGCCCAGCACCGCCGCGACGGGGAATTCCAGCCCCGCGATATAATGCGCGGCCAGCGTGATCAGCCCCCACCCCACCGGCGCGCCCAGAATGACGATGCTGCCCACCGCCTTGCGTGCTTCGGCAATATCCTTCAGGCGTAGTTGTAGCCCGCCCTCGAACAGGATGATCGCGATCGCGGCCTCGATCGCGGGCCGGAACATCGGCCCCATCAGCGCGCGCGGATCGATCACATGTGCAAGAGGGCCGAGCGCGAAACCAAACAGCAGCAAAAATACGATCGCGGGAATACGCAGCCGCCATGCCAGCCATTGCGCGGCCATGGCCGCGATGCCGATAACGGCGATCTGAAAAAAAAGCGCGTTCACGCCCAAAAGGGTGCCGCACCCGCGCGCGGCTGGCAACCCGCATAAAAATGCCCGTAAAAAACTGGGTGCCGCGAATCCGCCGCAAAAATGCTAACGCCTGTAGACCCGGCGCGCCCCGCCAAACGACCGCTGCCACGCGTCATCCTGCTGCTTCAGGGCCACAAACGTGGTCCTGTGCTGCGCGGGGCCAAGCCGCACCGGCGCGGGCGCGGTTTTTTTATGCCGCCTTTTAAAGCTTTCGTGCCAGGCGTCCAGCGAATCGAACGCACCACCCAGCATACCCGTGCGCTGATAACACCCGGCGCTTTCAGCCAGCTTCCCGGCGGCCTTGAGGATTTCCGAATCCTCAACCCCGCCCCGCACCAGCGTCCGTCGCAGCGGCGATGCCCGCTCAATGCCAACCCGCCCGCCCTCAACCTTCAGGCAAGCGCGCAACGCATCCAGCGTGACCATCACGACAGGCCGCGCCAGATCGTTGGTCGTGAACAGGACGCTGAACCCCGCCCCGTCGCGAACACAACCGTAAAACCCGGCGGGCAAAGGTTTCAAAAGCCCCGCTTCCTCGGTGAAGGCGCGCTGCGCCGTCTGCATACGCATCACCGCCTCAGATGACGTGAAGCCGACCTTCATGGCGGGGCACAACGATTACAACAGCCGGTGCGGGCGCGCATGGCGACATTTCGTTGCACTTTTCCATGAAGGCGGGAAAATCGGGAGTGCGCAACCAGCCTGCCGCCGCCATGCCCGCGCCACGAACCTCGTGAATTGCGCCAGTCCGATCATCCATGACGCCGTCATAAATTTGTGAATCGGAAAGTCTCTCGCCTTGATGAATCAGGACTCGCGAATTTGCGCCATCTTTTGCGGCGGTGGGAAAGGCGGCCGCTTCGGTACCCGATTCCTGAACGATGGCGTGGATCACCTGAGCAATGCTGCCGCCAGCCTGCCTGATCACCCGAAAACCGGCAATCTGGAAGCGGATGGCGCGAGCACCGGGCATGGCCGCCTGATTGAATGCCTGACCGCCATCGGCCTGATCGCCATCGGTTGGGAAGGAAGGGTTGTGCATATTCATGGTCTATTTCTTTCTCTCTAGTCCGTTTGTCCGAAGTTTTTTGGTAAAAAAATTTGCGCCCTTGCGGGGGTTCCGAAGGGCGCTGGCAGCGTGTCTTGGGTCTTTGCTTTACATTTGACCTATACCGCCCGCGCCTCCTTGCCAAGTACGGCAAGAAGGTTCACAAGAAGCACCACGATGACGGTGCGTATGGCGGCAGTGACGCGCATGGGTCTAAGTATTATTGATCCGCACGCGGCCGCGCAACAAAAAATTACGCGCCGCAGCAATTTAAAACAATATTGCGCCATTACGCGGCTTGCGCCTTGAGCGATGCATAGGCCCAGTCAAGCCACGGCAGCAACGCGGCGATATCCGTCGCCTCGACCGTCGCGCCGCCCCAAATGCGGATTCCCCCCGGCGCATCGCGGTACGAACCGATATCCTTGCCGACATTTTCCTCGTCCAGCGTCTTGACCAACGATTTGAGCAGCGCATCCTGCGCCGCCTGCGGCAGGGCCGTAAACCAAGGATCCTTGACCTTGAGGCAGATCGATGTGATCGAACGCGTAGTCGGCGCCTCGGGCAAAAACGCGACCCATTCCGACGCCGCGACCCAGCGCTCCACCGTCGCGAAATTGGCCTGACACCGGACCATAAGACCTTTAAGCCCGCCCGCTTTTTCCGCCCATGCCAGCGCATCAAGACAATCCTCGACGCACAGCATCGAAGGCGTGTTGATGGTCGCGCCCTCGAAAATCTCGGCATTCAGTTTGACGTTTCCGTCCTTGTCCTTCTTGGTCATGCGGAAAATTTTTGGCAGCGGACGCGGCGGTTTATAGCCTTCCAGCCGCGCGACCGCGCGCGGGGATAGCACCAGCATCCCGTGCGCCGCCTCGCCGCCCAGCACCTTTTGCCACGACCATGTCACGACGTCGAGCTTCTCCCACGGCAGGTCATAGGCGAACACCGCCGACGTCGCGTCGCAGATCGTAAGCCCCTTGCGCTCGGCCTTGATCCACGCGCCGTCCGGCACCCGCACACCCGATGTCGTGCCGTTCCAGGTAAACACCACGTCCCGGTCGCAATCCACCTGTCCCAGATCCGGCAAAAACCCGTAATCGGCGGTGAATTCGCGCACGTCCGGCAATTTCAGCTGCCCGGTGATGTCCTTAAGCCATTCCGTCCCGAACGATTCCCACGCCAGCACGTCGACCCCGCGTTCACCCAGCATCGACCACAGCGCCATTTCCACCGCGCCCGTGTCGGACGCGGGCACGATGCCGACCACGTAATCGGCGGGAATGCCCAAAAGCCTGCGGTGTCCATCGATCACCGCCTGAAGTTTCTTTTTGCCCGGCGCCGCGCGGTGCGAACGCGCGACCAGCGCGCTCGCCAGCGCTGCGACGCTCCACCCCGGACGCTTCGCGCACGGGCCTGAGGAAAACATCGGAACTTGGGGCTTCGCGGTCGGCTTCGTTGTCATGATGGATCGTTGCTGTTAGGGTTTTTGGCGTGTCCTACGTCATCACACTCATTGCCCCAAGCCAAGACCCCTTTTTCGACGAGCGCCCGCGCGCAATTTTGCGCGAGGCGGGGATAGCCGAAACCGCCCGCGCCGTGCTTGCGCCCAACCGCGCGGTCGATCTGATGGCCGACGCGCCCGCGCCCAAATGGGCGCTTGACGCCATTCGTACCCAATGCCGCGTCGACGTCCTCTGCCAGCCGCTTGAAACCCGCGCCAAGCGCCTGTTTCTGGCCGACATGGACGCAACCATGGTCGCCGAGGAAACACTCGACGAACTTGCGGGAATCGCGGGCATAAAAGACCGTATCGCCGCGATCACCCGCCGCGCGATGAACGGCGAGCTTGATTTTCACGCGGCCTTGCGCGAACGCGTCGCGCTTTTGCGCGGCCTGCCCGAAACCGCGCTGGAGCGCACCGCCGCCGCGATGCATTTCACGCCCGGCGGCGAAACGCTGATCAAAACACTCAAACATCACCGCGTGCATTGCGTGCTGGTCTCGGGCGGGTTCACCTATTTCACCGCGCGCGTCGCGGCGCATCTGGGGTTCGACGAACATCACGGCAATACGCTGATCGTTGAAAACGGCGCGCTTGCCGGCACGGTCGCCGATCCCGTTCTGGACAAATCCTTCAAAAAACACTGCCTTGAATCCACCGCCGCGCGGCTGGGCATCGGCCTCGATCAAACCTTGGCCATCGGCGATGGCGCGAACGACCTGCCGATGCTGGAAAGCGCGGGGCTGGGCGTGGGATTCGAATCCAAACAGGTGCTGCGCGACGCCCTGCCAAACCATCTGCTGTTCAACGGCCTCGATGCCCTGCTTTACGGGCTGGGCTTGCCCCATATGGACTGAAGCCGCGCCGCGCGGCGGCACAGCTTGTTATACAGCCAGTACCGCAGGGGGTTTTTCTCGTAATAACGCTGCTGCCCGATTTCGGCGGGATAAAAAATGCCCGCGGGCAAAATTGCGGTCGCGACGTGAATGTCGTTGCCATTCGCGTCCGAAAACGCCGTGTTGTCGGTTTCCATCAGCATTCTGGCGTCCGCCGCGGCCTGCGCCTGCGCCGCGCCATAGGTATAGATCGCGCTGGTATATTGCGCGCCGTGGTCGCAAAACTGCCCACGTGAATCCGTGGGGTCGATCGCACGCCAGTAAGCATGTAGCAATTGTTCGTAACTGACCGCCGCGTCGTTGAAGATGACCAGCACCACGAAACGGTGCCCGGTGCGCCCGTGCGCCACGTCGGCATAATGCGGGTTCGCTTCCGTCCCGCCGGTATAGCCGGCAACCGTACGCTCGACCCCGGGCAGGGAATCGAACATCGCTTGCAACGCCCAGAAATTCCCGCCCGCGAACAAGGCGGTCTGGTCCGCCGCGCGCGCGGCGCAGGGTATTAAAATCATGATGAAAAGCAAAACCGCCAGACGCATATCCGGGCCGATCGTATCATCCCGCGCGTATTAGGCAAAAAAACAAAAATGGCAAAAAAAGAAAGGGCGCCACGAAGGCGCCCTTTCGTATTCGTCCAATCCTTGCGGATTAGAATTCCAGTTGGGTACCCAGGGTAACTTGGGTGCCTTTGTTGTCGGCCGTAGGAACGCCGCCAACGTCGTTGGCTTTTTGGTACTGAACGGCGCCGCGGAACGTCATGCCCGGACCCCATTCGTAGATCGCGCCAGCGGTCCAGCGGTCAACGCCGGTTTTCTTAAGGCCGGTGCCGTTGCCCACGTTAACCGTGGTGTAGTTCAGACCCAGTTTGTAGGGGCCGGTGACGTAGTCGCCGCCGAACACCCAACCGGTGGTTTTGGTGTCAGCCGCTGCGTTTTGGTCGAAGTTGACGTAAGCAGCACCCAGACCGAAACCGCCGAAGCCGAAGCTCGTACCGACGTTCCAATCTTTCAGGTCACGGCCGCTGTTGCGGGTGGCCTTGCTGTAACCAGCGCCGATGGCAGCGTCGACAGCGTCGAACGAACCTTCATAACGACCGGCAACTTCCCAGCCGTTTTTCAGATCGCCAGCGGTGTTCGAGGTGACCGAAGCGGCGGTGCCAGCCAGGTCGCCAGCGGAGGGCGACGGGGTGTAGCTGAAACCAGCTTGGAAGCCGTTGAACGACGGGGTGATGTAGGTGAACTTGTTGGTGTAGGCGAACGGAGCCTGGTCGTAACGCAGCGTGCCACCGTTGGCAGCCGTGAACGTGCCGATATCCGGGCGCGGACCGTCGACTTCGGCGTCAACCATCGGGGGAGCGACCTGGATCAGGTAGGCGATACCGTCTTCTTCACCGAGGTTGATACGGCCCCAGTTGGAGGACAGGTACAGGTAGGATTCTTCGATCGTCGAAGCGCCTTCCGAACGGTCAGCCAGAAGTTGGAAATAGGCACCGGCAGTGATGCCGTTGTCCAGCGCGACTTCGCCGTTCAGGTGGATTTTCGCCTGTTTGCGGAAGTCGAATTTACGCAGGTTCGCGCCGTCTTGGTCGGTGTACACGGCGTAGCCGTTGATGTAACCGCCGACGCCGAGTTGCAGCGCGGGATCTTCGGCGCGCGCCGGAGCGGCGGCGACGAAGGCAAGGCCAACAAGAGCGGCCGTGCTCATCAGAATTTTTTTCATCTTGGTTCCTCCATTGACCCTTGGCCGGGATGGCGTCGGGCATTTGTCAAAGCCCCGGTTGCGCCGGGACACTGCATGGAAACTCTCAAATTCGTTTCCTTGGGTCAACGAAACGGCCCGAAGCGGCCCGGCACTTTTTTCCCGGTCGTTGCATTTTTGCAACAGACGCGAACTACCGGCACAGCCGGAGGCGCTTGAGAACGCCTTTATACAATGCTAGATGAAAGGAAACACACCATCCGATCAAGGTTTGAAATGACGCTTCGCCCCCTTCTTGTTGTCATAATGATGTCAACCTTTGCGCTCTCCGCCTGCGGTGGCCTTGAATCCGAGCCGAAATACCCCACCGGCGCCGACCGCGCCCAGACCGGCGACGACATCTATAAAAAACCGGACAGCGTTTTCGGCAAGGACGGGTTCAACCTGCTGGGCGGCAAATCCAAGAACGCGACCGATGTCATCACCGTCAATTCCTATTTGTGGCGCGCGGCGCTTGATACGGTCAATTTCATGCCCCTGTCCACGGTTGACCCGTTCGGCGGCGTCATCCTGACCGACTGGTACGCCAGCCCCGACAAGCCGGGCGAACGTTACAAGCTCAATATTTTCGTGATGGGCAGCCAGCTGCGCTCCGACGGCATCAAGGTGTCGATGTTCAAGCAACGTGGCGGCAAGGACGTCGCGGTCGATCCCAAGGACAACACGGAAATCGAGGATGCGATCCTGACCCGCGCCCGCGAACTGCGCATCGCCGCGCACGACGACGATCAATAAGGGACGATCAATAAACTTCGCCGCGCTTTTCCGCCAAACCAGTTGACGGGAGCCCCTCCCGTGATGAATGAATGGCGCCGTCAAACAGGCAGGAAACAGATGTCCGAACGCTATAATATCAAGGAGACCGAGGCGAAATGGCGCGCGGTCTGGGCCGAGCGCAAGACTTTCGAGGTCGTCGAGGACCACGACAGGCCCAAATCCTACGTGCTGGCCATGCTGCCCTACCCTTCGGGCCGCATCCATGTGGGCCACGTGCGTAACTACACGCTTTCCGACGTCGTCGCGCGCTACCGCCGCGCCCTTGGATACAACGTTCTCAACCCGATGGGCTGGGACGCGATGGGCCTGCCCGCCGAAAACGCGGCGATGGAACGCGGCGTCCACCCCAAGGACTGGACCTATCAGAACATCGCCCAGATGAAAAAGCAGCTTTTGTCGATGGGTCTGGCCATCGACTGGAGCCGCGAGGTCGCGACCTGCGACCCCGCCTATTACAAACATCAGCAAAAGATGTTCCTCGACTTCTATAAAAACGACCTCGTCTACCGCAAGCGTTCGATGGTCAACTGGGACCCGGTTGAAAACACGGTGCTGGCCAACGAACAGGTGGTGGACGGGCGCGGCTGGCGTTCGGGCGCGCCGGTCGAACGCCGCACCCTTGACCAGTGGTTTTTCCGCATCACCCGGTACGCCGACGAATTGCTGGCGGCCATAGGGTCGCTCGACCGCTGGCCCGACAAGGTCCGCCTGATGCAGGAAAACTGGATCGGCAAATCGCAGGGCCTGCAATTCACCTTCGACGTAGCGCAATCGAGCGACACATTGGAGGTATTCACCACACGCCCCGATACGCTGTTCGGCGCATCCTTTGCCGCCATGGCGGTCGACCACCCGCTGGCGCAGAAACTTTGCGCGGGCAAGCCGGGCTGGGACGAATTCGTGCGCGCCTGCCGTGCCGGCGGCACGTCCGAAGCCGCGATCGAACAGGCCGAAAAAATCGGCTTCGACACCGGCGTGCGCGTCAAACACCCCTTCCTGCCCGATGCGACGTTGCCGCTTTACGTCGCGAATTTCATCTTGATGGATTACGGTACCGGCGCGATTTTCGGCTGTCCCGCGCATGACCAGCGCGACCACGAATTCGCGCGCAAATACGGGCTTCAAATCCTGCCCGTTATCGCGCCCGAAGGCGAAACGATCGACGTGCGCGAACAACCCTATACCGGCCCCGGCGTGGCGGTGAATTCCGGTTTTCTCGACGGCATGGACGTCGAATCGGCCAAGGCCGCCGCGATCGCGAAAATGGAATCGCTGGGCCGCGGACGCGGCGTTACGCAATTCCGCCTGCGCGACTGGGGGGCGGTGCGCCAGCGTTACTGGGGGGCGCCGATCCCGATGATTCACTGCGCGGCCTGCGGCACCGTACCCGTTCCGGAAAAGGACCTGCCGGTCGAACTGCCCTACGACATCAGTTACGACGCGCCCGATGGTACAAAAGGGGGCAACCCGCTTGACCGCCACCCGTCGTGGAAACACGTCAAATGCCCGAAATGCGCCGGTGCCGCCACGCGCGAAACCGACACCATGGACACTTTCGTCGATTCCAGCTGGTACTTCCTGCGTTACCTCGACCCGAAAAACGAAAACGCGGCCTTCGACTCCGCGAAATCGCAATACTGGATGCCGGTCGACCAGTATATCGGCGGCGTCGAACACGCGGTCCTGCACCTTCTGTATTCGCGCTTCTTCATGCGCGCGCTGCGCGATTGCGGCTATCAGGTCCCCGACGAACCCTTCACCGGCCTGTTCACGCAAGGCATGGTCACCCACGCGACCTACAAGGATGCGGACGGCAAATGGCTCTACCCCGCCGAGGTTGAACTGACCGAAAAAGGCGACTGGGTCAGATCGTCCGACAAATCGCCGGTGACGCTGGGCCGCGTCGAAAAAATGTCCAAATCCAAAAAGAACGTGGTCGATCCCGACGACATTCTGGGCACTTACGGCGCCGATGCCGCGCGCCTGTTCATCCTTTCCGACAGCCCGCCCGAGCGCGATCTGGAATGGACCGAAGGCGGGATCGAGGGCGCGTGGCGTTTCATCAACCGCCTGCACCGCATGCTTCAGGACGACATCGCCGAAATCAAGCTGACCGGCGTCAAGACGCCCGCGTCGTTTTCGTCCGCAGCGGCCGAGCTGCGCGGGCGGTCGCACCGCACCGCGGTGGGCGTCGCGCGCGACATCGAATCCTTCACCATGAACAAGGCGGTGGCCAAGATTCGCGAACTTGCGAATGCGATCGAGGGCTTCGCATCCAAAGACGACGCCGACAAATGGGCCTTGCGCGAGGCATGGGAATTCCTGCTGCGCGTCGTCAACCCGATGACCCCGCATCTGGCCGAGGAATTGTGGGAACAGCTTGGCCACGACACGCTGCTTGCCGACACCCCGTGGCCCGAGGCGGACGAATCCCTGCTGGTGGCGGACACGCTCACGCTCGCGGTTCAGGTCAACGGCAAATTGCGCGCGACCATCACCCTGCCCGCCGACGCCGACCGCGTCGCGGCGGAATCCGCCGCGATGGCCGAAGACGGGGTCAAACGCGCCCTTGACGGCCTGACGGTCAAAAAAGTCATCGTCGTGCCGGGCCGCATCGTCAACATCGTCGCCGCGGCATAAAAAAACGGTCTAAAAATTTGACACGCCGGTGCACCCGGCGTTATTAAAAAGAACGTCGCATATGAAAACGGGGGCTTGCGGCGGCCCCCCGGACCTTCCCTTTATCCGTTAAAACAAGGATCGTACCAATGCTTACCCTTGATGGCTCCCGGCCATATGCGCGTTTTGCGCCACCGCTTTCCACCACGATGACGATGCGCGCCCCCGGCATGGCTATGTCCATGCGCGGCGGCAAGCGCGCTTAAGGTCCCCCGGACCGGCGACTTGCCGCATCGAAGTGGAGGCCGCGCCCGCGCTTCCCGAAAAACAAGAAAACCGAAATTAAGCGGAACGCGCATATGCTGCAAAAAAAATGCGGGCTTGCCGAAACATTCGATCACGCAAGCCTTATCGAAGACACTTTGAAACGGTTTTTCCCCCGTACGTGGGATGTCGTTTATTACTACGACCCCAAGCGTGGCAGAACACCAAGCGCAGAGGCGAGATTTTTGTCAGAAACCCTCGGCAACACACATAAGTTGCAAAGTCGGCGCGCACTTCAAGCCTATGAAAACGATCTGGCATTGACAATTCGACGCAACACGGGGCGTTTTTTACCTTTTGCCCCAGAAAACAAAGCTCTGGCCGGATATATAATGGTTGAAATTTTGGATGGGCCGAATGATCCGCGACTAAGGGATTTTTTCGGTAACGCCGTACTTGATAAAACACCATCGAGAACTCTGCTGGTCAGACTTTATGAAGAATTCGTTGTCAGGCACGAAATCACCCATGGCGTTGAACTATTCGAAAACCCACGTCACACCCTTCCCCCGATACGGCTTCGAGAAAGGCTTGCAGACGCCAATGCCGTACTTTCACTTTTGCGCGACCACGGTGAAGCGGCCCTTTTCTTTATCCCTGCCTTGATAGCCGCCCGTGACGAACAAGCCAAAAATGGAACCGGCGCTCACCACCAGACACAAGACGCCCTGCATCGCGTTTTTTCCTACGTCAAGGAAAGAGGGATCGCCGAATTTCGCGATATGGATGATCAAATCGTTTTTCAAACCGCGGCAAGGCTGGCCAACACCCTGACCCCATGCTAGCGTCTAGAATATGATGCGTACGCTTTACCTGATATTTGCCCTGCTTCTGGCCTTGCCCCTCGCCGCCTGCGGCCTGACGCCGGTTTACGGCAAATATGCGGGCGGGACGCACGCCGACGTCGCCGCGAAGATGGACCAAGTCTACATCGCCGTGATGCCCGACCGCCGCGGCCAGTCGCTGCGCAACGAGCTGATGGACCGCTTCTACCGCACCGGGCGCAAAAACCGGGCGGATGCGCCCTATGCCCTTTCGGTCGACCGCCTGACCGAAAGCAGCTACGGCTTGGGCATCGCCAAGGACGCGACCGCGACCCGCAGCCAGCTTAAGCTCTCCGGCACGCTGCGCCTGACCCGCGCCGACGGTGCCGTGGTACTGACCCGCGCTTTGACGGCGATTTCGTCCTTCAATACACTTTCAAGCCAGTACACGACGCTGGTCACAGAAAACGACGCCCGCGATCAGGCCGTCCGCGACATGGCCGGTCAGGTTACCGCGCTGGTCGAGCTCTATTTCTCGAATCCCGCCGCCTACCAACCGGGCAACGACCGGGCGATCACGGGTTATAAAGACAAGCCGGAAACCGCGGCCGAGCGGTTGCACCGCGAACACGACCTCGATACCGAATACACAAGCACGACCCAGAACCCGTAATCCGGGGACCGGGAATACGGACATGAAACTCGCCTACCGCGATATCGAATCCTTCGTCGCGCGGCCAGCACCAGCCGCGCGGGTGATTCTGGTCTACGGCCCCGACCATGGGCTGGTGGCCGAACGCGGCAAGGCGATGGCCAAAACCCAGGTGCCGGATCTGGCCGACCCGTTCAACGTCGCTACGCTTACCGCCGCCCAATTGCTCGACGACCCGGCCCGCCTGCATGACGAGGCGTTTGCCCAAAGCCTGATGGGCGGCAACCGCCTGATCCTGATCCGTGACGCCGCCGACGCGCTCGCCCCGCTGATCAAGGACTATTTGAAATCCCCCTCGCCCCATACCCTCACCATCATCGAGGCCGGGGAACTGGGCACCAAATCCGCCCTGCGCGCGCTGGCCGAAAAGGCCGAAAACGCGGCGGCCATCCCCTGTTATGTCGAGGACGAACGCGACCTCACCCGCTTTCTTCAGACCGCCGCGCGCGATTCGGGCCTTGGCTTCGATCGCGATGCGCTGGCGGCACTGGCGGGCGCGCTGGTCGGCGACCGCGCGGTCGCGCGTGGCGAATTTGAAAAACTTGCGCTTTATAAATTCGCCGATGCCGACAAAACCATCCACCTTGCGGATGTCGAAGCCTGCGTCGGCGACGTGCGTGCCCGCACTTTCGACGAACTGGTCCACGCCGTGGGCCAGGGCGACGTCGCCCGCATGGGCGCAAGCCTTGCGGCGCTGACCCGCGAACAGACCGCGGCGGTGGCGATTCTACGCACCGTTCAGGGGCATTTCCGCCGCCTGTACCAATGCCAGCTCAAGATCGAATCGGGTTCCGACCCGAAATCGGCGATGAAATCCCTCAACCCGCCGGTATTTTTCAAATTCGAAAGCGCGTTTCAGGCCCAGCTGCAACGCTGGCCGCGCCAGCGCATCGAGAACGTGCTTGGCGCGCTGAATGCGACCGAGGCCCAGACCAAACAGACCAACATGCCCGCCGATACGCTCTGCGCGCAGGTTTTACTGAAAATAGCCATGGCGGCTTGATGAACTGACCGGCCTTCAAATTCGTTGACATCAAAAGGCCACAAGGGCCTATTACCTGAAGTCCGCACCGATAAAAGGAATTTGAACATGCACAAGTCATTTTACACATTCACCATGGCCGCTGCCGCGTTGCTGGCGCTGGCCGCCCCGGCCCGCGCGATGGACGATGCCGAACGCGCCCGCCAGATGAACGTCTACAAGACCTACCAGCAAACCGGCGAAGGCATGGTGACGACCACCACCGTAACCACCCAGACCACGACCCAGCCGCCTGCCCCCTATGCTGCGGCGCCGGTCCCGGCCGAGCAAACCGACGATGCGGCCGGCAAGGGCCAGATGTCGCCGCTCAACGACAACGGCACGCCGATGAACATCGCGCCGCTTTCGCAAACCATGGGCGTGTCCAAATCCATGCACGAGCGCGAATTGCAGGCTTACGATGCCTATAAACGCAGCGAACTGCCGGCGACCACCAGCACCACGGTAACGACCACCGATTCCCCGGTGATTGCGCCGCCCGCATCGACTACCGATCCGCTTGTTTCTACGACCACTGAAAAAACCACCACCACCGACTATACGGTCACCAGCCGCAAGGTGGGACTGGTCGGCAACAGGCCGTACCCGGCGCAAACCAGCGAAATGCAGGGCGGCGTGGTGCGCGACACCATCGTCAATGGCGTGACCCAGCCGCAACAGGTCGTGGTCCCCGATCAGGTGCAGGAAACGATCAAGGACGTCCATATCGGCGACGGCAATTACTATTCGGGCAAACCCGCTGCGCAAGTGTACCAAAGCGACACCGTCAAGGTGATCGACACCGGAAGCTTTAACAACTGATCAACCAATTGATCTATAATACAAAAAGCGCCATTTATGGGCGCTTTTTTCATGGATGGCGGACCCTGGTCAGGTCTGGCCAGATAAATCCGTCACAGCCCCTTGCGCCCCGCACCGTGCGAAAGCCGGTGCAAAACGTCGTCCAGCTGGTCCAGATTGGCGTACTGGATGCTGATGCTCCCGGCGCGCGCGCCTTTCTTGCCCTTACGCACGCTGATCGTAACCGGCATGCCCAAGACCCCGGTCATCTCGCGTTCCAGCGCCAGCGTATCGGTATCCTTCTGCGGTCCGGCGCGCCCGCGGGTCAATTTACCCTTTTTCTTGTTGGTCAGCGCCTCGGCCTCGCGCACGCTTAATCCTCCCTCGACCATGGCCTTGGCCATGGCCGTCGGATCGGCGGCGGTAATCAGGGTGCGCGCATGGCCGGCAGTCAACGTCCCCTCGCGCAGATATTGTTTGACCGGCTCCGGCAGGGTCAAAAGCCGGATCATGTTGGCGATATGGCTGCGCGATTTGCCCACCGCGGCCGCCACCTTGTCCTGCGTATGGCCGAACCGGGTCATCAACTGCTGGTACGCCTCGGCCTCCTCCAGCGGGGAAAGATCCTCGCGCTGAAGGTTTTCGATCAACCCAAGTTCGAGCACCGCCTCGTCCGTAAGATATTGAATCGTAACGGGAACTTCGTGCAATTGCGCGGCCTGCGCGGCGCGCCAGCGGCGTTCGCCCGCCACGATTTCATAACGGTTTCCGGCCTCCGGCACCGGGCGCGCCAGAATCGGCTGCAACATGCCGTGCTGGAGGATCGACCCGGCCAAATCGTCCAGCGCCTCCTGCGTGAACACGCGGCGCGGCTGGTTCGGGTTGGGCCGCAGCCATTCCACCGGCATCATCCGGCTTCTGCCCGCGCTTTCGCCGGCGGTATCCTGGCCGACGCGGTCATTCGCGGTCTGCGGCGCCGCTTCCTCGTCACCGAACAGCGCATTCAACCCGCGCCCCAGCCCTTTTTTCCTGTTGTCCACCTGCATGTCCTCTTGATTGGAAACATTCGCCGCGATCTGCGTCATCGTCCTGTCTTTCTATTCTCGTGCCTCAGACCCGCATCTCAGGCCGCCACGGCCTCGGCCTGCACCCGCTCCCGGCGCAGCATTTCCTTGGCCAGATGGATATAGGCCTGCGACCCCGGACACCCCATGTCATAGACGATGGCGGGCAGACCGTGGCTTGGCGCCTCCGACACGCGCACGTTGCGCGGAATGATGGTGGTATAGACCTTGGGCCCGAAAAACGCCCGCACATCCGCCGCCACCTGCTCGGAAAGCTTGTTGCGCCGGTCGTACATGGTCAGGACCACACCCTGAATCTCAAGCTGCGGGTTGAAATGCGCCTTGACCCGGTCAATGGTGCGCACAAGCTGGCTCAACCCCTCCAGCGCATAGAATTCGCATTGCAAGGGCACCAACACCGCGTCCGCGGCGATCAGCGCGTTCAACGTGATCAGCGAAAGCGAGGGCGGACAATCGATCAAAATATAATCGTACCCGGCATCCTGCGCGCCCTGAACCCCGCGCAGCGCCTCGCGCAACCGGTATTCCCGGCGCTCGGCGGTCACAAGCTCGATATCCGCGCCCGCCAGATGCAGCGAAGCAGGCACCACCCACAACCCGGGCACGCGAGTCTGCGTGGCGGCATGGCGCGGCCCGACATCACCGAACAGCAAGTCATAGGAACTGACGGCCCGTGCCTTGCGGTCGATGCCAAGACCGGTGGAGGCATTGCCTTGCGGGTCCAGATCGATCAGCAGCACGGATTTACCCACTGCGGCAAGAGATGTGGCAAGATTGACCGCGGTGGTGGTTTTACCCACCCCGCCTTTCTGGTTGGCGATGGCCAGAATACGGGACGTCATGGCGCGTGAATTGCCCCCTTCATGAACGAATCGATATGGAATCGAATTCAGCTTAAAGCCCGGGGCAGGGGCGTCAACCGATTCGTTTCCGCCGCACCTTGGTTATACACAAAATTGCCGCGCCACCCCCGGTTTTGCTGGGCCGGACGTCAAGATCGAAATCATGGTCTTGCCTGGCCAGATCGACCTCCTCCCGCCATGCCGCGCCCTTCATGAACACCATGTTCGCGCCTACATTGCGTTCCCACACAGGACGCACCATTTCCAACAATTTCGGCAAGGGCGCAAGCGCCCTTGCCGTCACCATCCCGGCTTCCAGACCGGGCAAAACCCGTTCGATTCGCTCCACATGAACATCCACATTCTTTGCGCCTGTTTCACGTGAAACAGCTAACAGGAATGTCCCCTTTTTTTGATCCGATTCCACCAGATGCACATGCACGTCCGGACGCGCGATCGCCAACACCAGACCGGGAAACCCGGCCCCGGACCCAATATCCGCCACCACCGCGCCCGGAGGTACAAAATCAAGAATTTGCAAACTGTCGGCAAAATGCCGCCCCCAGACATCCCCAAGCGTCGAAGGCGCGACCAGATTGATTGAACGCTGCCATTTTTTAAGCAATTCGCAAAAGACCAGAAGACGAGTCAGTTCAGGGGTTTGTGGGTCAGGCTGCATGAATCGATTCAACTGCAGCCGGCTTTTGCCGTTTGACATGACGCAACAACGCGACGATCGCCGCGGGCGTGACGCCCGGCAATCGCGCCGCCGCGCCCAGTGTCGCGGGCTTTGCTTCGGCCAGACGGTTGCGGATCTCGGTCGACAGTGACCCGATGGCGCCGTAATCCAGATCATGGGGCAAGGCCAGACCTTCATCCTTGCGATAGGCCTGAATATCGGTTTCCTGCCGCTGGATATACCCGGCATATTGCGCGTCAATCTGAATCTGTTCGGCAATGGGCCGCGCAATCTCGCCCAGCGCCGGCCAGATGCCGACAAGCCCGTCCCAGGTCACCCCATCGTAACGCAAAATCTCGTAAACATTCCGGCGCTGCCCGTCATGATTCACGTGGATATTGAATGATTTCAACATATTGGGCGTTGCCGATACCTGCGCGCACAAATCCCGTGCCAATTTAAGCGCGCCTTCCTTGGCACCCCAGATATTCGCCCGCGCCGATCCGACACAGCCGATATCAAGCCCCGCCGGTGTCAGACGCTGGTCGGCATTGTCCGCGCGCAACGTCAAACGATATTCCGCCCGCGACGTAAACATCCGGTACGGCTCCGGCGCACCACGCGTAATCAGGTCGTCGATCAAAACCCCGATATACGCGCTGGCACGGTCCAGCACAAATCGCCGTGCATTTTCACGTGAAACAGGCCCCGGATTCGCACCCGTCTGCAACGCCGCGTTAACCCCCGCCATCAGGCCCTGCGCCGCCGCTTCTTCGTATCCCGTCGTGCCGTTGATCTGCCCCGCCATGAACAATCCGGGCAGGCGTTTGGATTCCAGAGTCGCCTTCAGGTCGCGCGGGTCGCAATAATCGTATTCCACCGCATACCCCCACTGGAACGCCTGCGCATTCTCAAGCCCCGGAATGGTCTTCAAAATATCGGCTTGCACGCTGGCGGGCAGGGAGGTCGAAATCCCGTTGGGATACACCGTGTGATCGTCCAACCCCTCCGGCTCCAGAAAAATCTGGTGGCGCTCCTTATCCGCGAACCGGACGATCTTGTCCTCGATCGACGGGCAGTAACGCGGCCCGCGCGAAAGGATCTGGCCCGAATACATCGGCGCCCGGTGCAGGTTTTCGCGGATCAGCGCATGCGTCCCGGCGGTCGTATGGGTAATGCCGCAGGCAATCTGCGGCACGGTGATTTTATCGGTCAAAAACGAAAACGGCGCGGGTTCGTCGTCCGCCGCCTGCATTTCCAGCCGCGCCCAGTCGATGGTCCGGCCATCCAGCCGCGCCGGCGTCCCTGTTTTAAGCCGCCCCAAAGGCATGCCCAGCCGCTCCAGCGCCAAAGCCAGCCCGACCGACGGCGCCTCGCCGACCCGGCCCGCCGGCGCCTGGTTCTCGCCCTGATGGATGATCCCGCGCAAAAACGTCCCGGTGGTCAACACCACGCATTTGGCCGCAAGAATCCGTCCATCGCCAAGCAGCAAACCGCCGATTGACCCGTCCGCTTCGCTGACCAGATCCTGCGCCTCGGCTTCTATCAGGCTAAGATTTTGATATTCTTTAAGAATATCCTGTATGGCCTGACGATACAATTTACGGTCGGCCTGCGTGCGCGGGCCGCGCACCGCATGACCCTTGCTGGCATTAAGCATGCGGAACTGGATGCCCGCGCGGTCCGCCGCCCGTCCCATGATCCCGTCCAACGCGTCGATCTCGCGCACCAGATGTCCCTTGCCCAGCCCGCCGATCGCCGGGTTGCACGACATGACACCGATGGTCGCGATCCTGTGGGTAACCAGCGCGGTGCGCGCGCCCATGCGTGCGGCCGCGGCAGCCGCTTCACAGCCCGCATGCCCGCCGCCGACGACAACGACATCGTAATTCAGCTCTTTCATCGCGCCTGTGTATAACCTGTTGGCGCTTGATTTTCCAGTTTGGCTTTATTTTGTCGTAACGCTGCCTTATCTGCGTCACACGAATCGCTCATACCCCGCCACGCCAAACGGCACTCATCCTTCAACATTCATAAAAAAATGCCTCCGAAAAACAGCAATACCGATGCCGCCGCCCCGCAACTTGACCTTGGGACGGCCAGAAAATTCCTGTCTGCGGTCCAGCCGAAACCGGATCAAAAATCCGGCGAACCAAAGAAAAACCAAGAAAAGCCCGCACCCTGGAGCCACCCGGCCCGCGAGCGGACGCCGCACGGCGGCTTCCGCTGGGACCTGACCTGACCTGCAGCCTCACTTCCCGATACAGAAATCGCGAAAAATGATGTCGAGCAGGTTTTCGACGTCGACGCGGCCTGTGATGCGCCCCAAAGCGCGCAGCGCCAGCCGTGCATCTTCCGCGATCAGTTCGGGCAACATGGCTTCGCCCGCGCGGGTAAGGGCGGCGCAGCTCTCCTCAAGCGCCACGCGGTGTCGCGCGCGGGTCAGATAGGGCCGGTCGGCCGACCCCATCGCCTCCGCCACGCGCCCGGTCAGATCATGGATCAGCCGGTCGAATCCGGCCCCCGTGGCAACCGAAAAGGCGGGCAAGGTCATGCCGCGCACGCGCGCATCCGCGCGCATGATGTCGGCCTTGCTCGCGTAACACACGCTGCGCGAATCGATCAGCCGCACAGTGTCGGGATCGATGCTTGGCACCGCCGCCCCGTCGAACAGCAACAGCACGACATCCGCGTCCTGCGCGTAACGCAACGCGCGGGCGATACCCTCCTGCTCAATCCTGTCCTGCCCGCTATGCCCGATCTGGTCCGGCCGCAAACCCGCGGTATCGGCCAAAATCACCGGATATCCGCCCAGATTCAAATGCACCTCGATCACGTCGCGCGTTGTCCCCGGAATATCCGAAACGATGGCGACGTCGCGTTGCGCCAGCGCGTTGACCAGACTTGATTTGCCGGCGTTCGGCGCGCCGATCACCGCGATTTTCACGCCCTCGCGCAGCCGCTCGCCGCGTCGCCCGTCGTTCAGGTGCTGACGGATTTCAAATTCCAACTGCCGCAATTGCGGCTTGACCGTTTCGGCTACGCCTTCCGGCAAATCCTCGTCGGAAAAATCCAGATCCGCCTCCAAATGCGCCAGCGCGCGCGAAAGCCGCCCCGCCCACCCGTCGTAAAGCCGGGCCAGCGCACCGCCCATCTGCGCCAGTGCCTGCTCGCGCTGCGCCTCTGTTTCCGCGGCGATCAAATCAGCCACCGCTTCGGCGGCAGTCAGGTCCATGCGCCCGTTTTCAAAGCCGCGCCGCGTAAACTCGCCCGGCTCTGCCAACCGATGACCGGCCTGCGCGGCCAAAGCGGCCAAAAGCGCGTCAATCACTGCCCGCCCGCCATGGACATGGTATTCGACCACGTCCTCGCCGGTGAATGAATGCGGACCGGCGAAACGCACCACCACCGCCTCGTCGACCGATTTCTCCTGCACGGGATTCTTGATCTTGCGCAGACTGGCCTGCCGGATATCGGGCAGGGGCATCGGCTCGCTCAGCGCGGCCAGAGAATCGAACGCGTCCGGCCCCGATACGCGCACCACCGCCACCCCCGCACGTCCGGGGGCCGATGCCAACGCGTAGATGGTCTGGCTCATGCCCGCTTTTTCCTGCTTTTGTCGCCGGCGGCCTTATCCGGGCCGGGGCCTGTATTTTCCGCGACCGCGCCCATCATCTGGTCCCAGATCGCCTTCTGCAGATCCGAAAACGCCTGCATCCCGTTGCCGACAAAACCCTGCGCGCCCTGCGGCATCCACATCTGCATCAGGTTCTGCGGGTCCATGGCGTTCAGGTTGGCCTGCATTTTTTCCTGCATATCGGCCAGAATCGCCTGCTGCATGGGTTGAAAATCGGGCAGCCCGAAAAAGGCGCGGGCTTCTTCGGGCGTGCAGTCGCAATTGATGGTGAATTTCATGGGCGTTGTCCTTTGGCTAAGCGAAATCCCTACCTTACTACCGCGCCCCGCGGCCAAGCGCAAAGGTTGACAGGCCCAAACCCACCCTGTCTTAATGCAGCCCCATGGCACCTGGATCCACGACAAGGCCCGCCGCAAGCGGCGACGAAACGCATGAAGCGCGCTTTGCCGCGCTTTGCCGCGCGTTTCTGACCCTGAAATCGGAGGATGAGATCCGCCGCTTCCTGATCGACCTGTGCACGCCGGGCGAAATGCGAGATTTCGGCGAACGTTTTCTGATCGCGCGGCTTTTGCACGCGGGCGGGCGCTCTTACCGCGAGATTTCGGCGATCACGGGCGCCAGCACCACGACCGTGGGCCGTGTCGCCCGGTTTCTCGAACAGGAACCGCACCGCGGCTACAAGGCCGCGCTGGAAAGGATGAAGTAACCATTGTCCGTGCCGCCTGATCCGCACGCCAGTTTGCGGCCACCGGAACAGGGCGGCCCGGTCGATCCCGCCTTGGCCGAAGGCGCGATCGCGCGCATCCGGAAACAGGTTCAGGGCAACGGCCTTAAACCCAGCGCGGTTGAACTGCGCGGTGTTGCGGGTCAAGTTTACGGCTTTTTCGCCACCACCTCGGTTAAACTCGTCCCCAGCGTCAAGGAAGGTCGGCGTGCCGGCCGACATTCCGACGGACAGATCATTCAGCCGCACCAGATCGATACCGCGATTCAGGATTTCATCGGCCGCGTCGCCTCCGATCGGGGCGTGCTGGCGCTGGTTCAGGAAACCGTGCTTTCCCGCCCGGATCACGGCTTCGGCGTGGGTGGCGAAACCATTCCGCTGCCACAAGTCGCGCGCAACTTCATCGCGCACGAAGCCTGCCCGGCCTGCCGCGGCGCGGGCGGCACGCCTTGCCACAACTGCCACGGCCAGATGCGCATCACCTGTTATCGCTGCCACGGTCAGGGCGGTATTCCCTGCGTCACCTGTTCGGGACGCGGCCAGATCCTGACACCGCAGGGGCCGGTCACCTGCCACAACTGCCACGGACGCGGGCTTTCGCAATGCCCGGTATGCATGGGCCAGCGCATGATCACCTGCCCGGAATGCGCGGGGCAGGGGCGGCGCGTATGTGAATCCTGTCAAGGACAGGGCTGGATGACGCACAACTGGTCGGTCACGCTCAACGCCCAGACATCGTTCCGCATCCGTACGCGCGGCCTGCCGCCCGCGATGGTGGCGCTGATCGAAAGGGTGGGTGGCGCGCGTCTGGCCGCAGACCAGCACGCAAAAATCACGCCCCTGCTTGGCCGCGACATGGAATCGATGCGCGAATTCGCCGATGTCGAACGCGGCGCTTCGCTCTGGTTCCTGTATCAGGCCGAGATGCCCTTCGCCGAACTCGACATCGCGATGGGCAAGGCCACGATTCGCCCTCGGCTTGCGGGCTTTCGCGCGCGTATGGTCGACGTACCGGATTTCATGGACGCGCTGCTCAAACCCGGCACCGATAACCTGCACGATGCCGCGCAGGGCGGCGCGGGCGCGGCGCAGATGATCCTCGCCTCCGCCCGTTACCGTGCGCTTGGCGACGTGCTGCGCGGGCTGATCCGCATGCCGCCGCGCCGGGTGATGAAGGCGTTGATGGATTCCTATCCGCTCGGGCTGTCCGACGCGACCGCCCGCGCGATTCTCAAGGACGCCTCGACCGCGCTTTCGCGCCTCTCGCTCTGGCCGCGCACGATGGTGACGGCGGGGGCACTGGCCGTTTCCTTCATGGTCGATGCGGCGTTTTATCTGTATGGCGGGCGAAGCTGGCTTTCGGCCACCCTTGCGCAAAACGGATACGGCCCGGCCATGGCCTGGATGGCGGACCTGCTTTTGATTCTGCTGCTTGGCCTCGGCGGCATCCATGCGATCCGCGTGATGGCGCGGCGCAGCCTGCGCACCGTGCTCGAAGGTCTGGGCATCGTCGCCGGCGGCAACCTGCCGCTACCGCGCCCGGGCGCGCCCGGACTGTGGCTGTGGGGCGGCGTGATCGCGATGGCGCTGGTGTTCGCGTTTATTTCCGGGATTCTCGCGCTGTTCTGACTAACGCGGCCCAAGCGCGCGCAAAGCAGCTTGATAAGGCCGCGTGCCGTTCATGATCACGGCCTGTTCCCAAGCCGGATCTTGCGGCGCGAAGGCTGCGCGCATCGCCCTTTGCGCAGCCCTTTGCGCGCGCGTATCGACACTCCGGATTTTGTTGCGCGCCATATGCGCCAACTGCAGCGCGTTGAACGCGGCCAGCCGGTGCACGGTTGCGAATTCAAAAATCGCGGCCAGAACATCTTTATTTCTGGTTTCCTCTACCTGCCGCCAGACATTGGGCAGCGTACCGTAAAGGGCCGAGGAAACCGAACGCGCATCGCCCAGCGGCGCGATATCCTCGACCGGCCAGATGGCGCGCAGCCGCGCATAATTTTTGTCTTCCGCCGCACCCGCATATAGGATCTGGTTGGCCCCGGGATGGTTGCCCAGACCGGTATGCAAATCCAGATGCACGATGCGCGCATACCCGCCCAGATGGGTGGCAATAATTTTTTCCATCGTCCTGCGGCTCCAGCTTTTACCGTCGCCGCCGTAAAACATGCCGTCGGAAAAATCATACTGGCCGCCGGTCAAAACATTTTGCAGCGCGCGCATGCCATACCGCGCCGTGATCGCGGCGGTTTTGGCAAACCACACCGGACCGCGTGACTTCGGCACGATCAGATGCCGGAATTTGGCGTAGTCCGGGTTGACGCCCCGAACCGGAAATTCGTCCACGAAGTTGCGGTTGACGTCGATGTTCCATTCATCCGTGCGCTGGTTCCACGCCATGCCGAAAGGATTGAGCGCATGGATATGGACGACATCGACATCATCCGGCAGTGACTTACTGTTTTTCAACCACGCGATCTGCAGGGCGGAACCGGCATAACCTTCCACCCCGTGCACACCCGAAGTGGTGACCAGCGCGTTTGTATTGCCCGGCTTGCGCCGCGCAACGACACTACAGCTTAAACGTTCTTCGCTCGGCCCGCGCAAAAAGGGGACCTCCTCGCTGAAAATTTGTTTAAAACCGGCCTCTTCGGCTGCCCGCACAAAAGCGTGTCGCGCCTCGAAATAAGTGGCATGAAAATATTTTGTCATAATGTTTTATACGCGGGCAGAGCCCTAACTTGCAACAACTTCGTGCAATCGAACGCATACAAAGCGGAGCGGATCGTAAGAACCCGGGATAAAGATGTTTTAAAACAATATATTAACGTCGTGTACGCAGTAACTTAATCTTATGAAAATATTAAGGATTTTCAGCAAGAATAAGCGCGATAGGGGTATTCCTTAGGAAAAGCCGCGAATGGACACCGCAAACGACAGCCCGCTAATCGCCGATGCACGCAGCCACCTGCTGGCGTTATCGGGCACCTATAACACGCGCGTAGCGCGCGCCGGTGGCGCCACCGAAAGCTACCATGAGTATGCGGCGCGCGAACTCGGGGATGAATCCCGTCGCTTGCAAACCTTGTTTGAACAAAAACCGGAACAACGCTGGATCGACAAGCTGCGCCTGAACGAATTGGCGAAAGTCTATCTTGCCAGCGTTACGATGGCCCGCACAGGACTCGGACAACCAAATCCCGCGACAAGAAAAAGGCTCAACAATCTGGCGGCCGGATTTGATGAAAAAGGCGGCCAAACGGTCGAAACGCAATCGTGGCGCTGGCAAAAAACGCTCGACAACCCAGCCCCGCAACCAGAACCTGCAGCGGCAGCCCCTGTCGTGCCCAAACCTGCAAAACCAGCACCTTTTGCCGTTCTAAGCGCGGCCGCAGCGGTGGCACCTCCCATCGCACCCCCGGCCGCACCCCCAGCACCGCCAGTCGCGCCAACACAAGCGCCGGCCCCTGCCGCCCAGATACCAACGGCCGCCAATCCTGTCACTGAAGCCGAAAAACAAATGGAACCTTACGCGCAGCAGGGCATCGACTTCGCGCTCGCTCTTTGGGATCGCACGCCCCAACCCAGTCAGGACGCAATGATCGGCGTGATCAACGACCGCCTGACAAAGGCAAAGAACGATTTGAAACAAAATTACGATACCGCGACCATGGCGCAGATCGGCGACGTACGCGCGTCTGAAACGGCGCTTGCCTTGGCGACCTATGGCTACGGCCCACAAATGGCAAACAATACCGGGATCGACGCGGTTAAAGCCGCCGCCAAGGGTTTCAAGCCGCTGATCGGCGAACGCAGCATGTCGGGCTTTGCCATCGACGCCCATGCCGAAAGGCTGATGGACACGAAAAACGGCATGGCATCAGCCAACATCGCCGCCCCGAACGTCGCACATAAGACGGCCACGACGATGCGGCCTTAGTACGACCGCCGTTTACGGCGTCAGTCGTGCATTGCCTGCCCGAACGGCTCTAGCCGTTCATTGCCTGCCCGAACGGCTCTAGCCGTTCATTGCCTGCCCGAACGGCTCTAGCCGTTCATTGCCTGCCCGAACGGCTCTAGCCGTTCATTGCCTGCCCGAACGGCTTTAACCGTTCATTGCCTGAAAGAAATCGTCGTTGGTCTTGGTGTCTTTGAGCTTGTCGATCAGGAATTCGACCGCGTCGATCGTGCCCATCGGGTTGAGGATGCGGCGCAAAATCCACATTTTCTGCAACTGGTCGCGCGGAACCAGAAGTTCCTCTTTCCGCGTACCGGATTTCTGGATGTCGATGGCGGGGAAGACGCGCTTGTCGGCGATCTTGCGCTCCAGCACGATTTCGGCGTTACCCGTGCCCTTGAATTCCTCGAAGATGACCTCGTCCATCCGGCTGCCGGTTTCGATCAAGGCCGTTGCGATGATGGTCAAAGACCCGCCCTGTTCGATATTGCGTGCCGCGCCGAAAAAGCGTTTCGGACGCTGCAGCGCGTTGGCGTCCACGCCGCCCGTCAGAACCTTGCCGGACGACGGCACGACGGTGTTGTAGGCGCGCGCAAGACGCGTGATGGAATCGAGAAGGATGATGACGTCGCGCTTGTGCTCGACCAGACGCTTGGCCTTTTCCATGACCATTTCAGCCACCTGCACGTGGCGGGACGCCGGTTCGTCGAAGGTGGAGGAAATAACCTCGCCCTTCACCGAACGGGCCATGTCCGTCACTTCCTCGGGGCGCTCGTCGATCAAAAGCACGATCAGATAGGATTCCGGATGGTTCTCGGCAATCGAATGCGCGATGTTCTGCATCATGATGGTCTTGCCGGTACGCGGCGGCGCGACGATCAGCGCGCGCTGGCCGAAACCAAGCGGTGAAACCAGTTCGATGATGCGCTGGGTGTAGTTTTTCTTGGTGGGATCCGGCAGCTCCAGCTTGATCTTGCGCTCCGGATACAGCGGGGTCAGATTGTCGAAATTGATGCGGTGGCGCAGCTTTTCCGGCGACTCGTGGTTGATGGTGTTGACCTTGACCAGCGCGAAATACCGTTCGTTGTCCTTGGGCGCGCGGATCTCGCCGTCGATCGTGTCGCCGGTGCGCAGGCCAAAGCGTTTGACCTGGCTGGGGCTGATGTAAATATCGTCCGGCCCGGGCAGGTAGTTTTCCTCGGGGGAGCGCAGGAACCCGAAACCGTCCTGCAATACCTCCAAAACGCCGGAACCGTTGATCTGTACGCCCTGCTCGGCCAGTTGCTTCAGGACGGCGAACATCATGTCCTGTTTGCGCATCGAGGCGCAGTTTTCGATATCCAGCTCCTCGGCGAAAGCCAGAAGCTCGGCGGGGGAACGTGTCTTTAATTCCTGAAGATCCATGGGAAATACTTGGTGCTGTTTGTCCGAAAAAAGAAAAACGGGGAGGGAGGCCGTTTTATGATTGGCTGCATCGGGGGACGATGCGGTGGTTTACGTCGTGTTCGGTGTTGTTTTGAAGGCCCGGTAAAATCTGGCGCCGGATAGCCGCGTTCACGAATAAAAAACCCTCGGCTTCGTGAAAACGCTAAAAGACCTTTTCTGTGTACGCCGTCCCTAACCTGTTGTCAACAAATGATTCGTTGGGATGGCTATAGAAACTTCGGGTCGGTATGCACGACCGGCCCTTATGGATATATTATCGCAATAGAGGCGCGCGCCCCTAAAACGACGGCTGTACGATCACCATGATGACGATGACGATCAAAAGCACGGTCGGCACCTCGTTCAGCACCCGGTAATATTTATCCGAATGCACATTGGCGTCGGCCGCGAACTGTTTACGGTGCCGCGCCAGCATCGCGTGCACGACCTGTAACAACAACACCGCCGTCAGCTTGATGTGCATCCACCCGAAATGCAGCAAACCGGGGTTGGCCCACAGCATCAACCCGCCGAACACCCATGTCGCGATCATCGCCGGATTGATGATCGCGCGCAAAAGCCGGCGCTCCATGACCTTGAGCGTTTCCGATAATTCCGACCCCGGCGCGGCCGTGCAGTGATAGACGAACAACCGCGGCAGATAAAACATGCCCGCCATCCACGCGACCATCGAAATCACGTGCCCGGCCTTCAGCCACAGATAATGGGCGTATAAAAAATCCAGCATGAAATCCTCGCTCGTTACCGTTAAACCTGCGGCGCGCGCACGTCGCAGGCTTGCGCGCCTTCAAGCCGCACCCCCATACCCATGCAACAACGCGTAAAACCCGACGGACATATCCGCCCGCCCACATCCGCTGCGATGCCAGCCGTTCCGGCACGCGAGCGCACCATATCGGCCAGTCCAGCGATAAATGCCGCATGCACCGAAACCGTCGGCACGCGGGTAAAGCCCTTGATGCCGATTTGCCCAGCTAGATGGCGGTATTCCTCCTCGATCTCCACCAGCGTCTCGACATGCTCCTGCGTAAAGGCATGCGGAAAAATCACCACGGGCACACCGTCCTTCGCTGCCTTTTCTAGAGCCATCTCGACCGACGGGCCGGTCCAGCGCTTGGGTCCAACCCGGCTTTGATAACAAATCTGCCAATCAAGATTCTCGATGCCTGTGGCCGCGGCGATCGCCCGTGCCGATTCTTCGCATTGCCATTGATACGGATCGCCCTTGCGGATCACGTCTTCGGGCAGTCCGTGCGCAGAAAACAAAACGCGTGGCGCGGGCAACCCCGCGCTTTCCGCATCGATCCGCGCCGCATCGTAATAACTGCGCACCAGCGCGGCGGCTGCACCAACAAACCCGCTTTGTTTTGGATAACAGCATACAAGCGCGCTTGGCATGTCCAGCCCCTGCCCACGGGCCGCATCCTGCCATTGCTCCAGCGACGACCACGTCGTCGTCGTCGAGAACTGCGGATAAAGCGGCAGCAATATAACCTGGTCCGGGTTCTCGGCCTTGACCTGCGCCGCAACCATATCCGCCATCGGGTGCCAATAGCGCATGCATACATGCACCTTGAAATCTGCCTGACCGTCCGTGTTTAGAACACTTTCAAGCGCGCGGGCCTGCGCAAGACTGTTTTCCAGCAGCGGCGACTTGTTGCCCAGCCGCGCATAGGAGGCGCCCGCCTGTTTGCGGCTGCGCGTGAACGCGATGTACCACGCGATTAGATAACGAAGCGGACGCGGCACCGGGATGATGTTGCGGTCCATGAAAAAATTCATCAGGAATGGACGGATGGTTTCACGTGAATCCGGCCCGCCCAGATTGAAAAGCACCACGGCGATCTGCGGCCTCATGCTGCGTTTCCTTTGAATCCGTGAATCGTTTCAACCAGTTGCGAAACATGGTCAGGGTTGGTCATTTTATCAACCCCATGACCCAGATTGAACACGAACGGCCCGCCGCCTAGCTTGTCACAAACCGCCCGCGCACCTGCCGTCATCGTATCCCCGCCCGCCAGCAAAAGCGCGGGATCGAGATTGCCCTGCACGCAAACCTGATTCTGGATTGCTTTGGCCGCCCATGCGGGCTCTATCCCCTGACTCAACCCCACCGCATCAACGCCGGTTTCGTGCGCGTAACGCACCACATCCTCGCGGTTGTCGGTGCGCGGAAAACCGATCACCGGCACGTCCGGATGCTGCGTTTTAAGCGCGGACACGATAGCCCGGTTGGGCGCGATGACCCAACGTTCGAAATCCGCGCCGCCAAGCGCCCCGGCCCAGCTTTCAAACAATTGCACTGCCTGCGCCCCGGCGCGGATCTGGGCGTCAAGATACGCAACGCTGGACCGCACCAGAATATCGATCAGAATTTGCAGCTTTCCCGCCTCCATACCGCGAATCCGGGAAAAATCATGCCCGCCGCGCCCTTCGACCATGTAGCTTGCAACCGTCCATGGACTGCCCGCAAAACCGATCAACGCCTTGCCGCGCGGCAACCCGTCCCGGACCTTGGCAACCGTCTCGATGACCGGTGCCAGAAACCCGGCCACCCGGCCTTCGTCCAGTTTCCCGATATCCAGATCCCCCAGAACCGGTCCTTCCCCTTCCGCAAAACGCAGATCCTGACCCAGCGCATGCGGCACCACCAGAATGTCCGAAAACAAAATCGCGGCATCCAGATCGAAACGCCGCAACGGCTGCAACGTGATCTCCGCCGCCAACCCCGGGTTGTAAACCATATCCAGAAATCCGCCCGCTTTCGCCCGCAAAGCGCGATATTCCGGTAGATACCGTCCCGCCTGGCGCATCAGCCATAACGGGATGACATCCGTCTTTCGACCCTTCCAAGCCTGTACAATCACCGCTTCATCCATGACGCCAGACCATGGCCAACCTTGCCCCCCTAATCAATAAAAATTCTTTTAAAAGAATCAGGTAGTGGTTGGATTCTGGCACTGTGGAAATCGGGGATAATTATTTCTCCACAGATTCGCCCCAAGGCGCGGAATGACTCGATTCGCGAATGTTTCTACCGCGAGTCGCAAGCCATGCGATTCATGCTTTCACACAGCATGGTAAAACCTATGTTCGTGGACTCGAAACCCCCTTGCTGGCATCCTGTACGCATTGGGGGTAAAATCGCCCCCGATCGGCCGCACCGGTTTTTCCGATGTTTTATTCCCAAACCTGTCACCAGCGTCCGGGTGACATAAAACCCAGGATCTCTCGAATCGATGTCTTCCGGCGCATACGAAAAACTTGAAGGCGCGCGGGCGCGCAAATTCATCGAACGCCTGAACCGCGCATGGATCGGCGGACCTTTTGCCGCCGAAACCACGGTGGTCCATGCCCGCACCCTGCCTTTCGCGGAAGACTGGATGCTGACCGAGGCGGGAGACGCCACGATCATGCCCGAAAAACGCGCGGTCGCCCTCGATAACGGGCGCGAATGCGTGCCGGTCGAATACAACGCCGATTTCATACCCGCCTTCGCCGCCGCCAATGCGGTATGCCTGACGCGCGACACAGCCGCCGATTACCTGCGCTTCTGGCTTGAATACATGCGCGCGGGTCCAGACCGTTTTTTACTGGTGGAATCGCTCGACGACCTGCCCTGGCGCGAGGAACCGACCCCACAGGCGCGCAAAAGTCTGGCCAAATCCGTAACCCCGCTGACGCTGGTCGATGCCGGGAACGGCCTGTTCGTTTTTCGTGCCGTACTGGCTTTCCGTGACGCCCTGATCGATGCGACGTTTTCGGTCACGGAAAAAGGCGGGGTCGAAATTCTTAAACGGACCGTAATCGCCGAGGGCCTGACCCTGTCCGATGAACTGACTGGTTTCTGATTCAAAAAAATCAACACATTGTAATCATTGTATATTTTTTCGATTATTTTTAATAATCGATTCAGACTCCCTTAGGCTTTCATAAGCGTTTTCTTAACCCCGCCGCCCTAGAATGGTTGAAGCGAAAAACAACCATGCGTGCTTCCCATGTCTGACGCCAACCTAGACGCTCCCTATCTTTACACCGGCACACTGGCCACGCGTATGGCGTGCCATCTGGGTGAGCGCAAGGCCTCGGTCCTGTGCAACCTGCTGGGCGACCAGCCGCTGTTTTACATCGATTACGTGGACGCCGAAGACGTCGAGCTCGACACCCTGATGGGTACCGATTTGCTTGCCGAATACCAGCCCGACGACGTTGCCGGCGTGCGCGCCCGCATCAATAGGCTTGAAAGCGCCAGCCGCCACATTGACGGCTACGAGCGCGAAAGCACCGAAGCGGCCTTTGACCGCGCCGCCAGCCGTACAGCCGAATTCACGACCATTGAACAACTGGTGGCCGTGCTTGAAAAAAGCCGCATCGCGCAGTCCATGCTGGCCGACCTCGATGCCCGCAAACTTAATATCGTGATGAACCCGCAAATCGACTCCGCGATCTATGATCGCGCGCAGGTCGCGATCCACGTCAATCCGCGTCTGCCCGCTGAAACGGCGGCACTGGCCGGCGTGCGCGCACTGCGCCAGGCTTGGCTGCATCTGCGCGGTGCGGCGATCAACCCCCTGTTCTTCGCGCCGGAGGAGGCGATCCTCCTCAACCGCATCCAGCACGCCGATCTGGCTTGCACCATGATCCGCGCCGCGTGGGAAATGAATCTGTCCGGCGAACGCGGCCCCTGGGCGCGCATTCTGACCGGGTCCGCCTATGACCTGGCCGCCGGTTTCGCGCGCGAGGCGATCACCGATTTCCGCGCCCTGAACAACGGTCAGGCCGCCCATGCCGCTTTTGAACGCTGGTTCTTCTCCGGCCGCTGCAAGAATGTCGACCGCCGCCTGATCCAAACCATGCTCGCCGACCATCATGGTCTGGTGTTCGAAAACCCCAGCGTATCGCGCATGGTGACGGGCGACGTCATTGCCCGCACCGGCGACATGCCGCTGGGCAAAAATTACCTGACCGGCCTTGTGGAAATGGTTCTGGCCGACCCGCTGTTTACCGAGGTCCGCGACCGTTCCAACGCCAATTTCCTGTGGTTTATCAAATTTGAACGCTCCTTCCGCGCGGCCGAGGCGGCGACGGGCGCGGTCGCGGAACACAATTTGCAGGGCATGGTTCCGAATACCGCGGACGCCATCCCCGGCGCCCCGACCGTCCAACAAACGGAAAACCATGATCGTCTGGCCGAAATCATCGCCTTCAAGGGTCCGTACAAGCCCGGAAAACCTGCGCGCAAGGGCGCGCGCCGGGCGAAAAACGGCACCGACGATATGGCAACCGTTTATTACCTCGACCACTTTCTCACGCTTTCGAATCGCTAAATCGACGGAACTTGTGTATAACGTTGCCCGTTTGAAAGAACGTCATGGCACGCCCAACGACCATACGTAAAACCACCAGCCCGACTGTCGCACGTCGCGTGATCGACTGCGCGGCGCCGGACGACATGCTGACCGACTGGCCAGTGGCGGATGCGATTCGGGAATCCGATACCGCGATGGCTCTGATCGCCGATCTGGGCGATGGCTGGATGCTTGCGGGCGCCGACCTTGACGGGCGCGAATGGGACATCGACACCGAAGACCGGGTAATCACCGTCGATACGGCGGGTTTGACCCCGTGCGCGCTGGCCCGGTCGAAACATTTTCAGAACCTGCTGATCTTGCGTACGCTCGGGGCGTTGCGTGCGGCATGGCAGGCCGAACGTGGCGAGGATGCGCTGTTTATGCACCGCATCGACCTTTGGCCGCTGCTTGGCCGCATCGTGGCCGCGGATACGGCGGTGATGACCCTGCGCATGGTGCATGAAATCCGCGATGCCGGTTTCGACGCCGCGTGGCGGCACGTTCTGGGCGACGACCACGGCGATATGGCGGCTGAATATGTCCGCACGTTTGACGCTGCGCCGGACGACGATGCGCCCGCACTGGGCCGCGCCTTCCTGCACTGGTTCAAGAAACCCGCCCGCCTGCGCGCCAGCGATTTCGAGATTCTGGCGCTGATGGACGAAAACCTTGCAAACCTGACCCATGACGGGCGTGGCACGCTGGGCGAGGGGGCGATACGCTGCCTGACCATCGATCCGCTTTCAGGCGGTTCCTATCTTGGCCCGGTGGCCGGTGAAATCGCGGGCAATCCGGCCTGGCGCAGCATTGCCGACCCGGTGGCCGAGGCGCATTTCGCCCAGATCATGGACGAAATCGGTACCACCCGCGTGGGCCATGTCGCGCTGCGCGACTCCCGGCTGGCCGCACGGCTGTTTCCGGGTCACTGCGCCCCTGCCGCGGGCGTCGACGCCGACCCGGATCTGTGCGTAAAATAACCCCGGTTTCAACAAAACGCGCCCGATAGGGGCGAACGGGGCACAGACAAACGGAGTATGGCCGAACGTTTTTATCTGCATCTGGTTTCCGACGCCACCGGCACGACGCTGCACGGCATTGCCCGCGCTTGCCTTGCGCAGTTTGAAGGTGCGGTGCCGGTCGAAAAATTCTGGAATTTCATCCGTTCGGAAGAACAGCTCGATCAGGTGATCGAGGGCATCGCCGAAACGCCGGGTCCGGTCCTTTTCACGCTGGTCGAACGCCCGTTGCGCCGCAGGTTGCGCGACGCCTGCACCCGCCTGAACGTGCCGGCTGTGCCGGTGCTCGACCCGATCCTGCGTGGACTTTCGCATTATCTGGGCCAGACCTCGCGCGAAAAACCGGCCGCGCAATACGAACTCAACACCGCCTATTTTGAACGCATCGACGCGGTGGATTTCGCCATGCACCACGACGATGGCCAGAATCTGGAAACGATCGACGATGCCGACGTGGTTCTGGTCGGCGCTTCGCGCACTTCGAAAACGCCGACCTCAATCTATCTGGCCAATCGCGGCATCAAGACCGCGAATATCCCGCTGGTGCCCGGCCATACGGTCCCGCCCGAGGCGTTTTGTTACGAAGGCCCGTTATACGTGGGGCTGGTCGAATCGCCGGAGCGGCTGGTGGAAATCCGCACCAACCGCCTGAAAAGCGGCGAAGTGCTGGACCGTCGTTTTGCCGATACCGCCTATCTTTCGATTGACGCGGTGGGCGACGAGATCCGCGCCGCCCGCCGCCTGTTCGCGGCACATGACTGGCCGGTGATCGACGTCACCCGCCGCTCGGTCGAGGAAACCGCCGCCGAAATCATGACCCTTTTGAACCGGCGCGACCCGGGCCGGGTGCTTCTATGACCGCGAAGGCCGCCGTCATCGGATGGCCGCTGCGCCATACCAGATCGCCGCTGATCCACAATCACTGGCTGGCCGCCTATGGCATAGACGGACGCTACGACGCCCGGCCAATCGCGCCCGAAAATCTGTCCGACGACGTGGCCCGCATGGTGGATCAATCCTATGTCGGCTTCAACGTCACCGTGCCGCACAAACAGACGGTGATGGATCTGCTCGATCACCTGCACCCCGATGCCGCGCGCATCGGCGCGGTGAATACCGTCGTCATCCGTCCCGACGCCACGCTGGAAGGCCGCAATACCGACGCCTTCGGGTTCGTCGAAAACCTGCGCGCAAATGCGCCCGATGCCGCATGGCAAAACGGACCCGCCGTGGTGCTTGGCGCGGGCGGCGCGGCCCGCGCGGTTGTCTGCGCCCTTGTGGATGCGGGGCTGACGGACATCCGTATATGCAACCGCACGGTTGAACGCGCCCGGGCATTGGCCGCCGCCTTTTCGCCCGCCACCGCCCATGGCTGGGATGCGATACCCGAACTGGCCGGCGATGCGGCGCTGGTCGTCAACACCACGACGCTGGGTATGGAGGGACAGGCGCCGCTTACATTCGATTTTACGCACCTGCGTTCGGGCGCGCTGGTCAACGATATCGTCTATACCCCGCTGGTCACGCCGTTTCTGGCCGCCGCGCGCGATGCCGGGCACCCGGTCGTCACCGGCATCGGCATGTTGTTGCATCAGGCGCGCCCGGCCTTTCAGGCATGGTTCGGCGTAATGCCGGATATCGACGCCGGATTGATGCAAAAGGTGCTGGCATGATCGTGGCCGGGCTGACAGGGTCGATCGGCATGGGCAAATCGGTGCTGGCTTCGCAGCTTCGCCGTCTGGGCGTGCCGGTCCACGCCTCGGACGAAGCGGTGCACCGCCTGCTTGCCCGGGGCGGGGCCGCCGTGCCCGCGATTCGCGCTTTGTGGCCCAAAACTGTCGAAAACGGTGCGGTCGACCGTAAAAAACTCGGTGTCGTCGTCTTTTCCGATCCCGCCGCGCGCCAAAGGCTGGAATCCATCCTTCATCCGCTGGTACGGCGGGAATCCGAACGCTTTTTACGTGAACAGCGCCGCAAGGGTATGAAAATCGCGGTTCTGGACATTCCCTTGCTGTATGAAACAGGGCAGGCAGGTCGTTTTGACCATGTCATCTGTGTCACCGCGCCACATTTTGTCCAAAAACGCCGGGTACTTTCACGCAAGAACATGACCGAAGACCGTTTCAACACCATCCTCAAACTTCAGATTCCTGATGCGATCAAACGCGCGCGCGCGGATTCGGTAATCAACACGGCCCACGGTTATCGCGGCTCGCTTGGCACGCTTAAAAAAGTGCTCAAGGCTCTTTCCGCCGCGAAGACGGGCGCGTGACGCGATGACCGGACAAAACAACACGAACACGCAATGCACGGTCTGGGCCTTTGTCCATGTCTCGCACGAGGATCTGGGGTCTTTTGAACACGTATTGCGCGATTACGGCATTGCACCGCGCATTTTTCTAGCGGGCGACAGCGATATCGAATGCCTTGATCCTGCCGAACCCGACTTGCTGATCGTGATGGGCGGGCCGATGGGCGTGTACGAGGCCGACCGTTACCCCTTCCTGCATCACGAAATCCGTTTCGTCGAACGCCGTATCGCGCTGGGCAAACCCGTTCTTGGCATCTGCCTTGGTGCCCAGATCATGGCGGCGGCGCTGGGCGCGCGGGTCTATCGCGGCACGGTGGGGCGTGAAATCGGCTGGCGTCCGGTTTCGGTCAACGCGGCAGGCATGCGCACGCCGCTGCGTTACCTGGACCGCACGGAATGCACCTGCGTACACTGGCATGGCGACACCTTCGACCTGCCGCGCGGGGCGGAGCTTCTGGCCTCGTCCGAGCTATACCCGCATCAGGCTTTCCGCCTCGGCGACTGCGCGCTTGCGCTGCAATTCCACCCCGAGGTGACGGAAGCCAAGCTCGAACGCTGGTACGCCCGTCTGATCGACGATATTCGTGAATCCGGACAGACCGTCGACGGCCTGCGCGCACAGGCCGCGCGCATGGGCGACACGCTACGGCAATGCAACCGCCTGTTTTTCGTCGAATGGCTGGAAAACGTGGCTCCGTCGCTTTTGGCGCATCGTCACAAGCCCTTGGTTGAAGCCATGCCTGACACCATGCCCGACGCCGTAGTTGACGCGAACTAAGTCCGCCGGGCTATACTGCCCACATGCGTGAAATCGTCTTCGATACCGAAACCACGGGCATGGACCCGGCCAGCGGCGACCGCATCGTCGAAATCGGCGCGGTCGAACTGGTCAACCACGTTCCCACTGGCCGCACCCTGCATCTTTACCTCAACCCGGAACGCGACGTCCCGGCCGAGGCGGTGGCCGTGCACGGCCTGAGCTACGAGTTCCTGAAAGGCCATCCGACCTTCGCCGAGGTCGTGGACAAATTCGTCGATTTCATCGCCGACGACATTCTGGTCGCGCACAACGCGGAATTTGATATCAAATTCGTCAATGCCGAACTGCGCACGCTGGGCTTTCCGGCAATCGCGCCGCGCCGCGTCGTCGACACGGTCCAGATCGCGCGCCGCAAGTTTCCGGGCGCGCCCGCAAGCCTTGACGCGCTTTGCCGCCGTTTCGGCGTCGATCTTTCCGAACGCTCGCTGCACGGCGCGCTGCTCGATTCCCAACTCCTTGCCGTGGTGTATCTTGAATTATTGGGCGGCCGTCAGCACGGTCTAGGCCTCGACGCCCCGGCGGCGGAAAAAACGGCTGGCGATGCCGCGGCGCCTGAAATCGCGGCTCCGCGCGTGGCGCGCCCGCCGCGCAGCTTCGCCCCCACGCCGGAGGAGGCGGAAGCCCACGCCGCGATGGTCGAAAAACTAAAAAATCCGATCTGGAAAAAACTGGCCTAGGGCATTCTGCAATCAGGCGGAATCATGACGCGTGAAAATTGCGTCAATCAAAAAAGAAAGGCTCCAAAAGGAGACTCTAGACCGCCTTTTTGTTCGCGGCCTGCGCCTGCGCCAGATACTGCTCCCGGTACATGCCCTCGAAATCGACGGGGTTGAGCAACAAGGGCGGGAACCCGGCCTGCGATGTCACCTCGGCCAGAATCTGCCGGGCGAACGGAAAAGCCAGCTTCGGAATCTCGATCATCAGTAACGGGTGGTGATGCTGTTCCGGCACGGCCGCCGCGACCGAGCACACGACCGCATAATCCAGTTGGACCAGAAAAACGACGTCCTGTTCGCGCCGCGCGCTGGCCTCGACATGCAGCAAGACCTCGAAAGTCGTCGTATCCGGCACTTGACCCGGCCCTTCGATCTTGCGTGCGTCCAGCGTGACGTTGACGCCCATTTTCGGCACGGCCTGTCCCGGCAGAAGGCTTTGCGGGGCCGAGGGGTTTTCAAACGACAGGTCCTTGATATATTGGGCATGGACCGTCAACGGCACGACCCGCGCGGTTTGTGGCTGGTCCGGGTTTTGGCTGGTTTCGCCGGTTTCGGGCGCCTGTGTCATGGTACGCTTGCTGCCTTTTTAAAAAATGGGTGGGTTCGCGCCCGGTTTAGCACGCGATGCACCGCCCCCACAAGGATAGGATAATGAATATCGCAAACATACCCGCCGACATTCTGGTTTACGCGGCGATCGCCGTGGTCCTGCTGGTCTGGCTGCGCGGCGTGCTGGGCACCCGTTCGGGTGCCGAACGCCAGCGCCCGAACCCCTTCGCCGTCCCTGCCGATGCGGGTTCCGCCACTGGAAAAAATGTGGAAACCGCCCTGCCGCGCGGCGCGCCGCCTTCGTCCGGCACGCCGCTTGACGCGACGCTGGTGCGCATCGCGCTGGCCGACCGCGCCTTCGATCCCGCGCGCTTCGTTGAAAACGCGAAACAGGCCTTTACGATGGTGGTGACGGCCTTTGCCAAGGCCGACCGCCGCACCCTGCGCGACCTGCTTTCGCCCGACGTCTATCGCAGTTTCGATTCCGCGCTGGCTGGCCGCGAACGCGCGGGCCAGACGGCCGAGGCCGAGGTGCTTTCGGTGCTTGACGCCAAGATCATCGACGCCGCGCTGGATGGAAAAACCGCGCGCGTGACCCTGCGCATCCGGGCCGAGGAAACCTACGCCCTGATCGATTCCGCGGGCAAGACCGTCGCCGGCAACGCCGACCGTGTCGTGATCATGACCGATGTCTGGACCTTCGCGCGCGACGTCAAATCCGGCGATCCGCGCTGGTTTTTAAGCGAAACGCGCGACGACGTGAAGGAAGACGACGGCATGACCCTGCCCGAGGCGGGCACGGCGGCCTGATACGGCGGCGTCAATCTTCGACGCGGGCCAGCATCCGGCCCAGATTGCGGCCGCCCAGTATGTGCAAATGGAAATGCGGCACTTCCTGTCCGCCGTTTGCGCCCGCATTGGCGATGACGCGGTAACCCTGCGCATCAAGACCCAGATCGGCGACGATTTTTCCCACCGCCGCGAAAAACGCGGTCTGCTCTATCGGTGCGGCCTTCGTCGCAAAATCGCTTAAGGACACGTACGCGCCCTTGGGAATCACCAACACATGCACCGGTGCCTGCGGATGGATGTCGTTGAAGGCCAGCACGTGCTCGTCCTCGAACACCGGCTTGCAGGGAATTTCGCCGGCAAGGATGCGCGCGAAGATGTTGCTGGAATCGTAAGCCATGAAAACCTCACTTTTCGGTATATATGTCCTGCCATGCGGGCGGACGCTGGTCAAAGGGCACCGCCCGCCACCCGCGATTGAGGACGTCGAGCGCGGGGTCGGTGAACGCCCCGTCGATCATGATCGGCGCGCCGTCCAGAACGATTCGCCCGCCCTTGCCGTACAGCATGGTGGTGATGTCCCAGTGCACGAGGCTGCGGTTGCCGTTGTCGACATGCACGCGTTCGCCCAGATAATCCGTCATCGTGTAGGCATCCCCCAGCGCGATATGGAACGACCCGCCGATTTTTTCGGACAAAAGAATGCTGGCTACGTGCTGTTTCAGGTAAGGGTTGGTGCCGATGCCGATTTCGCCCACCCGCCGTGCGCCCGCGTCGGTATCCAGAACCCGGTCCAGATGCGCCTGCCCGCTTTCGGCCAGCGCCTCGACCAGCAAACCGTCGCGGAAGGTCAGGCGCAAATTTTCCATGATCGCGCCCGCGTCGTCGCGCGCGGTGAAGCGGCCCTGCGCCACGATCACGCCGTTGACCGAATCGATTTCCGGCGCCGAAAAAACCTCCGACCCCGGAATGTTGCGCGCGATCACGCTGTTGCAGAACGTGAACCCGTCGATCGACATGCGCAGATCCGTGCCGTCTTCATTGGTGAAATGCAGGTTTTTCCCGGCGTTGAGTGTTTCGATCAATCGCGCCTGCGCCGTGCGGATCAAATCCCAGGGCTGGTCGCACATGCGAAAATACAGCGTCGCGTAATCCGCGTGCGCGATGCCGTCCACCACCGCGTCCCTTTGCGTCGGAATCGAGGTAAGGACCGAACGCATTTTCCCCGAAAGAACCCGTTCCCGCCATGGCGCGAGCGCGGCGCGATACGCCTTGATCTTGACCGGGTCGGGTTCGATCACCGTCCATTCCGGCAAATTGTGCTGGCACAATATGCGCGTTGTGATCTCGGCCCGCGCCGCGATCAAATCGGCGGCCAGCGCGGCGATGCCCGTCACGTCCGCGGCATTGATCAACAGCGCGAAAAAATTTTCGTCGTGGACGCTGATGTCAAAACGACGCTTTTCGCTCACGCAGCGATCGAACAATCGGACGCCGATATACCGGGCCTGATCGCCGATTTCCAGCAAGGGCGCCTCGGATTCCGCCTGTACGATATAAAGTTTTTCCGCCAGCGTGTCTTGTAGCGCACGGGGGACCGGCGGCTCGTTGAATGCCGTCCATAATGGCATCGTCGCGCCCGCCAGCGTTTTCAAAAACCCCGCGTCGTTTTCCAGCCCGGCCGTAAAAACCCGCATGACGCGCCGCGCCTGCTGGATCGCGCCGATCGCGTCGTCCGTTGGCAGGTCGCGCGCATATTGCGCCAGCGCGTCTTGCGCCTGCGCCCGCCACAACGTGTCGCGGCCCGCGTAATCGGCCAGAAGCCGCGCATCGCGCGCGAAGAAAGGGGAGATATCCGTAAGAATCATGCGCCGCCAGTATAGCGGGCATGTGCGTGTTTAAGAAGCGTCCAGCTTTTTGGTGTAATACCGCCCGGCCACGAATTGCCCGTCCACCACCGCGTAATACGGGTGGGTGCCAAACTGCACATAGCCGGACCCTTCGTACAGGGCGATGGCGTGGGCCATGCTTTCGCGTACATCCAGATTGATGACGCTATGCCCCAGTTTCGCGGCCTGTGCCTCGGCGGCTTCAAGCAGCATCCGCGACAACCCGTGTCCGCGCGCCCAGGGCGTGACGAACAGGCCCGTGATCTGCGCTGCGTGGCGCTGAGCCTCGTTATTTTGGGGCGGGCGGATCAATTGGCAGCAGCCACAGATCACCCCGTCCAGCCGCGCCACGAATAACTGCCGCAAGGGCATGACGATGACGCCTTGCCAGAACCGCTCCAGAACCTCCCGCGCGGGTAAATCCAGCCATCCGAACCCGCCGCCCGCCTTGATCGCGGCATCGGTCGCGTCGCACAGGTCCTGTAAATCCGATTCGCTTAGGGGGTCGAGCGTAAGCGCGACGGATAAAAGCGGCGCGGCTTTTGGTTGGGTCGATACATCCATGACTCATAGAATAGCGCCGAAAACGTGAAAAAAAAGGAAAGCTTTGCCGCGTTGCGGCGGAAACGAAATCTATCGCGTTGCGGCGGAAACGAAATCTATCGCGTTGCGGCGAAAATATGAAAGGTCAGGGCGCGCGCGGTCCTCTGCGGACCCAATCCGGCTCTACCCGTTTCGCCGCCAGCCGCGGTTGTCGGTCTGCCTGCGCCGCGAAATTGAACGCGAGCTGCGCGTCTGGCACTCGGTCGATCGGGATGAATTGCGCATCCTCGACCACCTGAAAAAACAGCTTAACGGGATAATTCCCACTTAATCCCTCACCGGTGCGAAAGGCGTCGTTAAGCCGCCGCGCGTCTTCGGCCCACAGATATGGCCGGGCGATGACCGTGCTGCGCCCGCCATGTTCCGTGAATCGCGCCCGCGCGGTATCGCGGGGCAGGTGGACATGCAGATTGTAATGATGCGCGACGGGCAAAAGACTACTGATCTGCCGCCCACGTACGGATTTAAGCCGGCCGAACCCCATCTTGTCCTGTTCGCGCGCGGGGGCAAAATAAACCAGCTTCGGCGCCGCCTGTACGGTCGCGAACCGTGGATCGTAACGCTCGGCCATCATGCGCACCATCTGCTTGATCGCGTCGGTGTTGTCGTACAGCGCAAAATACGAAAGCCGCTGTACGGTATCGCCCGTACGCACCCAGACATGGCCAAGACCGGTGCCGTCGCCGTATTTGGCGATTTTATCGATGGTTTGCATCACCTCGCTTGTGTCGTGCATGGCGGCGCTGACATAGGCTTGCGGCCGATCGTGTTGATGCGCGTACTGGTCTTTGACCCAGACCGCGAACGGCATGCATGCGCCAAGCCACGACGTACCCACGCTTCGGGTTTCGTCGCTGACGGGCTTTTTCAGGTTCAGCCCGGTATCGAAATTCAGGTTGAGCAGAATCGGAATGCCGCCTTCCAGCGCACCGCAAAGGGATTTGATGGTTTGAAGGGTTTTCGTTCTGCCGCCTTCCGGACAGTCCGGGGCGTGTGTTTCGTGGTCTTTGGTGTTGAAATGCGTGCGCCGCAATACCGTGTGTCCCTCTGCCATCGCGGCCCCGATCGGGCGCATTTCCGCGTTGCATCCCGTGTGCGGACAGACGATATGATTGGCGCGGGCGAAGGCGCGGCTTACCTCACCCGGTGCGATGACACGGAACCGGCCTGTTTCTTCATCATAAAGGCGCGCAAGAAAAGTCATGCGATTTTATGCCCTATGTAAAAACAAAGTTATTCGCGCGGATGCCCCTTCATTATGGGCCACATTCACGCCTGCGCCGCAACAGGATATAGAACGCACCCGCGCCGCCATGCGCGCGTGCGGGCGCGTGCGCCAGCACCATGCGGCGCACCGCCCCGTCCGCCAGCCACTCCGGCAACCGGGTGCGCAGGACCCCCTCGTTGCGTAAGCCCTTGCCGGTAATCACCAATACGCACCGCGCCGCGCGCGCCCATGCCTGCGCCAGAAAACCGTGCAGCGCCTCGCGCGCGTCCATCTGCCCGTACCCGTGCAGGTCCAGTACGGCCTCGATCGGCATTCCCCCGCGCTCGAATCGGCGGCGCGTGCGCGCATCCAGCTCGCGGCCGGGCTCCGCGCTTTTTTGGGTTTTCGTAGGCGCGGCGCGGGAAAGGCCCGAACCATGCGTCCTGACCGGTGAATCTGCGATAAAAACCGGTTTTGCGGGTCGCGTCCGCCCCGGCAGGGGCGTGACCTCGGCGGCGACATGCGCCCACAGTAACGCGTCCTCCGCATCCGTGTGCGAGGCTTTTTGTCCCTTATGCCTGCCCGGCCTGTTTTCTGTGTCCATCACGAGTCTCTGGCAACGTTTCGGCTTTCCGCTTATGCTAGGACAATCAGGCAATCAGGGAAATGAACATATCCATGTCGACACGCATCACAGGCCGGTTCCTGATTTTGGCGTTCGCACTTGTCCTGTGTCCGGCGCTGGTCGCATGGGCGGACAGCGCGCCTGCCGATAAATCCCCCGCGCCGCCGCTGCTGATGCTTGCCCAGATGCAGCCGACCCATCCCGAACATATTTTGATGATCTTCGACAAAATCGCGGGGATCGAGCCTGATTTTGCGGCTTTGGCCGGAAAATCGCCGTTTCTTAACAAGGCCAAGGAGGTCGACCGCGACTCGATCATCAACCGTGAAAACAACCGCCTGCGCCAGACCTGGGCTGACCTGGATTCGTCCCAGCCGATCGTGGTGCATACATCGGTCAACCTTGCCAATTATTCGACCATCAACGAACAACTGACCTTGCCCGAATTCAATCCGAAGACGTTTTTTTCCTTCGCCATTTACGGGGAAAATATCGCCATCGTGCCCAAGGATATCGCGCGGTTTTCAAAAATCCCGCTGACCCGGCAGCAAATGGACGAAATTTTGAAAAAAACAACCAGCACCGCGGCCACCGCCGAACTGATCCTGAAACCTGCGGTTGCCGACGCCAAAACGCCTTTCGTCCATGACGGCAAATCCTATTGGCTGATGCTGGCGGAGATCGGTGAAATACGCCTGTGGGCGGGCAAGGAAGGCGACGCCCAACTTTTGTGGATGCACCGCGCCGATTGGTACAAACCGAAGGAGGATACGTCCCTTCTCAACCTTAAAAGCGGGATGTAGCGAGGCATGTCGGGGATCGACCAGCTCCCGCCCGTACCGCCGCCCGGTCAGCCCCGCCGGACCGAGAATACCGACACAAGGCAGGACATCCTTCATCACGATCCCGAATTCTATAAGCAAAAAAAGAAACGGGATGAGGAAGCCGAAACCCGCGATCCGTACGAGGATCTGGCCGAAGTCTCGGTTCCTGCCCTGCGTAACTTCCTGATGAGTCTGGCCGACCGACCGCCGCCGCCGGAGCCGCCGCCCGCCGCGCCCGTACACGAACCGCCGCATACGCCGACCCCGCAACAGGCTGCGGCCAGCGCTTATCAAAAGCGCGCCGGCGTTACGCCTGCTTCATCCCCGCCCCCGGTTACCACCCCTGCGCCGACCGCGCTGGACGCGGCGGCCGCCGCGCTCGACCGGGCCGAGATACTGGACCTGATCCGTGATCTCGACCGGCTGGCGGCGGCTGGTATCGAAACCATCGCGCTGGAAAAGGGCGACGGTTTTCTGGCCTCCATCCGTGCGGGCATCACCCGCGCCCGCGCTTCTTTGTCGCAGCGCACATAAAGCGTGTCAAAATCAGGCGATTCAGATAGAATCACCTTAAGTACGCAGTTTCCCGCCTTTTTTCGGATCTCTCGCCATTGACCTTCCTGTCCTGCGGCCATCCCGAAATCTGTTTTTGCACCGCTTCCGGTGCGACCCCTGCCCGAACGCTGATTTTTATGACCTCCGTCCCGGAGGTTTTTTTGTCTTAAGTGCCCAAAAATCCATAAACAACCCGAACGGAAAACGAGGTCCCGATGTCCAGAATGTCCCGGAAAGAAAAACAGGCGCAATTCCGCAGCATCAAAGGCGGCAAGCCGACCGGGGCCCCGGCCTTTACGGATGATGTTTGGGATCCGCTGGCCGACGACATCGACCGCAACCGCGACCAGTCCTACGTCAAGCGCGTGCGCCCGCGCACGGAAGGCCAGAAAATCCTGATGGATTCGATTCTCGGCCATGCAATGACGCTGGCCATCGGCCCCGCCGGCACTGGCAAGACCTATCTCGCCATTTCCGCCGCCGTCGAGGCGCTGGAGGACGGGCGTATCGACCGCATCATCCTTTCAAGGCCTGCGATGGAGGCCGGGGAAAGCATCGGCTTCCTGCCCGGCGACATGCACGAGAAAATGGCGCCGTACCTGCGCCCCTTGTACGACGCGCTGGGTGACCGGCTGGGCGGCAAGCGCGTACGCCAGTACATGGATGACGGCACGATCGAAATCGCGCCCATCGGTTTCATGCGCGGGCGCACCCTCAACAACGCCTTCATCGTGGTGGACGAAGCGCAGAACTGTACGTATCAACAGCTTAAAATGCTGCTTTCGCGTCTTGGTTGGAACTCGACCATGGTGGTGACCGGCGACCCCGAGCAATCGGACCTTCTGCCCGGCATGTCAGGCTTGGCGCAGGTGGCAGACAAACTCGCGCGCGTCGGCAATGTCGGCGTCGTCACCCTCAAGGCCTGCGATATCGTGCGTCACCCGCTGGTTGCCGAAATGCTGGGCGTGCTGTAAACCGGGGGGCGTGAATCCCGCCTCTACCCGCATCCTCCGCCTTGTTTTTATCGCTCTGTTCGGCTTCGCGCTGGTCGCATCGGTGGTTTATGTCCAGATCCGCGATCGCGGCCTGCTCGACCCCGCTGGCGGCACCGCCCTTGAACCGCGGCCTTTCGGCGGCGACTTCGCGGGTCTGCTCGACCAAAACGGCGCGATCCAGCCTGCCGATGCCTTTCACGATAAATACCAGCTGGTATTTTTCGGCTTCACCCATTGCCCGGCCATTTGCCCCGGCGAGCTGCAGAAACTGGCTTATATACTGGCGCACCTGCCGCCGGACAAAAAAGCCCGTATCGCGCCGATTTTCGTGACCGTCGACCCGCATCGCGACACCCCGGACGTGATGAAACAGTATCTTTCGATGTTCGATCCCGCGATCATCGGCCTGACCGGGCGGCAATCGGATATCGACCGGGTGGTGGCCCAGTGGAAGGTCTATGCCCTGCGGGTCGACGACCCGCAAAGCCCCGGCGAATATACGATGGATCATTCGGCGTTCACCTATTTGCGCGACCCGGAAGGCTGGCTGGTCGACCTGTTCGACATCGACGCCGCCCCGGATGCGATTCTGGCCGCGCTGGAAAAACGGGTTCGGTCCTAAAACCCCGGCCCTAAAACCCGGCCCTAAAACCTTTGCCAAGAGCCCGTTTTTTTTGGTAAAATAATCAAAACAGGGACCAAAAAGGTATTCGAGGGCAATCAATGCGCGGCGGTCTAAGGGCTTATCTCCGGCTAATCGGTGTATTCGGTGCCTGTCTGGGCGCGCTGGTGTTTACCGGCCCCGCCCGCGCGCAATTCTGCGACGCCTGCGTCGTCGCCGCCATAAACACCACGTCCGCCGCCCAGATCGCCAATATCCGTCAGGTTATTCTGGGTATCGCAACCGTGGGTACACCCATGCAGTTGGGCAAAGCAGGGGATATCGCGCCCATCCCCGTCATGTCGCCCGTGGCGCCCATCCCGTACACCAGCCTGGTCGGTTATTTTGAACAGGTCTTTTTCCCGCGTCTGATCGAACTTTCCAAGATGCAGACCGGCAACCAGCAGAAATTCACCGCCGTTCAAGGCCAACAAAACGTACGCACCGCCGACGCGACCGCGCAGGTCAATTACAAGCAGGACGTCAGCAAGATGCAGGTCAAGAACGCGGCCGAGGCGGTCGGCCTGCCCGACACCATGTGCATCCAGCCCTCGATGGGGCAATCCAACCTCGCGGCCGAAATCATGGCGATACAGGGCCGGGATTCGCTGGAAAAACAGGCCGCGCTTGAAACTGCCGGCTCGACCCAGACACCCAATTACTCGCGCGGCCCCGCCTATCTGGCGCTCAAGCAGATCGATCAGCGCAAAAGCCAGACCTGTGTCAAAACCGGCGATGCCGGCGCATCGCAGGCCGTTTGCACGGGCGGCAATTCGGACCTTGAAAATGCGGATGTCGTGACCGCATCCCTGCTGTCCAACTGGACGCTGTCGCTTGACGCCAGCAAATTGCAAAGTCTGACCTTCGCAAAACAATACATTGCAAATCTCTTCCCCGACCGCGCCTTCGACCCCATTCCGACCGATGCGCAGAACAAAAACCCGCTTCCGGCGGCGGTGGCCAGGGCCATGAACGACAAGGTCGCCTATAACGCGACCATGAATACCCTGATGCAACCGTTTCAGGACGAGGTTTCGGATCGTACACCCTTGTCGGTGAATCCGTCGACAGGGGCGTCGACAGGCGGCGTGATTGCGGCCAAGAACTCGCTGCTCGGCGCAGTGAACCGTGCGGGTTATGAAGGTGCCGCCAAGGAAAAGCTGCTTTCCCTTGGCGATAATATGTCGCGCGCGGCGTTGGAGTATATTCAATACAAGGTTTACGAAAACGACCCCCAAACCATCATCAGTGATGTCGGCTCGGGTTCGGTGAACATCCTCAGGACGACCGCCTTCTTGGTCGGCCAGGCCATGAAGCAGGTTTCCCTGCTTTACGATATCCGTGAACAGATCAAGACCAGCAATCGTCTTCTCGGCGTGATCGGCTCCCTGCTCGCCCGCAACGAGTTCGATGCGATCCAGGACAACATCCACGCGATCAAAAACGCCCCAGGCAATTGATAGTGCATTGATATTTAATAACAAACCGCGCCGTTTTGGCGCGGTTTCTGTTTAGTCGTGCCGTGGCACGCTCCTTGCAATTGATGTTCTCGGACCCTGGTGTGGACAGCCCGCGCCAGCGCCCTGAAACGCAAGAGAGAATTCGGCCCATGGTTCAGGTCAACCCGCTCAGCATCGCCCTTTCCGGCCTGCGCGTCGCGCAGGCCCAGATCTCGGTGACCTCGAACAACATCGCCAACGTTTCGACCGACGGTTACACGCGCAAGAATGTGGAACAATACACCCGCATCATCGGCGAGGAAGGCGCGGGCGCCGATGTCGGCATCGTCCAACGCCGCATCAACGACATCCTTCTGCGCGATTATCGCAGCCAGATTTCCCTGACTTCGGCGCTCGACACCAAATCCACCTATCTCAATCAGGTTCAGGACCTGCACGGTCCGCCGGACGCGGAACAGACCATTACCGCCCAGATCGGCAAGCTCAAGGATGCGTTCGCGCAGCTGGCCAACACGCCGGAAAATTCATACCTGCTCGACAACGTCTATGCCGAGGCGACACAGACCATCAAGAAATTCGCGGATTTCTCGGACGGCATCAACCAGATGCGCAACGACGTCCAGACCGAAATGAAAAATTCGGTCGATCACATCAACTCCTTGACCGAACAGATCGCGAATCTCAACGTCTCGATCAAGGTCGCGACCAGCCAGCAGCGCAGCACCGCCGACATGGAGGACCAACGCGACCTCGCGGTCCGCGACCTGGCCAAGGAAATGGACATTTCCTACTACAAGGATTCGACCGGTGTCATCACGGTGATGACCAAACAGGGCCAGCTGCTGGCCGACACCCAGCCGAATACGATGTATTTCACCAAAAACCAGCTTGGCCCGCAAAGCTATTACCCGGCCAGCGCCAACCCTGTGATGATCGGCAACCCCACCACTGGCACCGACCTGACCAGTTATGACGCCCTGGGCGGTAAACTTGGCGCGCTGGTTGAACTGCGCGACCAGACGCTGCCGACCTTTCAGGCCCAGATGGACGAACTTGCGCACAAAATGGCGATGCGTTTCGACGACGAGGGGCTGAAACTCTTCACCCTGCCGGACGGCTCCATCCCCGCCAACAACCCGCAGGATTACGTGGGTTTTTCCGCCGACATGGTGGTCAACCCTGCCGTGGCGGCGGATTTGACCCTGCTGCGCAGCGGCACCAACCCGCTCAACACCGTTCAAAGCGGGTCGAGCGAGCTGCTCTCCAAGATTGTCGAAAACACGTTCGGCGACGTGGCCTATGAACGTGCATTGGGCACGTCCACCATCTCCACCGGCCCGGCCACGTTGTTCACCGAACTCGGCCTGACCGGACAGGCGCGCGTCATCGGCGATACCAATATTCAGGCGTTGGGATCGCTGGATTCCAGCACATTCATCAATCCCGGCACCAACGACACCTTCACGATCCAGGTTGGCACCGGCGCGGCCCAGACCATAACCATCACCTCGGGCATGACGGCAAATGGCCTTGTCACCGCGATCAATACGGCGATTCCCGGCATGGCCCAGCTGTCTTCGGGTGGACAGCTGATCTTGACCGCGTCAAGCGACATCACCATCGGCGGCGGGACGCTGGGAACGGACGGTCTGGCCGAACTCGGGCTTGCGACCGGCGTGACCGCGGCGCAACCGCCGTCCTTCGAGGTGGCGGCAGGCAACAACGACACCACCACGATCACCATCCTGTCCACCGATACCGGACAGGACCTGTTGGACAAACTCAACGCCGTGCCCGGAATCGACGCGCAAATCGTGGGCGGCAAGCTCCAGATCCAGCCCGACGAAGGTGGCAGTATCACTCTGATCGACCGGCTGAACCAGCCTTTGGTCGCGCTCGGCATGCAGATCAGCGAGGTCCAGCACACCCCGTTCAACGTAAGTGGCCTTGGCCCCGGTGGAAATCTCAACGGGGGCGTCGAAACGGCCACCTCGCTGATCGATTATTCGACGCAGGCCATCGGCAACCAGTCCAATGCCGCCGACAATGTCGACCGTACGTTGACTACGGAAGACAATTACCGCGCCACCATCGAAAAACAATATCTCGATACGACCGGCGTCAACCTTGACGAGGAAATGGCGCTGCTCATCAACATCCAGACGGCCTACAGCGCGTCCGCCCGCACCATCAGCGTGGTGCAGGACATGCTCAACACCCTGATGGACGCGATGCGTTAAAGGAAAAGGAGAACCGTCATGGCCGTCAATATTTCCACGCTTGCCAGCCAGACCAGCCTGATCGACCGGGTCAAGCAGGTTCAGGTGCAGATGTCGGAGTACCAGCAGCAGATCACGACCGGCGTCAAACACCAGACCTTCAAGGATTACGGCGCCGACGGCCTGCGCATCCAGCGTTACCGCGCCGACCTTGCCTCGATCGACGGCTATACCTACAACATCGACAGCGCGCAGGTGAACATCGACCAGATGAATTCCGCGATCTCGGAAAACATCGATCAGGCGGGCAATATTCTTCAGGCGATTTCGGTGCAACTTGCGCGCGGATCGGATTTCGACGTTGAAGGCATCAAGTCCGCCGCCCGCACGGCCTTGCAGGTGATCGAGGCGAACATGAACGCCAAGGTTGGCGACCGCTATCTGTTCGCGGGTTCGGATGTCAGCGTCAAACCCTATTCCGGGGCGGCCGCCGCCGACAACGGGGTTCAGGCGCGTGTCAGCGACTGGCTTGACGGCACGGTGACGACGGACCAGTTCCTTGACGGAATCAATAACATGACCGACAGCCAGTCTGGATATTCCACGTCGTTGCAATCGGCCAAGAAGGTCTTCGCGCGCGCCGACGACCAGTTCGAGGTCGACTATACGGTCCTGGCCAATAGCCCGGGGTTCAAGAAAGTCGTGAACGCGATCCGCGCCATCGCCAATATCCAGTTTCCCTCCGAAGGCACCGACGTGCCGACCAAGGATAATTTTTACGACGCACTCAATTCGCTTTACGCGCAGGTTCAGTCGGGCGTGAACGACCTGCGCAACGACTCGACCAAGATCGCTTCCGCCTCGCAGCAGCTCAACGTGGTGAAACAGAACCACCTTGATGACAAGCAGAACCTTCAGCAGATACTGGAAAACACGGAAGCTGCCGATACGACCGATGCGGTGGTGAAGTTCCAGACGCTCCAGACGCAGTTACAAGCGTCCTATCAGGTGACGTCGATCCTAAGCCAGCTCAGCCTGGCACGGTATCTGTACGGCGGATAAGCGTTTAAAAAAGCCCGGAAGGGCCGAGCGTCGGCTGCGACACGGTTTGCCCGCCGGACGTTGCGCCGGATGGCGCCGCGGATGCCGGGGCGTCCGTAGATGTTGTGTTTGCACCGTTTTGGGCATTTGCCACGATTGAACTGGTCAATTGTTGGCTTGATGTCGGCGTGGGGCCGAAATCCGGCGATGGCGTGCGTCGTGCGCGCTCGGCATCTGCCGCCCTCATGGCATCGCCAACGTTGTTTTCCTGAATTGCCGGCGCTGCGGCATTGGCACCTGATGCGGCCGTGTTCGCGCCTTCGCCCGGCGCTGGGCGCACGTCGATGACATCGCCCTTAAGGGAAATGCGAATACCGCTGGTCGATATCTGCTGGACCAATGTGCCATCCGGCAAGCGTGTGCCTGGCCTGACGGTAACGCGGTAGCCGTCTTCCTTGGGTTTGATCAACACGCCGTAACATGAACCTGTAAGACAGGTAACGTCGGTCCAGCGGTAACGGTCCTTGCGTTCGGCGGCTTCTTCCTTGGCTTTGCGCTCCGCTTCTTCCTTGCGGGCGCGTGCGGCCGCGGCGGGATCATTGGCGGCTGAGGCGCTTTGAACCGGCAGCCCCATGCGCCTGGCGGCAGCCTCGGCCTCGGCCTCGATCTTTTTCTTCATGTCATCGTAATGGGTTTTTCGCTCTGCGATCAGCCCCTTGTATAGATCGGGATAGGCCTTCAGGCAGGGCGCGTTCGCAGGCAGTTGAACGCAAATGCCACGCGGCGGTGGCGGTGGCGTGAACGGAATGCCCAGCGCGTCATAGGATGTGGCGATCTGTTCCAGTTTTGATTGCCGCTCAATCAGCTTGTCCAGAAGGCTGATCTGGTACTGCATCTTGATCGTATCGGAAAGATAAGGGCTTTCGATGGAATCAAAGGCATCGTCGAAATCGACGGATAACCCGTCGACGTCGCCCGGTGTGATTACGCTGGGCAAATTGAAGCTTGGCAGGGTTTCGTTCGCCCGCACCGACCCGGGCCAAACAAGGCCAAGTGCCAGAACAAGCGCCGCAAGTCCGGCGGGGAGATGGAAAATCCGAATCATGAAGGGCATGCGGGAATGACGGTTGCTTCGCTGCTTATTGTAATCCCGAACCGCACGTCTGTACAACGCCTTGTTGCCGTCCGTTTATTACCTGATACGGCGGCGACGGCCGCCGCGCGAGCTTATGCGAGCGAAGCCTGAGCGGCGTCTGAGCGACCATACAAAGCCGCATCAGTCTCCGCAGCCGGAATTACAGGCGCCGAACGTGCTGGTGGTCAACCCGGTGCCAGCGGCGCCGGGGGCGGTCGATGGCGTGGGGGTGATGGTGATATTGGGGGCATTCAGCGTCCGGCTTATGCTCCCGCCGTAAACCAGATTGCCGCTATCGTGGATATCGATGATAGCGGCGCGTCCGCTGGCGGTATTCACATCACCGTTTTTAATAATTCCGGCTTTGAGCTGGTCGGCCGCATAGAATGTATTTGTCGTGGCGCTTTGTGCCGATATGCGCCGTGCGTCGAGTGTATCGGCCTCAAGCACGCCGCCCGAAGGCATGGCGACATCCGTCGCGATGGTATGTGTCAGTGTTCCATCCTGTACGGTCGAACCGTCGGTGAACGTGCCGACATTGCCTACGGTGACCCGGTCGAACGCGCCGCCGCCGTTATTGCCGGGGCCGCCGTCGACCACGAACAGGCTTTGCGCGTTGTAATCATTGCGCTGCGCGCTGGTCAGGCCGTTTTGTACCCGCATATTGCTGGCCAACATGGAATCGGCGACGAAGCCGGACCCCGTGGTGTTCATGTTGCCGGCCACGACGCCCGCGCCTTTCAGCGAAGTGGTCCCGTTGACGCACAGAACGCTGCCGTCGCACAGCGCGTTCGTCCCGTCCGCGGCGGCGACAAATGCTTTGCCCGTGCCGTTGCCGATATTGACGTTGTCCGCGCCTGCGATGTTGTTGTTCCCCATATTCAAAGCGGCATGCATCGTATTGCGCTCGTAATTGGTGGTGGCGCCGTCGACGCCGTCGGCACGGTACAGATAATCGCCGGCCAGATCCTGCATGTTGTAATATCGGTAATACACCAGATAGCTGCCCTGCGTCGTGGAATCCAGCGTTGCGTTGATGTCGTTCAGATACCAGTTGGTTTGCTGCAACCCGGTGGACGGTGTGACGGACCAACTGGAGAATACACTGCTCGCCACGGCGGTTGCCTTGTCCGCATAGCTGCGGATGATACCGCCCGCGGGCCCGGATTCGATGGCGGCGCGTTCGATGATCTTGTCCGGCCGTGGTGTACGCGTGGCGATCAGAACTTCCATCGCCCGCGGATTGGGTGGTCCGCTGGTCACACGCAAAAGGATGCTGACGCGCGTCATCAAGGGTGAAAGCGCGATGATTTTTCCATTCAGCGTGCGTGCGCCCTGTACGTATTTCGCGCCGACCTTGAAAGATGGTGCCGCGATGTTGTTGGCGGTGCCCGGATTTGAATCAACGGTCAGCTCATACCCGCCCCCCGTTGCGATGGCCGCGTCGTACAGGATATTAAAATTGTCGGTATCCGAAAGAATTTGCCCCATCGCGTCGGCGATATTGGCCATATAGGCGGCGGCGGCGCGCCCCTGTTCCTTTGCGGTGTAGTTTTGCAGCAGGTCGAAAATCGCAAGCAGCAGCACAAAGAAGACCACCACCGAAAGCAGAAGTTCCAGCAACGAAAAACCGGCCTGTGCCCGCCGTACGGGCGATATGTGGACTGTGTGCCCGGTCATGTTGGGTAACATGCGCTGCTCCATGATGCCCGGCCGTCCGACTCGCGCCCGCGGGTAAAATCGCAATGCCCGAAATACACGCCGTATTTATAATGCAGACACCTGTATCCGTTGGGGATATAGCTGCAATCCTCGCGATATACGCCGCCGGGCCAGTTTGTTGTGCCGATGGGTTCGCAATACACCGCGCCGTTTGCCTGTGTGCAGGTGACATGCCGGTTTAAAACCGCGTCCTGGTACCCACCGCTGATATTTTGGATATACAGCGTACTGCTTGCCGTCGCGCCGTCTGCGTAAAGCGAACCGGTAAATTCTGCGGCGTTGCCGACATCCATTTGCTTGGCCGCATAATAGTGGCTTCCGGCCCCGTCGATTTGTGCCGCGACCAGACCGTTTTCGATTGTTGCGCCGTGTGCGATCGAGAACGTACCGGATTGAAGTTCCTGCGTGTTGACGCTGGCACCGTGGATTTGCGTCAGAGGCGCGGTGACGCTGTGCGAGGCCTGCATCGTATTGCCGTTGACGGTGTCGAAAGTCGAAATCCCGTTCGACGTAGTCATGTTGATGGTGCTTTTATCGGTAATGACGCTGCCATCCGCCAGAAGCGAGTTGGTGAGGTGCAGATTGGCGTCGCCCGCCTCGCCCACGACCTGAAGCTCGCCCCCCGTAATGGCGCATCCTGAACCGCTCAGCGTCCGGTTGGCGCCGCCGCCCCATGTGCATCCGGTGCCGTCGCCTTCCTTCATATCGAAACGGTTTTCGTCCGGACCGTCGACGCGTAAGGCTTGCTCGACCGTCATCGCCTGCGCGCTCGCGCCGGTCGTACCGTCCGTGGCACCGCGAAACGCGGCGGATCCGGTAACCGATACCCTGTCCGCAACCATCGTGCCGACATTCTGCAATTCGTTGTCATTCATGTGGATGTTGGTCAGCATCCGGTTCAACTCCGGCCTGTCGTCGACCGCCACGCGGTAAAGCCAGCGATCGTTGGGGTCCCGGTCCTCGTTGTTCACGCGGCCATAGGCTGCGATGTAACCGGCGCTGGCGCTTGGCGCGCTCAACCCTGCGATATCAGTGCGGTTTACATACCATTGATTGAGCACGCTGGTAATCCGCCCCGCGAAGGTTGCGCCCGGCATCACCATGTCGGTTGAAACGCCCATGCGCGGCCCGCCCGCCCGCGCGATGTCGAGCAGACGCTGGTTGGCGACTTTTAAGGCGCCGTCCGACACCGTTACCACCTCGACGCTTGGCATTCTGATCTTGTTGCCGTCGACGTCGGTGTAATCGGCGCCCGTCGCCGGATCGACCTTGAATACGCTCTGGTTGCGGTAAAAAACCCGGATCGGCTGGTGCAACGCGTTGACGCCAGTAAAGCCTGTTGGCAGATATTGTTCCGTTCGCAGCGTGGTCAGGCCGATTTCCACGAAGGTCGTCGTTCCGTCATCCTTGATTGTATCGAAATGGGCGCGCACGTAATCCTCGGCCGCGGTCTGCACGCGCAGCATGTCAAGCGCGGCGGAACGGTCTATCGAACGTTGCAGCCAACTATCGAACAGTTGATACATGCCGGTCAGCAAAAGACCGATCAGTGATACGGCCAGCAAAAGCTCCAGCAGGGTAAAGCCGGCATCGCGTGCGCGTAGGGTGGTCATGGGCTGCGCTTTTGTCATGGCGTGATGGTCGGCGGTGTGTACTGGCGATCGGGGCAACCGCCGGCGACATTTACGCCCTCCTTGCAAAAGCCTGTCGTGGAAACCACCGGTAGCGCGCCGCCGGCGTAGTTTTTCGTGCCCGTTACTGACAGTGACCGGCTGCCCGCCAGGAATTTCAGGTCCTGGGTCGAACTGCCCGCGGTATCCCCTTGAACGTATACGTTGCCCGCGTTGGCGATCTCGCCGGCCAGCGTCGTATAACCGCTATCGGGCGTGGTCGTCCCGTTGATGGTCATGGTTGATCCGTTCATCTGGGTGATACCGGTGATCTGAACCTTGCCTGTATTGTCGGTCGCGGTGGTTAGCGCCGATGGCGCGTCGACGGTGTCGGACAAAAGTTCGGCGTCCGGCTGTCCCATGACTGTCAGGTTGCCGGACAGGGTTGTATGAGTAGCCACTTCCATCTGCGGCGCGGCACCCGAGATGCCCGCAACGGTCGAGGTAAATTGGTTGGTGGTCAGCGAATCGCTCAGCAATGTTTTTGCTTGCGCGTTCTGATCAATCGTGGCGACGCCCGCATGGGTGACATCCTTGGCATAGGTATAGGCGTTGCGCTCGACCACGGCGGTGCTTGCCATTTCAAGCCGCGCGCTGGCAGGGTGCGCGCCGCCGCTGGGCAGCGGCTTGGTGTTGTAAACGCGCAGATCGTTGCCCAGTGTTAAACCCTGGCTGATATACAGCGCGTCGTCGTTGGCCGTGCCGATATTGGCGGTTTCCGCCGCTGCGTTATAATCCTGTGTCTGTGGCTCGGCGACCAGTCGGTCGGCCTGCACGTTGGCGATCTTATCGATGTCGAAGCGGCGATCGGTCGTCGCATTGTCCGATGTCACCGCGCACACGCCGGTATTGACGCTGACCGGATTTCCGGCGGCATCCACGGTGGTGATCTGGACCTGATCGGCCGTTGCGGTGCATTTTGCGGTAGGGTCGGTCGGTGCGCCCATGCGTAAATCGGTCAGCATGGTGGCGAAACCGGGATTTTCCGGCTGGGGATAGCGCATAACCGCGCGCAAATCCGGTTGAACGGCCTTCCATGATGGAATGACCAGACTGCCTCCCGTTACTTGGTTCGAACCCGGTGGCAGGATGCCGTTCATCATTGCGGCAAATTCTGTTTGCGTCAGGCAACCGGAATCCCAAAACGATGCGGCCTCGGCGCCCTTACACTGGCTCGAAAGGTTGTTACCCGCGTCGTCGAACAGAAGGCCGGTGACGGCGGCACCGTAAGTCTTGGCGGTCTGGATCGTACGCAGCATCAATTCCGGATTGCTTTTACCGCCGGGTGCGAAGAATACGAAACTGGCGGGTACGGTGCTTGGGTCGTTCGGGGGGCCGCCAAGCCCGCTGGGTGACCAGTTGACCATGACGATGATGATCCGTTGCCCCAGCGCGTTGTAATCAAGGCCGCCGGTGGTTCGTGCGAAATTCTGCGGCAGATAACCTTTGTTTTTCAGGGTTTGAAGGGAAACGAGTTGCGCCGCTGCCGCCAGCGTGTTGGGTAGGGTTGGATCGGCGACGAACTGGTCGCGGGTGTAAAGACGCGCGGCTTTGCCGATTTCGACCAGTTGCCAGCCCGTGACCTTGGCCAGGTTTTGTCGGGGTTCGCCGCTGTTGTACCGGGCGATGACCACCAGTACGGCGCCGAAAACCGCCATGAACAAAAGCGCCAGCAAAAGCGAGAAGCCTCGCTGCCGATTGCGCCCGGTAATGCCGGGATGACCGAACAACCCTGCCTGTCCCCGTATCATAATAGGATTATTGTAAATCCAAGGTCCTTAAAGATTGTATAAAATCCCACCGATCGGCGGGCTGGAGTATGAGAGATTCTAACATAAAAAAGGCCCCTTCCGGGGCCTTTTTCGTGAAATTTGTGATGGGCTTACTGGAAGGTCCAGATCATCGCGTTGCCAGCGGCGGCGCAAGATGCCGAAAGCGCCGTCTGGGTGAATCCGCCCGAGGCGATGGCCGTACCACCGATCGAAACGCCGGTCGTGTCGCTGGAATTGTCCTGATTGAAGGATTGCGCCAGTTTCACGCAGGCCGACCGCGGCACGCCCGCCATGGTGATGGTAAAGGTGGTCGAGTTTGCGGCGGGCGAGGCAAGCGTAACCGTACCCAGCGCGCCTTTCAGCGTGCCGGCGGCAAGGCCGACGATTGCCATGTCGCTCGGAACCGCCTTCAGGCTGTTCATGGTGGTCAGCAGGTTTGCCGTGGCGGGATAACCGGTCTGGCCTTGGAACGTTTGCTGCACCTGTTGCTTGAGCGTAGCCAGTTGGCGGCTGGCCTGGTTGGTGTTGTTGTTCTCGGATACCAGACGGTAAGCGCCCAGACCCGCGAGGATCAGGACCGCGCCGACGGCGACCACCAGCAGGAGTTCAAGCAGCGAGAAGCCTTTCATCCCGCTTTTGCGTGTCTGTTTGGAAATCATTGGTTCATCTCTCCTCAAGGTTTGAAAACGGCTGGGCGCATGTTTTTGTTATGATAATGCGCCCGGATTAGGACCAGATTATTGTGAAGTGTTTTAAAACTCTGTCAACAACCCCCCTGCCTGCGCGGATCTGTCGCATCACTGTTGTTGCGACTGGATTTGCTGGAAGACGGAATAAAACGACACGATCAGGCATCCGATAACCACCGCGATCAGTACCAGAATGACGAAATTGACGGTTTTCATCACCAGGTTGACCCGGTCGACCAGCCCGTCCACCCATACGCGGGTGACGCGAATCAAATTCTGGTCGAATCCACGCAATTTGGCGTAAATCTGCAGATCGCCGATGATTTCGGAATCCGGGAATTCATATCCGGAGTTGTATAACGAATCGCCCAGGTTTTCGCCCGACGCGATATATTTTTGAATCGCGCGTACCCGCTGTTTCAGATAAGGGTCGGACTGGCGCGATATCCGTGCAAGGCTGACTTCATCCAGCTTGACCCCGGCGCTCATCAGGCTTGCGACCGACAGCAGAAACGCCGAACCTTGCCACATCTTGTAAAGGCTCCACGGCACGAACCGGTCGAATTTGATACGTGCCTTGGCCGTCCATCGCGGCATGGAATAGGCGATGATAAGCCCGATCGATACGACCGTGACAAGAATGAAAAAGCCTTGGTCGCGAATGAATTCCGCGGTCTTGGCGACAAAATACGCGATGCCTTCCCAGCGATCGACCGGAATGATCTCCTCGAAAGTCGGAATCACCTTATATGCGGACAAAAGCATCGCCGCGATCAACATGCCCAAAAGCACGGCGGGGTAGGCGCCGGCCGTAATGATCGCCTTTTTGACCTTGGATTGGTTTTCGATGGATTCGGCGGCGTTGTGCAGGCTGCGAATCAGCTTTCCCGAATTGGCGCCGGTTTCCAGCAGGATTGACTCCGAGCTTGGCACATAGGGCGCCAGGCATTGACCGAAATTGATCCCTTCGGCCACGTCGTTGCGCCATTTCTTGTACAGCTTGGGCAGCGCGGAATTGCGTTTGCGCGCAGAGATGCTTTGAATTTGTCCAAGCGCGGTATCCAGCGACACTCCGTTCTCAAGCAATTGCACCAGCTTGGTGTAAAAGCGCATCCGCTGTGCGCCGTTGAACTCAAACTTGATCGAAAGCTGAAAGAAAAGGTCGTTCTTTTTTTTTGCCATTCCGACGCCCTCGCCTCAGCCACGCCGTTTGGGCAGGATGATGGGGCCGACCACGCGTTCGGCATCGCCGGGATCGACCTCGCCCGCGCGGAGCCGGTCGACCATGTGCTCCATCATGTTGCGTCCGTTGAGCTGCGTAAGCCAGTACTGCTCGGCTTCCTGCTTCTGGTCCTTTTTGACGAGTTCCATGAAGGTGTGATCCGGAATAATGACCTCGGCAACCACGGTTCGGCTGGCATATCCTGTGCCGTTGCATGCACTGCAGCCTTGCGGGTTGCGCTTGCGCAGACGTTCAACCTGCACTTCCGCGGTTTCAAGGCGCGAAATCAGGTTGTAATTCAGTTCTCGTTCCTCGATCGGCATGCAGCAGCTTTTGCACAGCTTGCGCACCAGGCGTTGCGAGACCATGCCCGTCATCAATGTCGGGTCGCACAGTTTGTAATCCTCGACATGCAGGTCGCGCAGACGGAACGGAATGGTGATCGCGTCGTTTGAGTGCAGCGACGTCCATACCTGGTGGCCGGTCATCGCCGCCTCGAAAGCCAGCTGGGCCGAAGCCTCGTCGCGTACCTCGCCGATCATCATCCGGTCCGGGTTGGAACGCATCGCCGCGGCGATCGCCTTGGTGAACTGCGCCGCCCGCTCTTCCTGCGTGCTGGCGTTGGTCACCGGCATCTGTACCGCACCTTGAATCGGGTATTCCGGCGGATCTTCCACCGTATAAAACGCGATGTTGTAATTATATTCCTTCAAGATCGCGATGATGTTGCGTTGCAGGGTCGTCGATTTGCCATGACCCGTGGGCCCCGCCACGACGTTGATACCGTAGGGTTTCGAGCGCAGGAACTCGAAATCCTCAAGCTGCTCGGGCGTAAAGCCCAGCGCGGTCACGTCGCCTGCGGTTTTGTCGTCCGTGTTGTACAGGATACGCATGATCATCGCGCGCCCGTCGTACACGGTGGGGTTGAACTGCAGACGCAGCGAGATCACGCCGTCCGGCAATTGCAGGTCTTTGCGGTTTGACACCCGCGCGCCCTGGTATTCATAGGGCTGGTAGTTGACGTCGGCGGCGTCCGCCATGGTGAACGCTGCTGCGCAGAAGGAATGCCCGTATTCCGGCGGCCATTCCGCGATATATTCCATTGCCCCCGCGACCCGCGCCCGGACAAGGCAAGATTGTTCGTACACCACGACGTGGATATCCGACACCCGGCGCTTGGCCATGTCCGCGACGAGGTCGAGCACCTCGCGCCGCATCCGCACTTCGTCGTGTTTGTTGCGGAAATCGAACGTACTGACCGCGCGTTCGTAACAGATCTGCACGCGGTTGAGTTCGACCGCCTCGATCTGCGGTTCCGGATAGCCCGCGATTTTGGCTTCCATCAAAAGCGACAAAATATGCGGGCTGGATTGGTGCGATTTGGAAACGACCAGCTTGCCGTCCGCGTAAAACGCGGCGATCTGGCGCAGCTGCTGTCCGCGGTCGAGCGGGCCGTCCTCCGCTGTCAGCGGAATGTTCGGATCCCACGCATCGTCGGTCTTTTTCTTGCGGGATAGAAGCTCGAAGGCCATATGCGAAACGATCCTTTCTTCCCGTCAGTTCTTGTTTAAATCGGCCCAGGCCAAACTCTTTACGCCGCCAGCGTCGCGGGTTGTGACGCCGCCGGATGTAATGCGCACGACCACGGTCTTCCCATCCGACAGGCGCATGCCGTCATGAACGCGTACTTCGTCGCCTTCGGGGCTGATCAACGTAGCCTGCATGTTGCTGCTGACGCCCGAGATACCGCCGATTGTCCATGCTTTGGGCTTTTCTGGTTCTTTCTTCGCGTCCTGTGTTGCGCCGTCATTCGCGGTTGTACCCAGATTCGTTCCCGGCGCGGCGGTGGGTTTTTGCGCGGCGGATGGCATGGCATCGGTGCCCAATGCGCTGGCGGGCAGGGCGGGCATCCCATTCATGCCGGCCATCTGGGCCGCAAGGGCGGCAGGCAGGGCGGGCATCCCGTTTTGTTGTCCGCTGGCGATACCGGCCAATGCCGGATTATAGCCAAGGGTGACATCCTCTGCCGCTTGGTTTTTCAGGGCGCTTTCATTCAGCCGTTCAAGAAGCTGCGCGCGCTGGACGCACAGCGTGAAACGATCGATATCTGCCTGAACCTTGGCCAGATCGTCGGGCGTCTGGTTCAGCGCGGCTTCGGGTGCGGGGCAGGGGTCGGCATTATTGCCGCTTGCGCCGTTGACACCGTTGCGCGCGGCCTGTGGTTGCGCGGGCATGGCATCGGTTTTTTTATCCGAGTCCATGACGGGAACGGCGGCAGGGTTGAGCGAGGGTTCGAGCGTGGCGTTGCCCGGTGCCTGCAACTGGGCGTCCGGCGGCGGCGCGGCATCCTGTGCATGGACGGAACCCGACAGGACAAGGATGCCCGCAAGGAACGAAACGCTGGTTAGGATGGTCTGGCGCATGGCGGCTCCTAATGCTGTTGCAGGGCAAGGGCTTTGTTGTTGGCTTCGATCAGGCGGCGGTCGGGCTTCAGGATCAGCTTGCCCTGATATGTCCATTCCCCGTCCTTGCCGCTGCCGATTTCATTGATGATGATGCCGGGCAGGTCGAAATAGCGGTTCATCATGTTGGGCGGCGTTTTGGTTTTAAGGACGATGCCCAGATAGGGCAGGTCGTTCGGCGTCAGGGGGCGTATGTCGACCGGTGCCTGTCCTATACCCATGGATAGGCCTGCCTGCTGTTGCATGGCGTCGACCTGGGCCAGAAGTTCCTGCCCGGCGGCGGGCGTCACTTCTTCGATTTGCAAGTCGCCGATGCCGGAAAACCGCTGACTCAAAAGCATGATGGCGTGGTTGCGTTCAAAAAGTTCCTGCGCGGGCGCGGTGGTCTTCTGGCCGATATTGCGCCGCGTTGCGATCAGCGTGTCGCTGTCTTGGAATCCACGCACGACCCCTTGCGGAAACTGCGAAAGATAAGGCTCGATCAGGCTCAGTGAGCCGGTTGTCCGCCGCCATGTTCCTTCGACGAAGCTTTCTTTGCAGCGTATGGTCTCCTGCTGCCACCCGGGCAGCGATACGGTGATCGCGGAAAACCCGCTTAGGCACCCCGCGATAAGTCCGCTTGGCAGCGGCAGGGCCATGCTGGTGATGCTTTGTCTCGCCTGCTCCTTAAGGATGACGGGCTCTTTGGGCGGTGCCTGGATATTCTCGGATACTTCGATATTCGGCGCCGGTACCTGCGCCTGCATCGGAATCAGCGAAGGCAGGATTTGCTGTCCCATGAAGCTGAGGACGACCAGAAGGATGATGGCGACCAGCGCGCCAAGCGCCATGTTTCGGTTGCGGCGCCCGGAAAAGATCGCATCCAGTGTTACGGGTTTAAGCCCGGGGGCCTGTGCCTCGCCCATAATCCTGTTCAGGGGGATCCCGCCCGTGCAATCGGGTATATTCCAGCTTTCAGGGGCATAGGACCGCGGCCAGCGGTATTTCTCGTTCTGGGCGATGAAATGGTTGTAGGCGGCTTCCTCGGACTGGAACAGGATGTCCCCTTCCGGCGCGATGTTGTCGCTGTGCACGGCAACATACCACCAGCCATTGTCGGCGACGAAAACCCCGTGCCATTCGCCGACCAGCGCGTCCGCTGCGGCACCGGCCAGTGCAGGCAGGCCAAGCCGATGCCCCTTGGACAGATACCCGAAACCGTGCTGGGAAACGATGCCTTGCCGCAGGACGTAGAAATCAGCGCGGAACTCCTTGGCCCGCTGCATGGCCAGGTCCGTGTCGCCTTCCTCTTCGGCGATCAGCCAGTTCAGGCCGACGGCATAACGCTTGTTGTCGAATACAAGGACACCGTCACCCGCCACCTTAATGTTTCGGCTTGGTGCGGCCAGGGTCTTGCCGCCATCATCCGCACCTTCGTCGGCGCCGTGCTGGCCTTCGATTTCGGCAAGCAAATCCGCGCCGAGGATCGATTCCATCGGTTCGTCGAGATCTATGTCCAGGAAATCCTTGTCCTGGTTTTGCTCGTCGTCGCGGGCCATGGTCGGTCTGCTGCCCGGATCAGTTGCCGATCACTGTGATCGGATCTTCGGGCAGAATTTCTGAAGTGATTAAAAGCACGGTCACTTCGCGCGTGCGCGATGTGCTGCGCTTGCCACCCAAGAAGGGCAGGAACGGTGTGCCATCATCGGTATTGGAATCAAGGTTCTTTTCGAACCCGGCCAGCACCAGCGTCTCACCCGACGTCATCACGGCGTTCTGCATGAACCCGGTGGTGTTGACTTCTGGCAGCTGGATCGAAACGCCGGAAGCGCTGGATCCGTATGTGGCGAAGGGCTGCGGCGCGTCGGTCAGGGCAACGGACAGCCGCATCAGGATGCGGTTGTTTTCGACGATGCGCGGCAGGATGGTCATCATCAAACCGGTATTGACCGTACCAGGCTCAAGACTGACCGAGCCGCTGCCCGTTGTGTCTCCGGTGGTTGATGACGTGCGTTCAAGATACGAGATCTGACGCCCGACCTGAAGCGGCGCCGGTTGATCCGAAAGCGTGACGATCGCGCCCGAATGCACCACCGACACGCGACCGATGTTGCGGTCGGCCTTGAACGCGGAAACGATCCGGTCCGACTGGATCATGTCCCCGTCGCTGCCGTCGCCGGGTGTGTAGCTTTCAATGCCGATGGGCTTTTTCAGGACGCCGATGGCGATGCCCGATGTTGCGCCGCCGACGGTGCGCAGGGACGCCTGGTCGAATGCGCGTTTCAGGATGCCGGTGACGTCGGCAGAAAGATCCATGTCGTTGTTGGCGGTGATCGACAGCACCTTGACCGCGACCGCGACGCGGCGCAAACGCATGGCGTTCTGCTGGTTCAGGTAGGATTCGACCTGCCGTACCGCGTCGGGTGAACCCGTAACGGTGATCGTCCCGGTCGACGGCGAAAATGCGGCCTTGCCGGAATCACCGATGATGGTGGAAACCGCATCCTTGATTTCGTCCCAGACCTTGATCGAGACTTTCGAGGAAATGTCCTCTTTCGGCAGAGCGCCGGAATCCCCTTGCCCCGCGCCACCGGAAACCGAGCCGTTGACCGACATTTCGCTGGCCAGCGCGTGCAGCATGAAGGTCCGGGTGACGGTTTGTGCGAAGGTGATGGTGGAGCCGTCAAAGGTCCAGTCCGCATCGAAATTGTCGGCCGCTTGGTTGAGCAGGTCCGAAAGGCGACCCTGCCACACGATGCGCCCGCCCGCGACTTGTTCGCCGCCGGTTGGCAGGAATGTCAGGCTGGCGGCGCTGCTGGCGGCTGAATCGCCGGCGGCGCTGCTGCTTTCGTTGCGTGCCATGGATTGCGCGCGCAACCCGGTCACGGACTGCACCATGCGCGCCAGTTCCGCCATGGTGACCGGACGGGCGAAGGTCATGACGATGGAGTTCGACTGCTCGAATTTCGGAGGCAGGGGCGAGCCGTTGGCAATCGGTACCGCGCTGGATCCGTAATAGGGCCGACTGTCGATTTCCAGCGTCTGTGCCGGCGGTTGTTTGGGGCTGATCGCCTCCAATGCACGGTCGGCAGTGGCCTGATTGGTTTCAATTGCGTCGTTCGCCTTTTTATAATCGGCGCAGGACGTGAGCACGAAAGCCGCCGCCAGCGCAAGACCAAGAAGAGGTTTCAAAGACAAACGGAATGAAAAGCGTGGGAACATCATCGGCAGGCGCCACCAAACGGGTCGTAATGGGTTCGACCGGGCCCTGACGGGGGTCGCGCCCGGATTGGAATTATGACGACTCAAAGTTTAAGCCATGCCCGCGTTCGCGCAAAGCGGAATTAAGCACGCAAAAAACAGGAAAAAGACGGCATCCGAATGGCCTACATGCTGTTTTGGCGGGTTTCGATCACCAGTACCGCGGGGCCACCCGCCGTAAGGCCGCGCGAAGCGCGGACCGGCCCGAATAATTCGAATGGCCTACATGCTGTTTTGGCGGGTTTCGATCACCAGTACCGCGGGGCCATTCGGTAAATTGGGGTGCAGCCTGCCCAGCGGGCGCGGTTTTGATTCCGACAGACCCTTGAGCAGCGTCTGCACCGCATCCTCGAAGGTCCCGTCGATCGAAACCGGGGATTGGATGGGGTAATCGTATTCTGCGGCCCAGTACAGCTCGACCCCCGCCTGTTTGGACCAGTCCTCAAGGATGCTGCGCAGGGATGAATTGCGCGCGGCCGTCCAGGTCGCTGTGGCGTTCAGGTCGGTGGTGCCAGGGGCCGAAGCGGGATTGTAATATCCGGCGGCGCCCGACATGTCGTCGATGATCGGCTGCGGTTGAGCTGCGGCGGGGCTGGTGACGGAGGCCTGCATCAAAAGCGGCGATGGCGCCATCGCCGTGGTCGTGGTGCTTTGCATTGTCGCGGTCGTGACCATTGGTCCGTCATTGTATGCGGTCATCTGCATGCCGCCAGCGCGGGTAATGGTTACGACATTGCCGTTGATGCTGGCCTGAAGGTTCAGCGGGGCCAGAGTGCTCTGAAGCACGACATCCCACGGTTGACCGCCCTGCCAGGAAACCTTGCCGGAAATGTCGATGCCCTGATCGAAGACGAACCCATAATGTGCCGGCACGATTTGCCGGATTGCCATGACCAGCGGTAGGTCTTGCCCGAAGCCGTCGGCGACCGGGTATTGGCTGGCATAGGAAGCTGCGGTAGGCGCGGCCATCATCGACGTTCCGGCGGATTGCGGCGCCAGCATGACCGGTGTGCCGGCGGGCGCAGCGGAGGCACCCAGCGTGGGGCCCAGAACCTGCGGGCCGATCGGCGCGGGACCGGGGCCTGAATAAAAGACCGATACATTTTCCGCCGGCATGGCGCTGGCGGGTGGCCGCGGCATGTCCGTAGTGCGCCCGCTATACGAAGGGTTCCAGGTGATGGGATCGTTGGTCATGCCATTGCCGTAAATCGGCGCGGCACTGGCGGGCCCGTCCGGCGTGGTTGCGACCGGGGCACCTGTGGCGATACCGTCAAGCGAGTTCGGCAGGCTTTCCGATGTTACAGGCGCAACCGGCGCGGCGGCGGCGCGTGGCGCGGCTTCAAACGGCCGTGCCTGAGAGCCCGGGTTGATGGTGCCGCTGGCTGGTACGGGGGCGTTTGCGGCCATGTTTGCAGGCGCGGTCCATTGGAATCCAGCCCGGGCCGGTGCGGCAAAGGCGAAAACGCCAACCATCGCAGTTCCAGCCACCACGGCCGCAGCCGTGCCATATTTGCGCAAGAGAGGAAACGCCATCGAAAAATCCCTTATATGCCGTAAAACTTCAAAAGCCGCGAATTGCCCGCCGCCCATTTTGCGCCAAGTCTAGAACCCTGTCCTGTAAAATACAAGCGCGGCAAGCGCCGCGAAATGGATTGACCACAAAGTTGGTGACGCGACCCAGAAGAGGGGGCGTATCGCGCCCTCAGCCGTAATCGATCATCCGCCGCCGCCGGTGCCACAAAAGCCCGGGCCGGTTGGGACCGAGGATCCACGTGCGTAGCGAGCGCATCGCCGCGTCGAAGGTCAGCCCCTTGCGCTCCAGAATCCAGAACAGGATGCACATGATGGCGAACAGCGCCAAAGTCCAGATCCGCATATGCATCAAAAAGACCATGAAAAACAGGGCGACGCGCGCATCCAGCCCGAAAAACCGCACGGGTTTCATGCTGTTGCGCCAATGCCAGTCGCCTGATGTTTCAATATCGGTCACGGAATAAACCTAGCATGAAATGCATCAAGGACAAACATAAGGGCCGCGACTGCGGCCCCGCGAAGCGTAAGCGGAGCGAAGCCAAGGCGTGCGAGAGCGCGCCGCCCGGCGTTTGAGGGACAAACATAAGGGCCGCGACTGCGGCCCCGCGAAGCGTAAGCGGAGCGAAGCCAAGCCAAGCCAAGCCAAGCGGCGTCTGAGCGCACGGATTACGTCGCGCCAGTGGCCTGCGTCAGCGTCAGATACCAGCGGCGCTCGATCACGCCCGCCTCGAACAGCTTGGCGGCGGAAGCGTTGATGGTCTGGCCGTAATTGGGGATCATGCGCTGGATTTCGACCGTCCATTGGTTGAAATCCATATCCAGCAGCTTTTCGCGCACCACGTCGTTGAACACCATCCATTCGCGCACGCCCACGCGCCCGCCGCTGATTTTCGGCACCAGTGCCTGCGTGACCACCATGCGCAACGTTTCCATCAACGCATAGGCGCGTTCCGCGCGTTCGTCGGATTCGAAGGTGGAAATCATCCGCCGTATTGTCGCGGCCACGCCCGTGGTGTGCGTGGTCGTGTAAACCGCGTGGCCGGTTTGCCCGGCCTCGATCGCGGCAGAGATGGTTTCGCGGTCGCGCGCCTCGCCCACCAGAATGATGTTGGGTTTGCGGCGCAGCGCGTTGCGCACCCCGGCGGCGAAATTGGGCAGGTGGCGCGGGATTTCCGTCTGCGCGACGACCGAGTGCGGCGAATGCACGGTGTCGTATGTGAATTCGATCGGTGCTTCATAAGTCAGCATCTTGCCGCAGCCGTGCTTGCGCTCCAGCAGCATTCGGCACCCGGCGGCCAGCAATGTGGTTTTCCCCGAACCCGTAGGGCCGGTGACGACCACCATGCCCTGGCGCGGCGACCAGTTGGCGATGACGTCTTCCTCGATGTTCAGTTGCGCCATCGTCGGCGGCTCGCTGGGCAGGGCGCGCATGGTGATCTGTGCGGCGTCGCGGCCTTTTGAAAGAATGGCGGTGATGTTTACGCGGAAACGGTGGCGGGTATAGCGGTCGGGGCGGATTTCATACGATACGTCCAGATCGTCCCCCCCGGCCAGCCGTGCCTGCGCTTCGGGGCCGTAGATCTTGGTCAGCACGATCGCCATGTCGGCGGCGTCCATCGGCCGGAACGTGCCCGGGTACAGCTTGCCCGAAATTTCGTTATAGACGGGCCGGTCGGTCTGCCACGTCACATCGCTCGAACCCTGCTGTACGCACCACAAAAGGAACGGGTCGACATGTTCGTCGGTAAAACGCGTGGGTTCGCCGGGCCATGTCTGGCCTGCGCCGCCTTGCCCTTTGAGCAGGCTTATCGGCTTGCGGGTTGCCATTCGTATGGTCTGGGCTGGAGTTCGGATGGACCGGTAATCTGCAACGCGCGGTCGCCCACGCGCATTTCGGCGCCGCCGCCGGTGACGCCGCGGTCGGTCTGTAATGTAAAGGGTGGCGAAACGATACCCTGCGCCAGCAGCATCCGGTAACGGATCATGCCCCGGAAATCGGCGTTCAGGCGGTCAAGATCGGCCTGAAACACCTCGTCCGCTTGTTTGATGCCTTCGTCCCAACCTTTGCGCAGGTTGGTGAACCACACGGTGCGTTCAGCCGGGGTGGTGGGGTACAGGACGGAAGGCGGCGGCGTGACGTCGCCCCATTCGCGCTCCAGATAGGCGCGCCAGTTGCGCGCCACGGCCACGATCTGGGCGTTGACGTTGATGTTGTAGATTTTGTCGGCCACGGCGGCGCTTTGCCCGCCGCCTTCGATGACCATCGCGTCCTCGGCTTCGGAAATGATCGGCGGCTCAATCAAAAGGCCGGACGGCGCCGTGATCAAAAGACGTTTGAAGTCGTAAATCTTGTCCAGATAGGACGCTCGGTCGTCCAGCGTCGCGCGGATCTGATAGGTCCGCCACGCCAGCCCGCCGCGCGCGCCGTACGACGTCGCGGCGTCGGCCAGCCCTTCGTTGCGGATTTCCGGATTGGTGTCGGCCTTGACCGCGGCACCCGCATTGGCGGGAATGATCTGCAATTCCTCAAGGCTTGGCGGTGCCTTGCCGATGCTTTGGTCCAGAATGTCCACAATGCCCGGTTGGGGGATCGCCTCGGCCCGCGCGGCAACCGGAGCGCCTGCTGCAAGCAGGGCGATCAGGCAAAAGGCGGTGCGGACGACTATTGGATTCATGGCGGCTTACCGCGACGGACGTTTGCGGTGAAGGGTGACCTCGGACGTGCTGCTGCTGTTCGGCATCACGCGGTTGACGGTCGGGGTATAAAGGATGTCGACCGTATGCCGGCTGGCGTCCAGCTTCAGATCGGCGCGCGTACCCATTTGCAGCCCGATGTCGCGGAACACCTCGATCAGCGGCTCGTTATACGCGTTCAGGTTGACGATGATCGGCGTCGGCGGAAGATCGCCCACGGTGCTGAAACTGTATCCCGCGCGTGCGGCCATGTCGCGGGTCACGTCCTCGACCGGGCCGCTCCACTGGAAGGTGACGGCGCGTTGCAGTTCCACCGGCGCGTTCGGGACCATCGCGGCGGCGGCCGCGACGCCGGGCGTGCGCGTCTGTTCGACGGCGGCGAGTGATTCCAGCGCGCGCGTCGCACGGTCGGCGGCGTCTGCGATCATCAGCGAGGTGGAGTCAGGCTCCGCCACCAGCTGCGGCTTGGTGTTTCTGAAATTGATGCCCGCCGCGCCGGAACAGGCGGCCAACGGCAAAGCAAGCCCAATGGTAAGGACAAGCACGCCCATTCGGGCGATTTTATAAAAAGTCGAACTGGTCACAGGTACACGCATCCTCATCTTGCCGAACTGTAAAGGCCGCGCCCGCGGCCCACAACAGATTAAAACTCTGTTTTTATCCTTTATCCTCAGACTCCTGACTGCTACGCCCCATCCGGAACCGGATGGCGGGCTTTCTGGCCGCGTTGGCTGCGGATTCGGCGGCCTTGCGCGCCGCTGTCTGGTCGGCGGCGTTGGGCCGGGCCAGCAGCCCCTTGCGCCGCATCACCTCGACCACCTTTTGCTTGTACTGAAAACCCTTGGACGGCGTACGCGAATGGTAATTGGCGACCGCGCGCGCAAGCGACCCCGTCTCGTTCAGGTGCTGTCGCAATATCCACGCCGATACGTTGACATTGGTGCATCCGTCGTCGCGCACCCACTTCATCGCGATTTTTTCGCTTACGCCCCAGTTGCGCGCCAGCTGCGGCAGCCAGATCGTGTTGATCTGCATTGGCCCCAGATCGTACGTGCCATTGGTGTTGGCCACCTGCTGGCCGATGCGGCCGCCCTCGACGTGCAGAATGCCGACCAGCACCTGCGGCGGCACCGCATAGGTCTGGGCCGCGATCATCAGGCACGCCGCGAACAGATGGTTGATCATGCCGCCTCACCTGTGTCGGACGAGGTTTCCTTCTTGACGAAAAACGACATCGGATTGCCGGGGATGCCGCCGGTTTGTTTTTCATCGGCCTGTTTCCCGCTCGCCTGTGCGGGTGCGGATTTCGTACCCGGCGCTTTTGCCGGTGCTTTGGCGGTTGGTGCTTTTGCGTTCTGCGGTTGCGGCGCGCGCGCGCCGCCTGTGGAATCGTTGGGGCTCAGGAATCCGATCACGGCGCGCAGCACGTCCATCCCGTCTTCGAAACGCTGCCAGATCCGCTCACGCAGTTCTTCGGGATCGGGACTGGCCTGTGCCTGTCCGTTCGCCATCGCGTGCTGCATCCGGTCCATTTCGACCTCGCACGCCCGCGCCAAAAGTTTTGATCCGCCGGCCAGAAACGCAAGTTCGCGTTCGGCATACAGCGTCGAATCCCCGGCCGGGTCGTGCTGTCCGCTGGAAAAGGCATCGGCCAGATGCACCGCGCGTTCGCATAAAGCCTCGCCCAGCTTGCGAATGACCAGACTATCCTCCTGACCAAAGGGGAAACGCATCACGGCCTGAATAAAGGGTGTCAGCGCCTCGACCCGGCGCGCGACCATATCGGTGGTGCTGCCGGTTTCATCGGGCAGCGGTGGAAAGGAATCGGCCAGCGCAAGGCACCCGTCGAAGGCCTGCGCCAGACGGCGGTTGAAGGCATCGTCGGGCATCGCGCCGGAAAGGACGTAGTGTTGTGCGATCGCGGCGCCGGCCAGCGTGGATACGCGTAAACGCGCGGCCTCGGCCTCTTCCTGCGTGCCCGGGGCAAGCCGGGCGGATAATTGCGTGCCGGTGGAAATCGCGGCGGATAAAAGCGCGGCGAATCGCTTGGCCGCTTCCTCCGGACTGGGGTCTGCGGCCGGTCCTTGCCATGCCAACAACTCATCGACCGCCCCGATCAGGGGGACGCCCAAAGATTCGAAGACGCGCAACAAGGCCTGCGCTTGTTTCGATTCACGACTCATGAGCAATTATGGCCCGCCAGTTACAAAGGGACAAACGGCTTTCTAAGCCTTTGACACTGCCCCATTTTATTATTTTATCCACATATAAGGTTATGAAATCCTGAATGTCGAGTCTTTTTGCGCCAGCTTCGGCGTGGTTACGAAAAAACAAATTTAGGGGTTGGCCGATCCGGTGGTCAGGTCGCGTACCGCCGCGGCGATATCCAACGGCCGTCCGCGGATCAGGCGCACCGGACCATTCGCCCCGCCTGCGCGATAAAGGATCATCGGCGTTGCCAGCAGGTTCCACTGTCCCAGCAAAAGCGTATTCGCCTTGATCGCCTCGATATTGATGTCGGGCGGTGCCAGAAGACGGCTTTCGTCGCCCTTGGCGTAATCGAGCATGCGTTGCGGCCCGTCCGCCGCGGCCAGTGCGAAAGCGGCCAGTGCGCTGGCTTTGGACGAATATCCCATGGGGATCATGTGCACCGCGACCGTGCCTTTGGTGACATAGGGCTCGACCTCGCGCAAAAACTGCTGGCAATGCGGACAAGTGGGGTCGAGGAAGGCGTAAAACATCGGTGCACCGCTTTTGCCCCATGTCATGCCGTTGGCGTGCGCCGCGTCGTTCAAAAGCCTGATGCCCGGTGTCGCGCGTTCGACGGTGTTGGCGACGTCGCTCAGCTTGCTGCCTGTTGGCGTAGCGCTTTCGGCGGGTTTGACCGGCGTATCGTTCTGCTTCGTGTCGGGCGCGGGTGCTGGCGCTGCCTGTGCCACGGGTGCGGGTACAGGCGCAGCTTGCGGTGCCGCGGACGGAGTCGTGGCAGGTTGTTCGCCGCTGTCCCCGGCCCGTCCGGCGGCCATCGCATTCAGGCTCATCTGCTGCGATTGCCCCAGTTGCTTGAGTTGTTCGCCCGTCAGCATGTTGCCCTGCGCGTCGAACAGGATGCCCATGACGATCGCTTGGTTGTTGGGCGTGGCATAATAGAATTCCGGCTGACCGCCGCGCATCATAACCCAGCTGTCCAGCGTGTCGTATTTGCCCAGATAATAAACCTGCGCGCCGCGCGCTATTTGTTGTTTAAGCGGTTCCGGGATGACCTGCGTGCCCTGACCGGGGTCGAAATGCGGCAGACCTGCGGTTAGGGCGTCTGTCTGCGGCTGCTCCAGCGTCTGGGCCTGAACGCTGTTCCGGGCGGCACCGGAGAAAAGCACGCCCGCGAAAAAAATAAACAAAGTCAGACGGCGAAACATGAATGGCGATCCTTGTATCAGGTTGCATGACGGGTTGCGATCGGACCGATAGTTTACAGCAACGCCGCGATAGCGCCAGCCCGAAGCGCGCGCACTTTCCGGCGGCACACGGCGTCCGTTTTCGATTGAATTCCGGTCAGGTGACCCTAATATCAATCTGGTACAGTATCAGGCTCAATAAAGGGCCCTGTATAAGGAGACGTCCATGATTGATGATTCACGCGCGCCGATGACCGCGGCACAGACCGCTGCCTCGTATGACGAGGGTCTGCGCACGTATTTCCGCAAGATATACAACACGATGACGGCGGGCTTGTTGCTGACTGGGTTGGTCGCGATGGTTTGCGCCAGCGTACCGGCCATCGCGGTGCTGTTCACCAAGCCGCTTTTCGCGATCCTGTTCGCCTTTCTGCCGCTGATTCTGGGTATGACCCTGTTCAACGGCGGCGCGTTGATGAATAAACCGGCCTCGTCCCTGAAGGCGCGGTTTTATATTTTTTCTGCCGCCTTTGGCCTGTGCCTGACGCCGTTAGTATTGATATACGCCGGCGCCGATCTGGCCCGCGCCTTTTTCGTCACCGCCGCGACCTTCGCGGGCACGTCGCTGTGGTCTTACGTCACGAAATCCGACCTTTCAAAATTCGGCAGCTTTTTGTTCATGGGCGTGCTCGGCCTGATGATCGCGATCGTGGTCAATATGTTCCTGCGTTCGCCGATGATGGATTACATCATCTCGATGGCGGGCGTGCTGATCTATACCGGCCTGGTCGCGTGGGACACGCAAAATCTCAAGGAATCCTACGCCGCCTCCAGTGGGACCGAGGCGAACGACAAGCTTGCGATCATGGGCGCGCTCAGCCTGTACATGAACTTCATCATGCTCTTTCAGTTCATCCTGCGCCTGATGGGATCGAACCGTAACTGATCGAAGCCGTAAAACGAGAAACCCCGCCAAACCGGCGGGGTTTCTTTATTCTGCCACGCTGACGCGCTTTTGCCGTGCGCTGGGCGCGGCGACGACTTGATTGCGTCCGCCGCCCTTGGCCTTGTAAAGGGCGGCGTCCGCGCGCTCGATCAGTTCCGACGTCTTTTCGTTGACGCCCAAAAGCGCGGCGCCCACCGACATGGTAATGCGCCCAAGCCGCGCACCGGTCGCACGGTTGAGGATTTCCTTGGCAGCCACTGCTTCGCGCAGGGCGTTCGCGACCTTGATCGCATCTTCAAGTTGCGTTTCCGGCAGCACGACCGCGAATTCCTCGCCGCCGTAACGTGCGGGCAGGTCGCGGCCCTTGACCCCGTCCTTCAGTGTGCGCGCGACCAGTTTCAGCACTTGGTCGCCGACCTGATGGCCGTAATTGTCGTTGAAGGATTTGAAGTAATCGATGTCGACCATAAGAAGGCTTAGGGGTTTCTGGTCGACATGCGCAAGGCTGACAAGGCGGTAGAATTCAGCATCGAACAGCTTGCGGTTGGCGATGCCGGTCAACGCATCGGTCATCGCTTCCTTGCGCACCGTCTCCATTTCCTCGCGCAATTGCTGCATGACCGATGCCGATTGCGTCAGTCGTGTTTCCAGTGCGCGGTTTTCCTCGACCATTTTTTTCGCCTGCGCCATCATCGATTCGGCGATCGTCTTCATTTCTTCCGGGCTTTTCGCCTGCGCAAGATTGCCGGCGACGCCGGCCATCTGGTCGGAATAGGTTTCTGTCTTGGCATGAACGGCCGATGCCGCCGACGACACGTTGGTGATCGTTTCGGCGACCAGCCCTTCGGCCTTGCTCAAGGCTTCTTCCGAGCGCAGGTTGATGTTCAGGTACTTGTTGTGCAGCTCGATGCACCGTTCCTCGGTCAACTCGTGGCCGCCCTTGATCATGATGTCGATCGCGCGGGTGATCTCGGCGTCCTCGCCGCTCTCATACACGTACCAAAGCTCGAACAGCACGGGAATCGGCGGTAATTCCAGCGAATCCAGCCGTTCCATCACTTTATCGGCGAATTCCCGCGCCTTGGTGGGAGAGTGGTTGTAGCTCAAGACCGACCTCTGAAAAAGACACTCTGAAAAGGCGGTGCGATTCGCGCCGCATGCTTCAGTGTTACAGGTGAATTATTACCCGCTGGTTAAAAGTCGAAAAGCGGAAATCTTTGTTTATATTATGAAAAAATCAAATCCATTTCGACGACGGATCGAAAGTCTGCACCGGCGCGACGGTCAGAGCCGTGATAACGTCAGCGATGCTGCCGACTTCTGAAATCAGGTGGCGGTCGTCCTCACGCATGAAACGCTCGCCGATGACGTTATCGATCATTTTTATGAAAGGCGTCCAGTAATCGTTGACGTTGGCGATGACGATCGGCTTGTCGTGGATGCCCAACTGCTTCCAGGTCATCACCTCGCACAATTCGTCCAGCGTGCCGATCCCGCCCGGCAGCACGACGAAGGCATCGGATTTATCGACCATCATCTGCTTGCGCGTATGCATGGAATCGACGACATGCAGCTCGGTCAGGTCGACATGGCTGACCTCGCGCTTGGAAATGTGTTCGGGAATGATACCGATGACCTTGCCCCCGGCCTGAAGCACGGAATCGGCCAGAATGCCCATCAACCCCACGCGCCCGCCGCCATAGACCAGGGTCATGCCGGCTTGTGCCAGCAACTGTCCGAAATCATGCGCGGTTTTCTTGTGGTGCTCGGCGCAATGCCCAGAAGACCCCAGATATACGCATACAGAGGAGATTTTTGGAAAAGGCCGCGCGGCGGCCGTGTTTTGTGCTTCGCTCATGACCGCGCAGTTTTAAAAGGGAATGCCTTTCCCTTCAAGAGCCTGTTTGCTACATAGTCGGAATGACCCAGACCAACGACCACTGGTCCGACCTGCTCGCGACCATCCGCAAGACCGTCATTTTCCCCGTCAACCCGGCCGGCTGGCCGTTCGTCGCGGCTTTCGCCGTCGGTGCCGCGGTGCTTGGCTTTATCGCCACGCCGCTGGGCTGGATCGGACTCGTCCTTACCCTGTGGTGTCTGTATTTCTTCCGCGACCCGGTGCGCGCGACACCCGCGCGCGAGGGTCTGGTGGTCTCGCCCGGTTGCGGGCGCGTGGTGGCTGTCACGCCGGATGTGCAATTGCCGCCGGAACTCGACCGCGCCATGGACACGGGGTTCAATTTCACCCGTATTTCCGTGTTCCTTTCGGTCTTCGACGTCCACGTCAACCGCGTGCCTGTAACGGGCGAGGTAACGCAGACCGCCTACCGTCCGGGAAAATTCCTCAACGCCGCGCTCGACAAGGCCTCGACCGACAACGAGATGTCGGCGACTCTGCTCAAGGTCAAGAACGGCACCAAGGATGTCGATGTCGCCTTTGTCCAGATCGCGGGCTGGGTCGCGCGCCGCATCGTCAACGAACTCGCTCCCGGCCGTCAGGTCCGCACCGGCGAACGCATGGGCCTGATCCGCTTCGGCTCGCGCATCGACGTCTACGTGCCGGATGGCTGCGTGCCGATGGTGTCTGTGGGCCAAAGCGTGATCGAGGGCGAAACCGTGCTGGCCGATTTTAAATCGAAGGAAAAACCGCGCGAGGCGGTGCTGCAATGACCGGCGAACCGGACCCGCGGGCCGAGGAAACCCTCGACGCCTATTTTATCGAGGATCCGTCCGAAGAAAAAACACCCGAAGGCACGCGCCTGCGCCGCTTTCTGCCCAATTTCTTGACGCTCTGCGGCCTTTCGGCAGGCTTGCTGGCCATTCAAAAGGCGGTCAACAACCAATGGGATGATGCGGTACTGCTGATCACTTTCGCCGCCATCGTCGACACGATGGACGGCGCGCTCGCCCGGCTTTTACAGGCGACCTCGAAATTCGGCGCCGAGCTTGATTCACTTGCCGATTTTTTAAGCTTCGGCGTTGCGCCTGCCTTCGTCATGTATCTCTGGACGCTTGACAATGCGGGGCCGGTCGGTTGGGTCGCGGTGTTGGTGTTCGCGCTGTGCTCGGCCCTGCGCCTTGCGCGTTTCAACACGCTTTCCGAAATCGACCCGCGGCCGCAATGGGCGCGCAAATTCTTCATGGGTGTGCCCGCCCCTTGCGGCGCGGGCCTCGCGCTGATGCCGTTGATCGCCAGCCTTCAGTTTCCGGATTTTTCAGGCTACCCGCTGCTGACGCCGTTGATCGGGATCTGGATGATTCTGATCGGCCTGCTGATGGTGTCCAAACTCCCCACCCTTTCCAGCAAGCAGGTCAAGCTTCCGGCGTCCTCGGCGGTGCCGATGCTTGCGGCGGCGGGGCTGTTTCTGGCCGCGTTGGTGCATATGCCCTGGGCCACGCTGCTGGTCGCGGGCACCACATACGCGGCCTCGATTTTGATCGGGTTGAAAATGTATTTCCGCCTTAAACGCATGAACGCGCCGTCTGCGCCGGTTGCGGACGCGGCATAAAAGAAAACCCCGGCTCTTCCGGGGTTTTTTATGGATGCTGGATCGCTGCCACATCACTGAATGGTGTGCAGTCCAGAGCGGCGACAGCCGCTCCTCGAACTTATGCAAGCGGAACCCGCGCGGCGTTTGAACGCCAAACGACACTAGATGGCGTAAGCAATCCAGTGATACCGGCGCTGGGCCAGCATGGTGCGCGCCATATCGGCGTGCCCGTCCTGCCAGTCGCGGCCGTTCGCGGCAAAGCGCTGCGTCAGGACGCCGCGCACATATTGCGCGCGTTGCAGCAGGGCGCGCATCCCTGCGGCCTGCGCGCTGCGTGCGCGCAGCATCAGCAGCGGCTCGGCCACCGGTGTGCGAGCGCGTGCGATGCGCGCTCGTGGCTGTGCGCCCGCGAATAAAAGCGCGCTCGCCATGCGCAGCCTGCGCTTGGGCGTAAAGGCGGCACCGGCGCCCATCCTGAAGGCGGGCGCAAGGCTGCGGCGGAAAAACCGTGTCGCGCCGCCGCCACGGCGAATGCCATGGCCGTTGCCGCGCGCGGCAACTTGCGTGGTGGGTGCGGCGACACCCGCGCGCATGTCCAGAATCGGTTCGGCGTAACTGCGCGGGCGGGCGCGGCGGAACGGCCGGGCGGCGCGCGTCGGCGCATGGCGCACAACGGGCGCCGGCGTGGCGGCCATGACGGCGATGCCCGCGGCAATGACACCATGCGCGGCGCGCAGCATGTCACCGGCATCGCTGATGGGCGTGTCCGGATCGATCGGGCGGTTCATAAGCAGGGCACTGGCATCTGTCATGCCTGTACTATAGGGCGATTCATGACCCCAACCAACAAAAACCGGATTCTCTTAGGTATTCAGGTATTTGTGCGCGCGATATGACAAGGCTTCGGCCAGATGCACGCGCCCGATCAAGGCCGCCGCGCCGTCCAGATCGGCGATCGTGCGCGCGACCCGCAACAGGCGGTGATACCCGCGCGCCGACAGGTTCAGATTCGCGGCCGCCTGATCGACCAGCGCTTTCGCGTCCGGCGCCAGCGCGCAGGCGTCTTCAAGCTGCGCCACCGGCAGCGTCGCGTTGGTCACGCCCTCGCCGTGGCGCGCGGCCTGCGCCGTCCGCGCGGCGGCGACGCGCGCGGCGACAATCGCCGAAGCCTCGCCTGTTTTAGGCGCGTTGAGATCGGCAAGCGACACCGCCGGCACCTCGATATGCATGTCGATCCGGTCCAGCAGCGGGCCCGAAAGTCGGCCCTGATATTCCGCCGCGCATTTGGGCGCGCGGGTGCATTCCTGCGCGGGATCGCCCAGATACCCGCACCGGCATGGATTCATCGCCGCAACCAGTTGAAAGCGCGCGGGCCATACCGCGTGGCTGTTGACCCGGGCGATGACGGCTTGCCCGGTTTCCAGCGGTTGGCGCAGCGCCTCCAGACTCGCGCGCGCGAATTCCGGCAATTCGTCGAGAAACAGGACGCCGCGATGGGCCAGTGAGATTTCGCCCGGCTTCGCCCGCGCGCCGCCGCCGACCAACGCGGGCAGGCTGGCCGAATGGTGCGGATCGCGATAGGGCCGCGCGCGCACCATGCCCCCTTCGGGCAACAGGCCCGCGAGGGAGTGGATCATCGAAACCTCCAACGCCTCCTTGGGGCTGAGCGGCGGCAATATGCCGGGCAGCCGTTGCGCCAGCATGGATTTCCCCGATCCCGGCGGTCCTGCCATCAATATGTTGTGGCCGCCCGCCGCCGCGATTTCCAGCGCGCGCTTGGCCGATTCCTGCCCGCGTATGTCGGAAAGACACAGACCCGGCCCCGGTGCCTCGCCGCCCAGCGCCGCGACCGGCGCGCGCAGGACCTGCGTCCCCTTGAAATGGTTGATCAACTGCAGCAGATCGTCGGGCGCCAGCACGTCCAGCCCGCCCGCCCAGGCCGCTTCCGCCCCGCACGCGCCGGGACAGATCAGGTTAAGATTGCTGGCGCTGGCATGGATGGCGGCGGGCAGGACGCCGCCCACCGCGCGGATGCGGGAATCGAGGCCGAGTTCGCCAAGCACGCACGCGCCGGCCAGCTCCTCCTTGGGCAGGATTCCCATCGCGCATAAAAGGCCCAGCGCGATCGGCAGGTCGTAATGCGACCCTTCCTTGGTAACGTCGGCGGGGGCCAGATTGACGGTGATCCGCTTGGGCGGCAGGCTCAACCCCATCGCGTGCAGCGCCCCGCGCACGCGTTCGCGGCTTTCGCCCACGGCCTTGTCCGGCAAACCGACAATGGTGAACGCGGGCAGGCCGGACGTGATCTGGACCTGCACCTCGATCGGCAATACGTCGATCCCGGAAAACGCGACGGTCTGGACGTTGGCTACCATGATGGCCCCATGATCAGGCTGGTAAACGCGAAAACACGCGCAGGTGCGTTTCTAAAGATTCTCGACAAGCAAATGGTCGTAACCAAGTTTTTTGATGTTTTTTGCGAACGAATAATAATCCGGCCATACGGTGATGCCGTTGAATTTGAAACGGATGGGTTTTGTCAGCGCGTTTGCGTAAAGATAGATCACCACACGTTTGACGGTTGATCCAACTGTTTCCGGATCCTGAAAGCCGTAACGCGAAAGCGGCACGGTGAAATGCCCCGCTTTGGTGATCTGCGGCAAATAGCGATAGGTTTCCCGCCCGCTTTCATCGACAAGTCCAAGGGCCCAGTATATCGGCTCGGAGGATTCGGCATCTATCGTGAACAGGTTCAGGATATTCGTATCGATCGAATGGTTTAGGTCCAGCGTAAGGCGTCCCTGCGTCTGTGGTTCCGGTTGCGCCGGTGGATTAAGAACCAGATAGCCATCGGCATCCTTTTGCATGCCGATAAGGGCTTCGTTGCCGGTCTGTAGAACCAGCGGATCGGTTTTGCCTGAAACCTGCGCCAACGGCGCATCGAACATGGATATTTGTGAACCGCCATTGACAATATCCAGCCGGACCCGATCGGTCCCCTTGGGCACTGGCCCGGTCAGAAAAAGCTTGGAATCACGAACGGCGTCGGTGTTGCCGGCCCCGCTCGACACGTCCGCAAGCGTCCCGCCATCCCGGTCGAAAAACGTAAGACGGGTTTGATAGATGTCCCTCAGATACGGCTGCGGCGTGCCGAGTTCGGAGAACAGGAACTGCCCGTCATGGCTGAAGACTTGATAGTTTTTGGAAAAAATGGAGCGCCTTCGTGCCGCCTGTCCCTTGTAAAACGCATCCCCGGTCAACCGGTAAAGCGCGTCGAACTGGTTGGTCTCGAATATGATGTATCGTGTGTGATTGGGGATATGCGGCGAGAGCATGTAATAAGACCAGCTGCCGTCTTTGAAGAAAAATGACGATATATTCGATTTAAGGTCGTTAAAGGCACAATCGGTTATATCAGTGTACGCCGCATGGTCGGGTTCGGCCTTGGCGTATATGGCAAGCGCTTCCAGCGATACAAGGAAGCCGTTGAGTACGTAGTTTTGATCCGCATTGCTCATTTCGGGCCATACGAATTCACCAAGCCAGCATTTGGCCGTATCCGTTTTATGAAGGGCGCCGTGCGCATCCACGGGGCGGATAAGCTGATCCATCAGCGCGTTGCCCGCCGCCAGATATTTGTCGTTTCCAGTGGCTTCGTACAGGGCCAGGGCGGCCAGCCCCATGCCGGAAAAATCCATGCCTGAATACCATCCCGCAGGGAAGGAATCGTAGGCATCGTGCGGCCAGTATCCGTCCTTGTTGCGCGAATCGAGGAATCGGTTGAACCGTCCTTCGACGATGGCCATGCGCGCCGGGTCATTCCGCAGCTGCGGATCGCGCAGCGCGGTCAGGATGCTGATGCCTATGATATGATATAGGGATCCTTGAAACTTTCGTCCTGCAGCTTGGCAAGCGACGTCGTGGTGTCGTAGCCCCATGTGTAAGGCAGCAAGACCTGATTTTCCGTTGCCAGGATATGAAAGGGGTCGGCAAGGGCGGGCCCTGCAATCCACAGGGGGCATAAAAAAAGAACGCACGCGACGGCAAGACGGATTTTCTTTAACGGCATTTGCGGACGGCTTCTTTCTCGAAAGTTCGGTTCATATCTGGTTATCCATCCGGAGCTTATAGACGATTATCCACAACGCGCAAATCATGTTACGCTGTCTTGTCGTAATGATTCTCTCCGCCTGACGCCTTTCCGGTTTTCATGTCGCTTCCCATTCGCCGCCTGTCCGAACAGGACCTCGCGCAGCTTTACCTGCAGACCGAGGCGCCCCTGCGTCTCGACGACCTGATGCAGGACCGCGTGCATGGCGACGCGGCGCAAATCGCGGTCCACGATTCCATCGCGGCCCAGACGCCGGATCTGGCCCTGATCTCGCTTTCCTTATGCGCGTTGATCGTCGCGCGCGACTTTCCCGTCGAACTCAAGGACGGGCCGGGCGGCCCGGTTTTGCGCGAACTGACCGTCGCGTGCGAGGACAATCTGCTGACCGTCGGGCGTCTGTGGCTCGACACGGTGTGCAACGGCATCAAGCCTGCCCGGTCCGACCGCGACGTGATTGCCACCATTCCCGACCGGCTGCGCATTCTGACCTCGATCTTCATGGAATTGCGCGACATGCTCCTTGAAACCGCGCCGGGGCCGATCCATGCGGCGCTCAAGACCCTGTATTACCAATCCGAAAGCCACGCCGATCTGGCCGACCGCTTTGTCGCCGACTTTGCGCGCCCGCGCAAAACCGCGAAACCATCGGCGGATCATGCAGCCGCGCGCCGCAAGACGCCCGTGCAGGTTCCGTTGCCTTTCGACCTGATCCGCCCCCGCGAGGGTGCGGAGGTAGTGTCCTTCAGTCTGTTTCACCAGAAACGCCGGCCATAAGCTGCGCTGGCCGCGGGCATCGGAATTTGTTTTTTCATAAAAATTATATTAGGGTGGCCGCATGGCCGCCACCCTTACCACTGCCATTTCGGACATATTTTGTGACTTCGCCGACAATGTGGCCCCATGCGACTGGCTGTGCATGGAAAAAGGTATCAAGGCCCTGGCGGCCGATGGATTACCGGATCTGAAAAGTTGTGTGGTGACCTGTGAAGGCGACATATCGAAAGCGCAGATAGTGGTTTCGATAGCCGGAAACGGTTATTCCGACCGCTATTACATAGACCCTGTGAAAAAATCCGTACTGCGGGGCACTATGTTCAACGACCGCCGTGACCGACACACCGGGCGGCGCATGTTCGCCAACCGCGCGATCGTGGGGCAGGCATTGGGGGCGACAAGGTTGGAAGGCTACGCGGCGGACACCATGGGCGCCTATGTCTGGGCACGCGCGGGGATGCTGCCGAAATCTTCGCAAGACGGATTGCCCGGCATGCTGGCCGCGCGCGCGGCCATTCTGGCCCCGCTTCTGACGCCGGACCAAAATGAAGCAATCAGGAAATTGTCCCGTCTGGACGATCTGGAAGATCTTTGGTGTCTTGCCGATCTGGGTGCGTTGGCACCGGTTAGCGAAGCGGATTTCGATACAGCGCTCGATCATACGTACTCTATCGGTAATCATGCCTATTTTAAAAACGAGGGGTTTTTCAAGAACGGTGTCACCATGGGCCAGTTCATGCTCTGCGGCTTAAGCTATGATGCGGTGTTCGATTTCGCCAATTCGCGCCAGATGGATCGGGTGGAAGCCTATACCGGCGTGCCGATCCGCGAGCGTGCGCTTGCGTTGCGGCGCAAACCGGCGCATGCGGCAAGGCTGGTGCCATGACGAGCGTTCTGCGCACGAATCCCCGCATTGAAGCGGCCAGAGCTTTCAGGGAAAAAACAGGTTGGAAGGCGAAGGATATTTTCGACCTTGCCATCGCCGCCGCGCCGGAATCTGGTGCGCAAATCACGCAAATCCTTAGCGTCAAGCCGGACAGGGCGGTTGAAACCTTCACGCTGCGCTATTTGGGGCGGGGATTTCATCATCGCTATGACATCGTACCCGATTGGGGATGGATTCTGGACGGTGAGCTGACTTGCGATTTACGCGACGGCGCGACAGGCCGCCGGATGTTTGCCCAGGCCTGCGTCGTCGGCATGGCGCTGGGTTTGAACGCCATTCGGTTTTATGCCGGGCATATGGTTGGTGCCTATGTCTGGGCGCGGGCCGGGGCGCGACTGGAGGATAAAACCGATTTGCTGAAGCATCTGGATCTGCGCGCCGGGCTTGTAAAGGACCAGCTGCCGCAGGAAACGGTCTATGATCTGGAATATCTTGTGCGTTTACGCCAGACGAGCGATTTGAGGAAGATCGCGAATCTGGACCACAGGGTTCAGGTCGATGAAGAGATGTTTTTCCGCGCGTTCGGCTGGATGCCGGCGAATCACCATCTAGCCATGCCGGCGGAATACGAAGCCAGTGGGTTTAGCGTGAAAACCATGACGCTGGGCCAGTTCATGCTTTTCGGTTTGGAATACCCCGCCTGTGTGGAGTTTGCGCACCGCCTTCAGATGGATCGGGTGGAAGCCTATACCGGCGTGCCGATCCGCGCCCGCGCGCTGGCCGCGCGCCAGTCGCGCCACCTTACTTCCTAATCCACCCACGCGATCCGGATTACGTTGGTCGATCCTGGCGTGCCGAAAGGCACCCCGGCCGTGATGACGATACGCTGGCCTTTTTCGGCCATGCCTTCCTCGCGCGCGATGGCGCAGGCCCGCGCGACCACCCCGTCGAAATCCTTGACGCTGGTGTCGTGCACCGGGTGCACCCCGTAAGACAGCGTCAGGCGCCGTGCCACGTCGATTTGCGGCGTCAGGCACAATATCGGCGCGACAGGGCGCTGGCGCGCCGCGCGCCGTGCGGTGAAGCCGGATGTGGTGAAGGTGGCGATCGCGGCGGCGTTGATGTCGCGCGCGATGAAATGGGCCGAGGCCGAGATCGCGTCCGACACGTCGTCGCCGGCGATGTCCGGATGCTCGGCGTCCATGATCGGGCGGTAATACGGATCGTTTTCGACCGATCGCGCGATCCGGTCCATCATCGCGACCGCCTCGACCGGGTATTGGCCAGATGCGGTTTCGGCTGAAAGCATGATCGCGTCCGTCCCGTCATAAATCGCGGTGGCGACGTCCGATGCCTCGGCCCGTGTCGGCGTCGCGGCCGAGATCATGGATTCCAGCATTTGCGTTGCCACGATCACCGGCTTGCCCGCCGCGCGCACCCGCCGCACGATGTGTTTTTGCACCGGCGGCACGCGTTCGGGCGGAATTTCGACGCCCAGATCCCCGCGCGCCAGCATGATCGCGTCCGAAAGCTCGATGATTCCCTCCGCCCGTTCGATGGCCGAGGGTTTTTCCAGCTTCGCCATCACCTTGGCGTGCCCGCCCGAAAGCTTGCGTGTCTCGGCCACGTCCTCGGGCCGTTGCACGAAGCTCTGCGCGATGTAATCCGCGCCCATGTCCAGCGCCGCCACCAGATCGCGGCGGTCTTTTTCGGTCAGGGCCGGAATGGGCAGGATGACACCCGGTACGTTCACGCCCTTGTTGTCCGAAAGCCGCGCGCCAGACACCACCTCGACCACCAGCCGGTCCTTGTGCTGTTCGCGCACGCGCAATTGCACCTTGCCGTCGTCCACCAAAAGCATCATGTCCGGATGCGCGACCGCGATAATTTCAGGATGCGGCAGGCACACGCGCGCCTCGTTCCCCGGCGTTTCGTCAAGGTCCATGGAAAACACCATGCCCGCGCGCAGATCGATGGCTTTATTGGCGAATTTGCCCACGCGCAGCTTCGGCCCCTGCAGATCGGCGATGATGCCGATCGGGTGGCCCACGTCCTTTTCCAGTTCGCGGATGATGCCCAGCCGCGCGCGGTGGTCGTCATGCGTCCCGTGCGAGAAATTGAGCCGAAAGACATCCGCCCCGGCGCGGAACAGCTTTTCAATCATCGCCCGGTCGCTGGAGGCGGGGCCGAGCGTGGCGACGATGCGCGTCCGGCGCTGGCGGGGAAGGGGCGAGGCATGAAAATCGGAATCGGTCATGGAAGAATCGGGCCGTGAGGATGAAGTTGCGGATGTGCGGCCGATCATGCCGCGCCGTTCGTGATATCACAAGAGCCAGTCAAAACCGGGACCGAATCGAAAAGCCGCGCGGCAAAAGCGGATGGCGCCGCGTAAGGATATGCAACAGATTGAAAACAAATAATTTTATTATAAATCTCGCAGGTATCGTCCTTTGTGCGATTCGCAAACACGGATACCCTTCACGGCCAAATTGCAACAAGACTGCTGTCTTATTTTCGGGGCGACCTTATCCACGGATTTGTTTCCTTAATGGTGACCTGCCTGTCCATAAGCGCGTGGATAAAGACGGAAGCTTTCATGCAAGTGCATGGTTTCAAAACAAGTTCGGTCCATGCACCGGAAAATTGGAGTCGCGTCCTTGATTTTGTCAAAATTAAGAATAACGTCCTATTCACAGGCACACATCATCTAGTATCATAGGTGGTGTTGAGACACTATGGGTTGTGGCTTTCCGTCATAATCTCCAAAGTTGCCCAAAAAACGCCATAATCTGACACCCGTCGCCGGAAGGCTGCGGCGGTCGAAAAATACGGGGGAATTTTCATGTTTGATGTAGCCCAGGTGGAAGCCGGACCGCGCGTCCGTATCGACCGCGCCCGCGATGCCAAGTTGACCGATTTCGGCAAGGCCACGCTGGATGACCGCTATCTGCTGCCGGAGGAATCGTATCAGGATCTGTTCGCGCGCGTAGCGATGGCGTTTTCGGATGATTCCGAACATGCGCAACGCATCTACGACTACATCTCCAACCTCTGGTTCATGCCGGCGACGCCGGTGCTTTCCAACGGCGGCACCAACCGCGGCTTGCCCATTTCCTGCTTCCTCAACGAATGCCAGGACAAACTGGAAGGTATCGTCGACCTGTGGACCGAAAACGTCTGGTTGGCGGCCAAGGGCGGCGGAATCGGGTCCTACTGGGGCAATCTGCGCTCGATCGGCGAAAAGGTCGGACGTAACGGCAAAACCTCGGGCATCATCCCGTTCATCCGCGTGATGGACTCGCTCACCCTCGCGATTTCGCAAGGCTCGCTGCGCCGCGGCTCGGCCGCGTGCTACCTGCCGGTCTGGCACCCGGAAATCGAGGAATTCATCGAAATGCGCCGCCCCACCGGCGGTGACCCGAACCGCAAGGCGCTCAACCTGCATCACGGCGTGGTGATTCCCGATGCCTTCATGCAGGCGGTGGAGCGGGACGAGGAATGGGCGCTCAAATCCCCGCACAACAATGCGGTGATCGACAAGGTCCGGGCCCGCGATTTATGGATTCGCATCCTGACCGCCCGCATCGAAACGGGCGAGCCGTACATCCTGTATATCGACCATGTGAACCGCGCCATCCCCGAACACCACAAGATGGCGGGGCTGAACGTCAAGATGTCGAACCTGTGCTCGGAAATCACCCTGCCCACCGGCATCGATCCGGACGGCAAGGAGCGCACGGCCGTCTGCTGCCTCTCCTCCCTCAACCTCGAAACCTTCGAGGAATGGCAGGACCACCCGACTTTCGTCGAGGACGTGATGCGCTTCCTCGACAACGTCTTGACCGACTTCATCGACAAGGCGCCGGATTCCTTCTCGCATGCCAAATACGCGGCGATGCGCGAACGCTCGGTGGGCTTGGGCGTGATGGGCTTCCACTCCTTCCTGCAATCGAAGATGATTCCGATGGAATCGGTGATGGCCAAGGTCTGGAACCGCCGCATGTTCTCGGCCATCAAGCGCGGGGTGGACGACGCCTCGCAAAAACTCGCGCATGAACGCGGGCCCTGCCCCGACGCCGCCGATTACGGCATCATGGAGCGTTTTTCCAACAAAATGGCGATCGCGCCGACGGCGTCCATCTCCATCATCACCGGCGGCGCGTCCCCTGGTATCGAACCGGCCGCGGCCAACGCCTACACGCACAAGACGCTCTCGGGCTCCTTCGCGGTCAAGAACCCGTATCTGAAAAAGCTTCTGGCCGAAAAAGGCCTGGATACGGACGATGTCTGGTCCTCGATCTTCACCAACGAAGGCTCGGTCCAGCATCTCGACGCGCTCAGCGAAATCGAAAAGGACGTCTTTAAAACAGCGTTCGAACTCGACCAGCGCTGGCTCATCGAGCACGCGGCCGACCGCACGCCGTTCGTCTGTCAGGCGCAATCGCTCAACGTCTTCCTGCCCGCCGACGTGCACAAGAAAGTCCTGCACCAGGTTCACTGGGAAGCGTGGAAAAAAGGCGTGAAATCGCTTTACTACTGCCGTTCGCGCTCGATCGCCCGCGCCGAAAGCGCGGCCTCGTGGGACCGCTCGAAAAAGGCGGCGCCGACGGCTGGCGAAGAACCGGGCAAGTACGAGGAATGTCTCGCGTGCCAGTAGCACGCGGGTGAGCCTTGGCCTGCCAGTAAGCCCACGAACGCCGGACGATAAGAAACGCCGTATTTGCCCAAGATGTGTGCAAAGGCAAATACGGCCAACCAAAAGCTTGGGGAATGAAAATGAAAAAAGACACGCTGGAATGCGTTCGCGTCTTTCATGAAACCTATGGCCTGCCTGTGAAGGATGCGCCGCATCTGGACGATGCCCGCGTCAATTCCTTGCGTATCAGTCTGCTGCAGGAAGAACTGGACGAACTGAAGGAAGCGCTGGAACAGGGCGATGAAGTCGGCGTCCTTGATGCGCTGACGGACTTGCAATATGTGCTGGATGGCGCTTATCTGTCCCTTGGCTTTCATGACCTGAAGAACGCGGCCTTCGCCGAAGTCCAGCGGTCCAACATGTCGAAGCTGGGGCGCGATGGTAAACCCGTCGTCAGGCCGGAAGACGGCAAGATTTTGAAAGGCCCCGATTATACTCCGCCCGATTTGACCATGGTCATGGAAACATGGCGGGCCAGCCGCAAAAAAGCGGCATAGCGTTTTCAAAGGAAGAAGAGAGAAGGAAGAGGAAAATGTCCAAACTGTTGCAAGAACGCCACGTCTATAAACCCTTTTTGTACCCGTGGTGCTACGAGGCGTGGCTGACACAGCAGCGTGTCCACTGGCTGCCCGAGGAAGTGCCGATGGCCGAGGATGTGCGCGACTGGCGCAAGAAACTCTCGCCCGAGGAAAAGAACCTGCTCACGCAGATCATGCGCTTTTTCACCCAGGCGGATGTCGAGGTCAACAACTGCTATATGAAGCACTATTCCCGCGTCTTCGGACCGGTCGAGGTGCAGATGATGCTGGGCGCCTTCGCCAACATGGAAACGGTGCACATCGCCGCCTATTCCCACCTGCTTGATACGCTCGGCATGCCTGAGATCGAGTATTCCGCCTTCATGCAGTACAAGGAAATGAAGGACAAATACGATTACATGCAAACCGCGAGCATGAGCAGTCCGCGCGACATCGCCAAGACCATGGCCATGTTCGGCGCGTTCACGGAGGGCGTGCAGCTTTTCGCCTCCTTCGCGATCCTGATGAACTTCCCGCGCTTCAACAAAATGAAGGGCATGGGCCAGATCGTGACCTGGTCGGTGCGCGACGAAACCCTGCACTGCCTTTCCATGATCCGCCTGTTCAAAACCTTCATTTCCGAAAATCCGGATATCTGGGACGACGAACTGAAGGAAGAAATCACCGATTGTGCGAAAAAAATCGTGGGTTACGAGGACGCGTTCATCGATCTTGCCTTTGAACAGGGCGGGATCGAAGGTCTGACCGCGGCGGAGGTAAAGGAATATATCCGCTACATCTCCGACCGCCGCCTGCAGCAGCTCGGCCTCGAACCCGTCTTCGGCAAGGAAAAGAACCCGCTGCCGTGGATGGACATCATGATGAACGGCGCAGAACACGTGAACTTCTTTGAAAACCGCGCGACCGAATACTCCAAGGCTTCGACCGGCGGTTCGTGGGAAGACGTCTTCGCCGAAGACCTGTTTTCGGGCAATTACGGCAAGCGCGCGGGGCTGGAGCCGCTCGACGGCGTCGACGAAGCCGCGGCGTAAGTCGCGCGCGACAAAGTTAAACCCCGGTCCGGCGCGAAAGCGCGGGCCGGGTTTTTGTTTATATGGACGGGCGCGCGGCCGGTGCCGGTGGAACGACGGCGTCGGGTTTCAGGCCCATCTCCGCCATCAGTGCGACCGGCGTGGCCTCATCACGCGCAAAGGCAGCATAGATCTCGGCGCTGGATCTGGACGCGCCTTGCGCATAAAACTGCCGCAGGCGCGCCGACAGGGCCGGATCGTAAAGATCGCCGCTGCGCGCGAATTTTGCAAAGCCGTGGGCCGAGAAAATATAGGCCCAGAAATACCCGTAATACCCGGCGGCGTACTTGCTCAAGGCGTCGCCGAACAGGTGTCTAAACCGCGGCAGCGGATAAGGCCGCGCAAACGGGGCAAGCGGATGGCCAAGCGCCGCGCGCGCGTGCGTATCGTCGGCATCCTTGAAATCCGGCCCTTGCGCGTGGAACGTCAGATCATAAGCCGCGTTCTGAAGCAGGCGGACGATGGGTGCCGATTTATAAAAGGATTCCGCGGCCTTGTACGCATCCATCAGGGATTCCGGAATTTTCTCGCCTGTTTCGTGGTGACGGGCGAATTGCGAAAGAATGACAGGGCTCGTCGCCCAGCGTTCCTGCAAGGTCGAATGGATTTCGACGAATTCCGGGGTGTTGTTGGTGCCTTGCAGAATTTGATAATGCTGTGCCTGCGCGCCCAGAAGGCCGTGCATGGCGTGTCCGCCCTCGTGGAAAAGCGTGGACACTTCCTCGACGCTCATCAATGTCTGTCTGCCGGCGTCGGGCTTCAACTGGTTGAGGTTGAGCGACACCGCCGGCAGATGCGTGGCGCTGCCCCTTTGAATCTGGCTCATCCACGCGCCGCCGATTTTTTGCTCGCGGGCATAGGGATCGACGTACAGGTAGCCAATCATCGCGCCGCTTTGCGCGTCGGCGACATCGAACACCCTGATGTCGTCATGCAGGCGCGGAAGCTGGTCGTTTTCGATGAAGTTCAACCCGAACAGGCGCTGGGCATGCGCGAAATACCCGTCCAGCATGCGATCCATCGGCAGATATTCCGACATGGCGCTGCCATCGAAAGAGAAAAAGGCGTTTTGGTATCGCTGGGCCCAATAGGCGGCGTCATAAGGCTCCAGCACATCAGGCCCGCCGTTTTCGCGCGCATAATCCTGAATACGGGCGATGTCCTGCGAAAACAGTTTCAGCACCATCGGCGCCATCTCGTCGATCATCGCCTGAACGTGCCCAAGCGTGCCCGGCATGGTGCCGTCCAGCGCGAACGCCGCATAATTCGAGAAACCCAAAAGCTGCGCGCGCTCATGGCGCAAACGGGCGAATTCAGGCAACAAAGGCCGGTTGTCGCTCGGCGCCTGCGTGCCGACCGTGTCGATTGCCTGCAAAAGCATTTTGCGGAAATCGCGGTTCGCGGCGGTCGACAGCAGCGTGTCGACTGACAAACGCTCGATCAAAACCAGCCAGCCTTCCTTGCCGTTATCGGCGGCGTTCTTGCGGAACGCGGCCAGCGTGGCTTCGTCCAGCCCCTCCAGCATCGCCTTGTCGGTGACATGTACGGCGTGCTGAAGTTTGGCGTCCTCGATATTGTTGCTGAACTTTGCGGCCAGAGCGATCAGATCTTGGTCGATCGCGCACAGGCGCTGTTTTTGTTCCGCGTCCAGATAGGCGCCCTCGTGCAGGAACTGACGGTTCAGGACGTCCAGCAATTGTGCGTCCTCGCCCTGCCGACCATGTGCGCCATCCGCGAACAGGGCCTTGAAGCGCGCCGACAACGCGGGGTTTTGGAACACGCTTTTGGAAAACGAATCGTATTTCGTGTTGAAATCACCTTCCATCGCGGCGATTTCCGCGCTTCGCTTGCTACCCGCGAACGCACCGAAAACGAAGGAAACATGGTTGATGTCGTGGAACAGGGACTCGATTTCCTGCGCCAGCGCCATGATGTCATCGCTGTCTCCGGCAACAATTGTTTCAATGCGTGCCTGCGCTTTGGTGATGCAGGTCTCCAATGCGGGCATGAATTGGCCCGGGGCGATCTTGTCGAACGAGGGAACAGGGCCGGTGCGGTCTAAAATCGGATTATATGTCATGACACGATTTACATATCAAAAATATATGTATGTCAAATAACTTCTGATGCGGCTATCTGGCTTACCGTGCGGGACATTAAAAAACCCGCCTTTCGGCGGGTTTTCGTCTTTGACGGGTCTGCGATCAATCGCCTTTCAGCACCCGGCGCACCGAATTCACCTCGTCGGCGAACAGATTGTCCTCGCCCATCAGCTCTTCGACCTTCTTGACCGCGTGCATCACGGTGGTGTGGTCGCGCCCGCCGAATTTGCGTCCGATTTCGGGTAAAGAGCGCGTGGTAAGTTTTTTGCACAGATACATCGCCACCTGCCGCGGACGCGCGACGTTGCGCGACCGGCGGGCGGAATGCATGTCGGTCAGGCGCAGATTGTAATGCTCCGCCACCTTGCGCTGGATTTCGTCGATGGTGATCCGGCGTTCGTAGGAGCGCAAAACGTCCGAAAGCACGTCCTGCGTGACGTCGAGCGTCAGCGGCAGCCCGGTCATATCGCGATGCACGGCCAGACGGTTGAGCGCACCCTCAAGTTCGCGGATATTCGACGTGATCTTGCCCGCCAGGAAATGCGACACGTCGGCCGGCAGGTCGACGCCCATCAAGCCCGCCTTCGCCTTGACGACGTCGAGACGGAGGTCAAAGGTTGACGGCTTGATGTCGGCGACCAGACCCCAGCCAAGGCGCGAACGCAGACGTTCGTCCAGGCCTTCAAGATCCATCGGCGCGCGGTCGCCCGAAATGACGATCAGTTTGCCCTGGTCGACCAGCGCGTTGAACGTGTGGAAGAATTCTTCCTGCGTCGTGTCCTTGCCGGCGATGAACTGGATGTCGTCGATCATCAATACGTCGACCGAACGGAACTGCTCCTTGAAATTCATAGAATCCTGCCGACGCAGCGCGCGCACGAACTGGTACATGAACTTCTCGGCCGAAAGATAAACGACCTTGCGGCTTTGCTTTTCGCGCAGGGAATGCGCCATCGCGTGCATCAGGTGGGTTTTGCCCAAGCCCACGCCGCCATAGATGTAAAGCGGGTTGAACGGCATCCCGTCGGCCTCGACCACGCGGCGGCACGCGGCGTGCGCGAATGCGTTAGGCTTGCCGACCACGAAGGTTTCGAACGTGAAACGCGGGTCAAGCGCTGACGAAAGCTCGGAATACAAATCACTTTCGCCCAGACGCGCCGCCGTCGATACCTCGATCGGATCGCCGCCGCGCCCGCCTGCGTCCTTGAGCGCCTGAACCTGCACGACGATCTGCACGCGCAGGATGTCGGGGTTCGATTCCCGGCACAGGGTCAGAATGCGATCATGGTAATGGCTGCCGATCCAGTCGCGCATGAATCGCGTCGGAACCGAAACTTCCAGCGTGCCTTGATAAAAGGCCTGAAGCTGCATCGGCTTGAGCCATGAACGGAACACGGCCTCGCCGAATTCCTGACGCAGCGCATCGTGCACGCTCTCCCACGTGGCCAGAATTTCCGTGCTTGGCACCGTATCCAGTTTGGTGCCCGCGGCAACGCCGGAAGGCGCAGAATCGACACCCGTGGGTGCATCTGCTTTAACGGCGCCGGCGCTTGCTTTTTTACTCATGGTCTGGATCCCCCTTGGTCCTTGATGAATTGGTCCCTGTACTCAATTTTCCGCGGTCGCCTTCGCAGCCGCATTTCGCACGATTTGGCGCATCGGCTTTACACATCGCTTCCGGGGCGTTTTTAATCGGCCCTTCTGGTTGGCGTCTGCGCTAGATGCGTCGTTCGGCATTTCAAGGGGGAAATCCCAAGGAATTTCCGCCCTCTTGGGAAAAAATGGTGTTGCCGCCGTTTATCCCCAGATCCAGAGAATATGCGAGATTCACCGCAAAGCGGCGGATTTCCTTGCTTTTTTCGTCTGAATGTCCCTCACCCTACGCGCGAAAAAAAAATTGTGCAAGACGTTGTGAAGAAAAAATTTCAAAAAAGAAAGAATCTAACTTTGCCAAATATTTAGGAAATGAAAAAATACCCGCACGAATACTTGCAGGTTGAAAACGAATATTTAGTTTGTTTTTAAATAAATGCGACGCATGACGCGGACGCATATCAAAAAAGGGTGCCCGCGATGAGGGGCGCCCTTTGTAAAAATTAACCCTTGATCGCCTTGATGCGGGCGGACAGGCGCGAAAGCTTGCGCGAAGCAGTGGCTTTCTTGATCACGCCTTTGGAAACGCCGCGCTGGATTTCCGGGCGGGCGGCTTTGAATGCGGCTTCGGCGGCGGTGGCATCGCCGGTGGCGACGGCCTGCTCGATCTTGCGCACGAAAGTGCGGATGCGGTTGCGGCGCGCCGTGTTGACGGCGGTCTGACGGGCCGTCGTGCGGATGCGCTTTTCGGATGACTTGTGGTTGGCCATGTCTTTCTTCTTCATTCTGGCCGCGCAAAACGGGATGCGCCGTGCCATGGTGTTGGTTTTAAGTACGGTTTTTAAGTCCGCATCGCGTTAAAATCTGGCCGTTGATTATGGGGTTACCCACATTCGCAACGCCGAATTTGCAACGCCAAATTCATAACGGATGACAATTAACGGTCTGTTAACCCTTCTGTCAAGGAAAAGAATGGGGATAAAACTGTGCTCCGATTCATCGTTGTTTGACAGGGCAATAGAATGTGGTCCGCCCGCTTTGCGTAAAGGCGCGAACATGGTTTTTTCCTGCGCAGACGCATCCCGCGCAAGGCGCGTTGGCATGCCCGTAAACAGCGAAGGAATGCTGGAAATACCCGGTGCTGCCGTCGACCTGCCGGTGGTTGCGTAAGGAACTACCGCCCGAACGTAGCGCCGCGCGCATCACCACTCGGATCGACCGGGCAAGCGTGTCGGCTTCGCGCGCGGTGATCCGCCCGGCCATGCGGCGTGGCGATATCCCGGCGCGAAACAACGCCTCGCACGCATAGATATTGCCGATCCCCGCGACGACGTGCTGGTCCATCAACGCGACCTTGATCGCGACACGCCGACCAGCCAGCTGCGCGCGCAAGACCGCGCCAGTGAAGCCCCGCTCAAGCGGCTCCGGCCCCATTGTGGCCAGGGCCCGGTGTGTGCTTTCCGCATCGGCGGGAAACATATCCATCTGCCCGAAGCGGCGCGGGTCGTTGAAGGCCAGCCGCAAACCGTTTTCGAACGTGATGACGACATGGTCGTGTGTTTCTGGCTGGAAATTCTGCCCGTCCGGCACGCTGCGAAACGATCCTGACATGCCCAGATGAACCATCCAGACCCGATTTTTGTCCAGATCGATCAACAGGCATTTCCCCCGCCGCCGTAAACCGGTAACCCGCGCGCCTTCAAGCGTTTCGGCGAAATGCGCGGGAAAGGCGTGGCGCAGCCCGCCGCGCCGCAGCGTGACCTGCGCGATGACGTGGCCGGTAATCAAGGGGGCAAGGCCGCGCCGGACGGTCTCGACTTCGGGCAGTTCGGGCATATCAAGATTTTAGCGCGAACAGGTCGGTACCGCCACCATACAAAAACCAAATAAAAATGAAATATAAATAAAAACACCAAGTAAAAAATTACGCATGAAATATATCTCATTAAATACAGTTGCACAGATGGTATGACGTTCTAAACCATGTTCATGCTCTGTCTTTTGCTGTTGTTACGTCCGCCCGGCCCGAAGGGACGTCCGAAGGCTTCAAAAACCGCTTATTGCCTTGGTTTCAGCGGGGTTTTTGCAGTTCCTTAACCAAATTCCTGTATCGTATCAGCAGGTTAAAAAGGATTGATCGCGGCATGGCGCGCGAAAAGGAACGAAAACCCCGGGTTTCGGGAACGGCGAAAACTACGCCCGCCTCGCTGCGCGCGGCGTTCAACGCGTTGGTCGGGACGCAGCATAAGGCCGCGCTCATGGCCGTCGGCGGGCGCAATGCCCTCGACCGCGCGCTTGAATTGCTGCCGCCGCATGCGCCGCAGGCGGTTCTGGATTGTCTGGCGCAGGCGCGCGCGGCGCTTGAATTCGTCGCCGCGACCACGGTCACGGCGCGCACCGGGGCCGAGGACATTCACAAAACGACCGAGGACATAGGGTTCCGCGACGCCCTGACGGGCCTGCACAACCGCCGCTATTACGAGGCCGAGATGGCGCAAAGACTGGCGGCGACGCAAGACGGCGCGCCGCTGACCCTGCTGGCCTTCGACATCGATCATTTCAAAAAGGTCAACGATGCGCACGGCCATGACGCGGGGGACGAGGTTTTGCGGATTTTTGCAAACCAGCTGCGCAAGGGCGTGAAGGAGGACGATCTGGTAACGCGCTGCGGTGGCGAGGAGTTTTTTATCGCCCTGTCTGGCCTGGACGCGGACGAAGCCAAAGCCGTCGCCGAACGCCTGCGCAAGGCGGTGGCGGCCCGCCGGGAACAAAAGGCCGATGAACGGCATCCTTACGCGCCGCCGGTCACGGTTTCGATTGGCATGGCGGTCCATCGCCCCGGCGAATCGCTGGCCGATTTGCAAAAACGCGCCGATACCGCGCTTTATGCCGCGAAACGCGCGGGCCGCAACCGTGTGATGCAGGATACGGACGCACCGGTGGCGGAGGTTTCCCGCCGCGCCGGCATAGCGTCTAAACAGTCGGTTGCCTGACCCACATGCCATAGCGGGGTCGCAAAAGATTGTCGTTCGCCAGCGCCGTATCGCGCCAGACGGGATGCGCGCCGATATCGACATAGCCCGGCACCCTTACGCCGCTTTCCCGTCCAATACCTTTGTCAAACCCGAACACGATCATATCGGGGCGGACGGCACGTAACGTTTCCATCGCCGCAGCCAACTGATCCGCGTTCATGTACAGGAATAAATTGTTCACCATCGCCACATGGTAATGGCTTTGCGCCCGGAAGGTTTCGAATGGCTGCGCATCCAAAAAATTGAGGTGTGCGCCGACCGTGTCGAGCACGGGCACCAGCGCTTGCGAGGTTTCCGGAAAGAGCATCCGCCGCCATTGTGGCTCCAGAATATCGGCCATCTCCCCCGGATAGGCTTTCGCGCGTGCAAGACGGGTGAACAAGGGCGAAATGTCGAACGCATCAATGGAAAATCCTGCGTCTTGATCCAGCCCGCCCGCGATCGCCATGGCCGCCAGACCGTTGGCTTCGCACCCTATGGACGAAGGCGCCGCAAGAATACGAAGCGGCGCGGCATCGTTGCCGATGACATCGCGCAGGGTTTTTGCCAAGGTCCGCGCCAGATACCAGTGCCTGAAAAAATGGGTATGGCCGTTGAGGCTATTGCCCGCCGGATCCGTGTCACGACACAGAAAACAGCCGTCCAGCGGCCCTTCCATCTCGAAGTTGCCGGTGACCTGCATGAAGGCGCGGCGAAGGTCAATGTCTTGCGGGCTCATCGCGGCACTTTATGCGAAGGATTTCTTGCCGCGCAAATTTATAAAAAAAGGCCGGGGATGTTCCCGGCCTTTTGTTTTCTGTTTGGACAAGGATTTAAAAATCCATGTCGCCCATGCCGCCCATGCCGCCGCCGGGCATGGCCGGGGCTTTTTTATCGTCGGGGGCTTCAAAGATCATCGCCTCGGTGGTGATCAGCAGGCTGGCGACCGATGCCGCGTCCTGCAACGCCGTGCGTACGACCTTGACCGGGTCGATGATGCCGGCTTTGACCATGTTGACGTATTCGCCGGTCTGGGCGTTGAACCCGAACGACGAATCCTTCTGGTCGAGCAATTTGCCCACCACGACCGAGCCTTCCGACCCGGCGTTTTCGACGATCTGGCGCACCGGCGCCTGCAACGCGCGGCGGATGATGTCGATGCCCACCTGCTGGTCGTTGTTGGCACCTTTCAGGCCGTCCAGCGCCTTGCTCGCGTACAGAAGGGCAACGCCCCCGCCCGCGATCACACCCTCTTGAACGGCGGCCTTGGTCGCTTCCTTGGCGTCGTCGGCACGGTCCTTTTTCTCCTTCACTTCCACTTCCGTGGCGCCGCCCACGCGGATCACCGCGACCCCGCCGGCCAGCTTGGCCAGACGTTCTTGCAGTTTCTCACGGTCGTAATCGGACGTCGTTTCGGCGATCTGCGAGCGAATCTGGGCGATACGGGCCTCGATGCCTTTTTTGTCGCCAGCGCCGTCGATGATCGTGCTTTCGTCCTTGGTGATGCGCACGGTCTTGGCCGTACCCAGCATCTGCGGCGTCACGTTTTCCAGCTTGATGCCCAGATCTTCCGAGATCAGTTGCGCCTTGGTCAGGATCGCGATGTCTTCAAGCATGGCCTTGCGGCGGTCGCCGAAGCCCGGCGCCTTGACCGCGGCAACCTTCAGCCCGCCGCGCAGCTTGTTGACGACCAGCGTGGCCAAAGCCTCGCCCTCGACGTCCTCGGCGATGATCAGCAGCGGACGGCCCGATTGCACCACCGCTTCCAGAACCGGCAGCAGCGGTTGCAGACCGGAAAGTTTTTTCTCGACCAGCAGGATGAACGGGTTTTCAAGCTCGCACACCATTTTATCGGCGTTGGTGATGAAGTACGGGCTGATATAGCCGCGGTCGAATTGCATCCCTTCGACGACGTCCAGTTCCGAATCCATCGATTTCGCTTCCTCGATGGTGATGACGCCCTCGTTGCCGACCTTGGCCATCGCTTCGGCGATCTTGCCCGCGATGTCTTCGTCGCCATTGGCCGAAACCAGCGCGATCTGCTTGATTTCGTCGTTGCCTTTGACGGCGGTGCCGCGTTTGGTGATGTCCTCGACCACGGCCTTGACCGCCAGGTCCATCCCGCGCTTCAAATCCATCGGGTTCATGCCTGCGGCCACGGCCTTGACGCCTTCGCGCACGATCGATTGCGCCAGCACGGTGGCGGTGGTGGTGCCGTCGCCCGAATGGTCGGCCTGTTTGCTGGCGACTTCACGGATCAGCTGGGCGCCGATGTTGCGGCGCTTGTCCTTCAGCTCGATTTCCTTGGCGACGGTGACGCCGTCCTTGGTCGAGCGCGGCGCGCCGAAGGATTTCTCGATCAGCACGTTGCGGCCTTTGGGACCCAGGGTCACTTTCACCGCGTTGGCGATGATGTCGACGCCGTTGAGCAGTTCCTCGCGCGCGTCGGTTGAAAACAATACGTTCTTGGCAGCCATGTTATAAGACTCCTGTCGTTTTTTGTGTGGGTTAGGCGGCGATGACGCCGACGATGTCGGATTCCTTCATGACCAGGTATTCATGGCCATCGATGGTCACTTCGGTGCCGGACCATTTGGAAAACAGCACGCGATCGCCGGCCTTGACGTCCAGCGGCACCACTTTGCCCGAATCGTCGCGCAGGCCGGTGCCGACGGCGACGATTTCGCCTTCCATCGGTTTTTCCTTGGCGGTGTCGGGGATGATGATGCCGCCCGCCGTTTTTTCGTTCTGCTCGATCCGGCGCAGTAGGACGCGATCATGCAAGGGACGAAATTTCATGTCTAAACTCCGTTTTGTCTGGGTTTTGGGTTTTTGGCACTCCCATAGGTCGAGTGCCAGAAGGGTTATATGCCCCGAAAGACTCGATTTTCAAGGGTAAAGTTCAAAAAGCGCCCAGCCCCAGAAAGTCGCGAAGCTGCCCGCGTGTATGCGCGATAAAGGCAGGGGACTGACGCGAAAGCCGTGTGGCGTCATGCGCTCCCCATGTCACCCCGCAGGTTGTAGCCGCCGCTTCGCGCCCCATGGCGATATCGCCTTCGGCGTCGCCCACGACGCAAATATTGGGTCCCGCACTCAAACCGAATGCTTCAAGGCATTTCAGGGCGGTGTCGGGCGCGGGTTTGTAGGCCTGCACCATATCCGACCCCACATAGGCGTCGATATAGGGCGCCAGCCCCGCATGTTCGCAGCTATGGATGGCGGGCCGCGTTTCCTTGCTGGTCGCGATGCCGATGAGAACGCCTGCTTCCTTAAGCCCGGCCAGTATCTCGGGGATGCCTTCATAAGCCTGCAATTCCCCCGCCTCGACCATCACCTTGAAGCGCGCGCGGTAATCGGCATAAAGCGCGCCGGGGTCGATGGTTTCAAAAGCCGGGCCTGCCAACTTGGCGAAGTAGACTTCGATGGGGATGCCCATATAGGCGATGACGGCCGCCGCCGTCGGCACCGGCAGCGCGAAATGCCGGAAAGCGTCGATGGCGGATTGCGCGACCAGTCGTCCGGAATCCACCAGCGTGCCATCAAGATCGAATATAACGGCGGAAAAACGGGTCATAACGCTGCCGGTGATAGGGCGGAAACAAGACGCGGTCAACATACGGTCGATGCGAAGGATGCCCAATTAACGCGGGATTAACAAATCCTTGGGCACAATGAAACTACCGGCGGAAATGCCGGATAAGCATGCATTGGGAGGAACCTGATGAGCGATATCGAATTGCTGCTGCATGACTACCGCCTGACGACGGCGGAGATTTTTTATCACATGCCCGATTATCCCGCCTTGCTGCAGACCTATGTCTGGCAGGATTACGATCTGGCGCCGCAATACCCGGTTCTGTCCAAGTTTTTGGGCTTTTGGGTCGAAAAACTGGATGGAAAACTGCATTCCGTCTATGTTGCGCGCAAAAAACTGGTCACCGCGCATGAATTTCAGGCTTTGGACGGGGTATTTCTGGTCCATTAAGCCTGATTTAACGCGAAAAACATGCAAATAAGGTCATTTTAGCCTGAATCCACCCCCAAGGCGTCGCATGACATGTCGGGTGCTGCCATCCGGAATCTCATGAATTTTACGTCGCGTCCAGACAGGGCTGTAATATATGGTTTTGCCGAAATTTAGATCATTTCCGGCTAAAATACCGGCATTTTGGTCTGAAATCAGGGTGATTATGCTGGAATCACCCCATGCGGACCCTGCTGCAAGCAAAAAAATGGCCTTCATCTGGTCTTTTTGATACAAAAAACCCAGATTATTCATCTTTTCCGGCCCAAAAACCATTCGTTCGGGTATTTCATTGTCCAACCCTGCCTGCTGGAGCGCCAGAAACACGGATTCGACCGGCTGCGCGGTGACGATCGCGGCCACGGCCACCCGGTCGGGATGGGGTGGTTTATAAGTTCCTTGCGCGTCGTATTCCAGTGGCGGTTTTGGAAAGATCTGCCTGAGCGCGCGGATCAGCCGCGGCCCTGCCATGTGCCGCTGACGATGCAACCCTTCATACCGTAAACGCAAAAACAGGCTGGTATCGCCATTCGGACGCTGGCCTTTGGGCGCGGATTCCGCCGCAAGCCGCGCAAATCTTGCCGTCGGCGACATCAAGCGCAGCGCCTTGTCGTAAGGCCGCGTCGCCACCTGCATCTGGGCCAGCGCGTCCTGTTCCGCCTGTTCCACCCGCTCGGCCCAGACAGGCCCGGGGGCTGGCCTGAAAACGGTCTGGTCGAGATGCAGGATGGTGAACATGTTTCGTGCCTCTTTTTGCGGTGTTCCTTTATGACCGCATAACGCTGCCCGCCCTCGCAACGCATGAATCTGCATCCCCCATGCACAAAGTTCATGAACGTGGTATAACGCCACGCAACCCCACCACTTCACCCAAACAATCACACGTGATCCCATGCACCCTATTACCGACACCCTGACCGCCGCTCTTTTATACGCGGCAGAACAATCCGGCGATCTGAAGTCCCCTGTTGCAATTGTGAACGCGGCAGACGGGAATATGGCAGGCATGGACATACTGGGCGTCAAGGGTGACGCATGTGTGAAACAAAGCGATAACGCCTGTAACAATTTAAAAAACACATTAGAATGTGTTTTTAATAGCGTTTTTATCCGCGCCACCCGCCAGATCGAGGAAACATTGGGCTATCTGGTACTGGCCGCCGACCACACAGCGCCGGACGGCCATATCCTGATCGCGCAGGAAAACGCCCATGGCGCGCAAGGGCTTGAAAAAACCGTGCGCCGGGTTTTCCCGAACGCCCGCGCCGTCATCAAATATAAATGCCGCACCTTGGTGCTCGCCCGCGCCGATGCTGATCCGGCGGCCCTGGAACGCTGGCGCGCCGCCGCTTCCATTCGCTTCGTCGCGGCGGGTAAGGGCCGCGGCGGTGGATTCTGGACCACGCCCGGCTTGTTCGCGTGGGACCGCGCCGATCCCGGTTCGCGCCTGCTGCTTGAAACGCTGCCGCTGAATATCGGCTCCGCGATCGCCGATCTGGGTTGCGGCAACGGCTATCTGGCGATGCATCTCGCGCGTCGCCCGGAACTGCGCCGCCTGTACGCGATCGACGCCGATGCGCGCGCGGTCGAATGCTGCCGCCGCAATTTGGCGACCGTGGCTCCGCCGACTCTGGAATGGGATGTCCGCTGGGGTGACGCGACCCGGCCCGCGCCGGACTTAACCGGCTTCGACGCCGCCGGCTTCGACGCTGTGGTCACGAACCCGCCCTTTCACACCCAGCAGGACGAGGACCGCGCCCTTGGCCAGCGTTTTTGCGTTTCTGCCATAAATTTGCTCAAACCCGGTGGCAGCGTCTATCTCGTGGCCAACCGGCATTTGCCCTATGAAACGGTGCTTGAAAACGCAGGGGGGCGTATTACGCTTCTGGCCGATACGCTTGGCTACAAGGTGCTGCAAGCCACTAAAGGAGATTAACGATGACCGAAGCTTCTTCCTCGTCTTCCTGTTGCAGGCCGGGTGCGCTGCATCTTTTGGCCGCTTTGTTGCTGGCGCTGGGTCTGGGCGGCGCAGGCTACGCGGTGATGAAAGGGTTGGTCCACCTGCGCGGCGGCGAACGCAGCGTGACGGTGCGCGGCCTTTCCGAACAAGACGTGCGCGCCGATCTGGCCATCTGGCCGGTTCAGTACACGGTCACTGACAACGACCTTGGCGTCGCGCAGAAGGCATTGGACGATCAGGGCCAAAAAATCGAGGCCTTCCTGAAGGCGCAGGGCCTGCCCGCCAACGCCGTGCGCGTCCAGAAGGTAGAGGTGACGGATCTTCTGGCCCAGCAATACCGACCCGACAATATCCAGAACGGGCGCTACCTGCTGACCAAGACCTATATGGTGCGCACGACGGACGTCGATCTGGTCGACAAAATCGCCCGCAACGTGGGCGAGCTGATCGCACAGGGCGTGATACTCGCGCCGGGCAGCGGCCCGTCCTATATTTTCACCAAACTCAACGACATCAAGCCGGACATGATCGCCCGGGCGACGGAAAGCGCGCGCGAGGGCGCCCGCAAATTCGCCGAGGATTCGGGCGCGCGCGTGGGCGGCATCCGCACCGCCACGCAGGGTCTGTTCCAGATCAGCGCGCGCGACGACGACAACAGCCCGGAAACCGCGGTGATCGACAAACGGGTGCGGGTAGTCACGACGGTGGAATACGATCTCGAATAGCCGATTGCGTTGCGATCCAGCGTGACGGGGCCAGAGCGACCAGAAACGGCGGCGACTGCCGCCGCGCGAGCTTATGCGAGCGAAGCCAAGCGGCGTGTGAGCGACCAGAAACGATCAACCAAAATGTCGCACCCCCGGCATTTACTTAAAATTTTAAGCAATTTTTAAATGTCCCGGTGCATGATGGATTGAAAGTTAAGGAAAATGCTTGGGGCGTGCTTGGTATACGGTGTGCGATTTCATTGCGAAACCGGCCCCCTTTATGTTTAAATAGTAAAAGAAAACAAAAGGGTGTGATCATAATGCGCAAACTGCGCGCGTATTACGAAAGGTTTCAGGGTTGGCTCGCCACGCCGCAGGCGCGCGCGGCGCTTTTCGTCGTGCTTGGCCTGTTCGTGGCCACGCATGCGGGCGCGGCGTTGGCCGAACCTTTGGGCGGCACGACTGCCGACTTTCAGAACTATGCCAAGAACACGACGAATCAGACGGCGATTCTGATCGATATTTTCAATTATATCGCCTTTCTTTCCGGCTGCATTCTGGCCGGCCTGGGCATCAATGAATTGCGCCTTGTAAGCGAGGGGTCCGGTTCCGACGGGTTGAAAATGCGTCATCCGATCGCCAAGCTCGGCTTTGGCGGCATATTGATGGCCGTGCCGTATATGACGGCGGTGGCGCAGGGCACGTTCGACGGTGGCACCAGCGCCATCTTTGAAATGTTCAATATGAACGCCTACAAGTTCAACCCCTCCGGCACTGGCGGGATCAAGAATAACGGGATCAGCGGCCTGATCGCCCACGGCGTCAACGAAACCATGATTTTGATCGACGTTGCCAACGTGGCGGCGTTCATCATCGGCGTCTTTTTTGTCGTCCGCGGCATCCAGATGCTGCGCGCGCATATCGAAAATCCCGGCCAGACCCAGTTGCCGGACAGCCTGAAACGTCTGGCGGTCGGCGGCGCGCTTTTATCCTTCCCGATCATCGTCAACGTCATCTACAACACCTTTGGCGCCGGCGGCACGGGTTCCAGCGCGCTCGCCAACACCGGCTGGACCGCGAATGCGGGGTCTGGCGCCGGGTCGCTCGACGGCATGATGGTGTCGTTCATTTCCGACATCGCCAACCCCGCCTATTCGGCGATCGAGCTGTTTTGCTATCTCGCGGGCATCCTGATGGTTCTTTTCGCCATGCAGCGCCTGGTGCGCACGGCGCAGGACGGGCCGCGCGGGCCTTTGGGCTTCGGCACCATCACCATGTTCGTGGTGGCGGGATGCCTGTTGTCCTTCCCGCAACTTTTAAGCGCCCTCGATATGAGCCTTCTGGGCGGCGGTCAGGCGCTGACCAAGGTCGAATTCATGTCCGGCACCGGTGTCGACGCGGCCCAGCTTCAGAACGCCAAGAACGTGTTTTCCGCGGTACTGGCTTTTATGGCGGTGATCGGGTTTTTGTCGGTGGTGCGCGGGCTGTTTTTACTTAAGGGCTTTGCCGAAGGCGCGCAGGGCGCTAGCATGATGTCGGTCGTCACGCACATCGTCGCAGGGTCGATCGCGATCAATCTGGGAAGTTTCATCAACGCCGTACAAACTTCTTTGGGTATCACCAGTTTTCCCGTAACATTCAACTAATTTTACTTTCATTCAGGCAGGAGGAATAAACGCATGAAAATTTCCATCTCTAATCTCGGTCACCAGACCTCGGCGCTGATCGACTCGGTGCTCTACGCCCGTACCCGTTCGGCGGCGCGTATCCGGGTCTTTGGCGTGGCCGTGGGCGTGGGCGCGCTGGTCGCGCTCAACACCACCGACGCGCTGGCAAGCTCGGCCAATCTGTCGTCCTACGCGAAGGATGCCTCGGGCAAGACCAACGTGACGGTCGATATCCTGACCTATATCGCCTATATCGGCGGCGCGATTCTCTCGGGCCTCGGGATCATGGACCTGAAAAAACACGTCGAGGACCCAAGCCAGAAACCGATGAAAAACGGCATTGCCAAGCTGGGCTTCGGCGGCATGCTGCTGGCGCTGCCTTACTTTACCGCAGTGATGCAGGGCACGACGGGTGGTGAGAACGCTGGTGCCGCAGCGATAAAAAACTGGGGCAGTAAACCGACGGTCGGTGGGTAGTTAAATTGCCTTTTCTACCGATCATACCCGGCCTCTCTGGGGCCGGGGCTTCGGCCAAGGCCGGCGGATCGACCGCCGGCCCTTCTGCTTTGGGTGTCGAGGTGCCGGACGAAATCCGCGCCTCGGTCCTTGAACGCGACGGCCATGCCTGCCGGTATTGCGGGTTTACCGCCCGCAAATACCAATTGGTGCGCCTGCGCGGCGAACGGGGCAACGTGAACAACCCCGACCATCTGGCGACCGCGTGCATCTTCTGCGATCAGGTTTTCGCGCTTGACCGTGTCGCGACCATGAAATCCGGCGTGCTGATCTGGATGCCGGAACTCGATCAGGCGATGCTGCATCACGTCGCCCGCGCGATCTATGTCGCGCGCATCAGTCAGGGCGCGGTGGCCGATGCCGCCCGCCGCACGTTGGAGGCGATCACCGCCCGCCGTGACGAGGCGAAAAACCGCATCAAGACCGACGATCCGGCGGTGCTGGCCATGGTCTTGCGCGAGTATATCGATCCGCGCGCCTATAAAAATCGTGGCGCGAAGCTGGAGGGGATCCGCCTTTTCCCCCTTGATCGCCGGATCATTTCCGAAGGCGACCTCGAATTCAACCAGTTCCCGCAGATCCTGGCCTACTGGCGCTCCAAGGACGGCCCTTTCGGCGCGTGGCAGCCCGCGCAATGGCTGGAAGAATTCAAACAGCTCAAGGCGGCATAACCTCCGTCCGGTACGCTCCCGGCGTCTGAAGGACAAACAAGCATATAAGGCGCCAAGTCTGCATCCGCGACCGCGGCCCCGCGAGGCCCTAAAACAAACAAGCCAGGGGTGGCGGACGCCCTGAATTTCACGCTATAATCGCGCCGATATATAACCCCGTGATTCAATGAGCTTTATCGACAAATTCTTTACCCCCTTCGTCAACGGCTTTCGCCAGCCGGTGGAATCGTTCATCCGTATCGAAACCATGGATGACGAAACCACGCTGGTTGCCGCCGACGGGTCGTTGATCAGCTATCTGCGCGTGGACGGATCGCGCCAGATCATCGGCGAGGAGGAATACGCGCATCTGGTCGAATCCGCGACCGTGAAATTGGGCGCGCGTTTTGACCGGCCCGGCCACGGGATGCAGATTTACTTCGTGCGCGATCCGGCGCGTGCGCGCGGCGCGTTGGAGGAACTGGTCCGCCCCTCGCATAACGCGGCCAGAAATATCGGCCTCGACCTCGACGATCTGTTTCGCGAACGCATCCGTCATCTTTCGCATTACATGGTTTGGGAGGAATGCTTTTTCGTCCTTTGGACCCGCCCCTCCATCCTGACCAAGGCCGATTACGCGCGCGCCGCCAAGGATGCCAAGAACAAGAAATGGGTTCAGGCGCCGAATGCGCAGTTTCCGCTGGCCGCGCTCGACATTCTGCGCGCGCGGCATAAATCCTACAGCGCGGGTATTATGTCCGCGCTTGACGAACTCGGCATCCGTGCCGATCTGCTTGAATCGCATGATGCGCTCAGGGCCGTGCGCAACAACATGTTCCCCGATCACGTCAACGATAAATGGCGCCCCTGCCTGCCGGGGGACCCAATCCCCGTGCGTGCATCCACCGACCCGGCGGATTATTCGGAAATCCTTTGGCCTTCGCTCAAAAAACAGATTACCGCGTCCTCGGCGGCGATCCTCAACGACCACGCGGTACGCATCGGCGGCATGCTTTGGGGCGGGTGCGACGTCGTGCTCGCGCCGATGGACCCGTCGCCCTTTCCGATGCTGCTCAACCGGCTGTTCGACACCAAGGTGCCGTTCCGCATCTCGTTCATGGTTGAAAGCGGCGGGGTCGAGGGCGTCAACGCCAAGCACCGCATCGCCACCTTCCTGACCATTACCAACCCGATCAACCGCACTATCAAGAATTCCATCGACTCGCTCAAGGCGCTCGCGCGTTCGCAGCCGGTGGTCAAATTGCGCATATCGCTGGCGACCTGGGCGCCGGCGGACAAGATCGACTTGCTGGAAGATCGTGTTTCGGTGCTGATGCAGGCCGTGGAATCCTGGGGGTATTGTCAGGTTTCAAACGTCGTCGGCGACCCGCTTGAATGCGTGATGTCCTCGGTGATGGGCATATCCGCGGCTTCGACCGCGCCCACCGCCATCGCCCCGATGACCGAGGTGATGCGCCTTCTGCCGTGGCAGCGCCCGTCCAGCCCGTTCGACAAGGGCGCGCTTTTGCTGCGCACCCCGGACGGCAAGGTCTGGCCCTATCAGACCGGCACCAATTTGACGACCACGTGGTTCGACCTGATTTTCGCGCAGCCGGGGGCGGGGAAATCCGTGCTGATGAACTCGCTCAATCTCGGCACCTGCCTTTCGCCCGGCCTTTCGCGTCTGCCTTTCGTGGCGGTCATCGATATCGGCCCGTCCTCGTCGGGGCTGATTTCGCTGATCAAGGAATCCCTGCCGCAGGAACGCCGGCATGAGGCGGCCTATTACCGCCTCCAGATGTCGCCGCAATACGCGATCAACCCCTTCGACACCCAGCTTGGCTGCCGCCAGCCGCTGATCGACGAACGCTCGTATCTGGTCGAGCTGCTGACCTTGCTGTGCACCCCGCCGGGGGCCGAACGCCCATATGACGGCATCCAGCAGCTCGCGGGTCTGGTAGTCGATGAAATGTACCGTTGGCGCGACGATTCCATGGCCAATGCCGAAGCGCGCCCCTATCTGCCCCGTGTCGACCACGACATCGACGAAGCGATCAAGAAATACAACGTCCACCTGCCGCAGGACCCGTATTGGTGGGACGTGGTCGACCAGTTCTTCGACCGCGAATTGTGGCATCTCGCCAATCTGGCCCAGCGCCATGCGGTGCCGGTGCTGGGCGATGCGATTACCGCCGCCCGTCGTCCGCAAATTCGTGCGTTGCTGGACGAAACCCAGATCGGCAGTTCGTCGGAAAGCGTGATCAACGCCTTTGAACGGATGGTGACCTCGGCGATCCGTGAATACCCGATCCTGTCCTCGGTCACGCGCTTTGAAATCACCGACGCGCGCGTCTGCGCGCTGGACTTGATGGACGTCGCGCCCCAGGGGGACGAGGCCGCGGATCGCCAGACCTCGATCATGTACATGCTCGCCCGCCACGCGCTGGTCCGCAGTTGGTGGATGTCGCAAGACACGCTGCGCGCGATCCCGGAAAAATACCGCAAATATCACGAATCCCGCCTGATCGACATGGGCGAAACGCCCAAGCGTCTATGCTATGACGAATTCCACCGCACATCGAAATCGCAATCGGTGCGCGGTCAGGTGATCCGCGACGTGCGCGAAGGACGTAAACGCGGGGTCCAGATCGTGTTGGCGTCGCAACTGCTCGACGACTTTGACGACGACATGATCGATCTTGCGACCGGTGTCTGGGTTCTGGGGACCGCCGTTTCCGAACGCGCGGTCGAAAACGTGCAAACGCGCTTTGGCCTTTCCAACACCGCGCGCCATGTGATTCGTCACCGTTTGACCGGCCCGCGCGCCGGTGGCGCGCCCGCCTTGCTGGTGCTTGGCACCAACGAGGGCCGGTACGAACAGCATCTGATCAACACGCTGGGGCCGGTCGAACTATGGGCGCTTTCGACCTCGGCCGAGGACGTGGGCATCCGCAACCGGCTTTACACGCGGCTGGGCGCGCGCCGTGCGCGCCAGATGCTGGCTTCCAACTTTCCCGGCGGGTCGGCGCGTTCGGAAATCAAGCGCCGCGTCTTTGCCCGCGCCGAGGCGGGCGAAACCCAGACCGCCGCCATATCCGGCGTGATCGAGGAAATCGTCGAGGAGCTGGTGGACATGGCCCACCAGAACCCGGAAATCGGCGACGGATCGGGCGCATAGGCGGGCCGCGATGGGCAAGATCCTGACCCGCAAATTTCTGAAACTCCCGCTTTGGCTCTGGCTTACGCTGGCGCTTTTTATCGCGGGCGGCGCGCTGGGGTTCGTGCTGACAAGGCCTCAGCACGCGGGCTGGCGTTATGGCGTCTGCCGCGCCTATCTTGAACTCTATCTGCGCTTTCCCGAAACCATACGGATTGACGAGGGGGGCGAGACTTCGACCGGCGCGATGCTGATCTTCGCCGACGTCAATCCCTTCGGCTCGGAGCAGGTGCGCATGTGGGAATGTTATTTCACCCGCGGAAACGATGGCAACGTCACGCTTTCGCGCATCACCATCGACCGCCGCGCGCTGCCGGCGGCGTTGATCCAGAAATATGCGCAGATGCTGCCTGTTCTCGCTGGCCTTGAGCTGAATACCGCGCTACCTAAAGAACTTCCGAACGATTTGGAAGACTTGAAGGATTGATCGCACATGAAAAAGAAGATTTTGGGCTCCAGCGGGCTGGAAGTCACCGACATCTGCCTCGGCACCATGACCTGGGGCAACCAGAATACGCAGGACGAAGGCCATCGCCAGATGGATTACGCGCTGGATCGCGGCATCAATTTCTTCGACACCGCCGAAATGTACGCGGTGCCGCCCTCGGCCGAAACCTACGGCAAGACGGAAGCCATTATCGGCGCGTGGTTCGCCGCCCGCAAAAACCGCGATAAAATCATTCTTGCCAGCAAGATGGTCGGCCCCGGCTTCCGCTGGGTCAGGGACGCCGCGCCGATCAGCGCCGCGACCGTGCCGCTGGCGATCGAAGGCTCGCTCAAACGCCTTCAGACCGATTATATCGACGTCTATCAGTTGCACTGGCCGAACAGGCCCTTTCCGCATTTCGTCAATCATGGTGCAGGGAAAATCGACTTTACCGCGACCACGACCGCGCGGGAGGAAGACAATCTTCTCGAAATCCTGCGCGCGCTGGCCGAAGCGGTAAAAGCCGGAAAAATCCGTCATATGGCCCTGTCCAATGACAGCGCCTGGGGTGTGATGAAATACCTCTGGCTTGCCGAAAAACACGGCCTGCCGCGCATGGTGTCGATCCAGTGCGAATTCGGCCTGCTTTGCCGCGTCGACGACCCGCATCTGGCCGAGGTTTGCGTGCGCGAAAACGTCGCCTATCTGCCGTGGTCGCCTTTGGGCGGCGGCGCGCTTTCGGGCAAATACGCGGGCGGCGCGCGGCCCGCGGGCGCACGCTGGACCGTCGATCCGCGCCCGCCGCACCGCGACACGCCGGACACCCATCTTGCGATCGCGGCTTATGGCGCGGTCGCCGAAAAACACGGGCTGGATTTATGCCAGATGGGCATCGCCTTCTGCCGCGCCCAGAATTTCGTGACCTCGACGATCATCGGCGCGACCACGATGCAGCAGCTTGAAACCAATATCGGCGCGGGCGAGATCGAGCTTGGCCCGGAAGTCCTTAAAGACATCGACGCGGTCTATCATTCCTTCCCGATGCCGTACTAACTTGACTTATTTGACATAAGTTAATATTTTGACTGCATGGCAACGTTAGCCGGTCATGAATCGCTGATACACAAATTTGGTCGTGTCGTAGCTGGCACGGTTCTGCGCGACGTATTCGGCAGGGCGACGACGCCCGATGGCCATCGTTTTGCCTTGGCTCCAAAAATGAACGTCCGTGATTGTTATGACCTTTGGGCCGGACGTTATGAAGCGCCTGAAATTAAAATGATGCGGGAATATTTTCACCCCGATTCAAGCATTCTGGAACTGGGCTCCAATATCGGTGTTGTTACAAGTTATGCCTTTCTTGAAAAACTACTGGATGGTGGCGTGCTCTCGGGTTTCGAGCCGAACCCCGAATCGTTTCCGACTCTGCGCGCGAACATGAACAATATTCGCAACCGTCGGCCTTCATGCACCTTCAACCTGTTTGCGGTGGCTGTGGCGCCACCGGCTGTAGCGCGCCATGGTTGGGCCAGCTTTGACGTTCGGCGGAATTTAAGTTCGGCGCTTAAGGGCGTGGTCAGCCCGGAGCTCAAAAGCCGTGAGGAACGGGTAAAGGTAATCAGCCTTAAGAAAGTCGTCGAACGGCTGGCACCCGATGGCGCTTCGCTGGTGATGGATATTGAGGGCAGCGAATATGACCTTTTTCGGCAAGATCCTGAATCCTTGGCTAAAATCCGCCAGATGGCGATTGAAATACACGGGCCGGAACTCACGAAACGCCCCGATCAAAAACCCGAAGAACTGGCCGCCTTCATCCGAACACTGGGCTTCCGCGAACGCGCGCGTGCGGGCAATACATGGGTGTTTGCCCGCCCCGGCGCGTTTTAAATTTTCGATATCCGCGCGCCGAACAGGGCGCTGCCCACACGCACATGCGTGGCGCCGGCCTTGATGGCTTCCTCGTAATCCGCGCTCATCCCCATGCTCAACTGCGCAAGCCCCATCGCCCGTGCCATGTCCGCAAGCCTGCGAAAATAAGGCGCGGGATCGGCACCCGCCGGGGGAATGCACATCAACCCCGCGACCGCCAGCCCCGCATCCCGGCAATGCGCCAGAAGGACCGGCGCGGCATCGGGCGCGACGCCGTCTTTTTGCGGTTCTTCACCGATATTCACCTGAATGAAACAGGGCAGGGCACGGCCCTGCGCGCGCATTTCCCGCGCCAGTGCATCGGCCAGCCGCGTACTGTCCACGGTTTCGATCACATCGAACAGGCTTACCGCCGCCCGTACCTTGTTGGTTTGCAGGTGGCCGATCAGGTGCAGGCGCAGATCGGGATAAAGCGGGCGCAACACGGCCCAATGCGCGTGCGCCTCCTGCACCCGGTTTTCACCGAATACGCGCTGCCCGGCCACCAGCGCGGCCTGAATAGCGGCCGCCGTCTGCGTCTTGCTGACCGCGACCAGCGTCACGCCGGGCGGAATCCGGGCCTTGATATGGGTAAGGTTTGCGGCGACATCCATGCCCGCAGTTTGACACCCCGCGTCATTTGTGACAATGAATCCCCACCAACAATCAAGGGGGGCCTCATGGCTTTTGTTAAGGAATTCAAGGAATTCATTACCCGCGGCAACGTGCTCGACATGGCGGTGGGTATCATCATCGGCGCGGCGTTCACCGCCATCGTTTCCAGCGTCGTTGATGACGTCCTGATGCCGGTGATCGGCCTGCTGCTGCGCGGGATCGATTTTTCCAACCTGTTCATCAACCTGTCCGACCCGATGAACAACACCTTCAAGACCGTGGCCGATGCCAAGGCCGCGGGTGTGGCCACGCTGAATTACGGCATGTTCATCAACGCGGTGATCAAATTCCTGATCATTGCCTTCGCTGTGTTCGTGATGGTCAAAAACGTCAACCGCTTCATGAAGAAGCCGGAAGCCGCGCCGGCCGCTCCGCCGGCCCCGCCGGAAGACGTGGTGCTGCTGCGTGAAATCCGCGACCTGCTTAAAAAGTAAGGTTTCGGCGGACGAAAAACGCTTGAAGTCTGGCGGGTCCTGCCTTAAAAGCAGGACCCGTACCTGATGGGGATGTAGCTCAGCTGGGAGAGCGCCTGCATGGCATGCAGGAGGTCGACGGTTCGATCCCGTTCATCTCCACCATCTTTTTAACCCGCCGCCACGGCGGGTTTCTTTTATTTTGGCGCCAAGGAATAGCTGGCCTTGTCGCAGCTTATGAGGTGAATCTTGGGCTCTGCCAGATTCTTGCGCAGGGCTTTGATCCGCGGCGGTCCCCAGGAAGTAAACTTGCAATGAATTCCCGGGGCGGTTACCGATCCGGAAACATAATCTGGATAATAGTTGAATTGAAGGTCCGAAAAATTTCCGGTCAGCATTTTCCCGGCGCTTTTGGCAATTTCAAGAAAATCGAAATAATAGCTGTCGCGGATCAGATACGTCTGGATATCCTCGGGTCCGCATTTGTCTTTTGATTCGCATACGCTAACGCGATGCGCGCGGTTATCCGGGTCTTTCGGGTCCACCAAAGTGGGAGTTTGGAAATACCCGTCTTCGTCGGCGGCGGTCATATGATAGACGACGGCGTCCTTGGCAAATTCAACAACGCCGGTTGTAACGCCTATCGCCGTATGCCACGCCAGAGGGGCGCCATACCATACGCCCGCGGCGATAAATGCCGCCGCGACGGCCGAACGTTTGGGTGAAAAAGTTCGCGTCCCGTCCGCGTTTTTGCGGTACGCGGCGCGGTTGTAAAACGCCTTGCCCCAGCGCGGCAGCGGACCGAGGATCGGGCGAATGGTCTGCCACGCCTGCGCCGCCATGTTGAACGCGGCGGAAACGGTGCGGGCGACCTTGCCCGCCGCCTCGACCGTGTCGCGCACATCTTGCGTGAACGTGCCGCGCATCGCATCGTCGAAGGCATTCTGGCGGATCGTATCCGGGTCCGCTTCGGGACCCTTTGCCGCATCCTGCGCCTGCGCCGCCGCGGCCCGCAGTTGATCGCTTAATGAAAGGGGTTCTGTTTTTTCGTTCCGTTCCATGTCACACCGCCAGTCGGCCGAATACCGCCGCTGCCTGAGGCGCCGGGGCGCTGTCCCCCGCCGCGAAGTTGAAGACGAATTCTTTCGTCGCGGGATCGCGCCGCGCGCTCAGCGTGCCCGAAAGGGGCGCATCGCCGCTTTCTAGCAGCAGCCCCGCGACCCGGTCACCAAATATTTTGTTAATCATCATTTCCGCGCGCCGCCCGCTGACATTCAGGCAGTGGTCGCGCACGAACAGGTTCAGCTCCTCCGGACGGTAGTCGATCTTCAGGTCCGGATTTTTGCGTGCGGCGGCCTTTTGCAGCTTGCCGACCTCGCGCCCGACGATTTGGGTCAGCGCCTGTTCGTCCAGCGGCTTGGCGCACAAGACCGCGTCGTTGCGGTCCAGATATTCCGGCGAAAACACGGTAGTGTCGTGCCGGATTCGGTCCTGAAACAGACTTTCCGCCGTCTTGAAATCATGGCTGACCCAGATGTCCTGACCGTAATTGGTGGTTTCGACGATGACGATGTTGCGGAAATCCGCTTCCTCGCCGTCGAATCCGACCAGCCGGCCCGAACCCTTCATCTTCAAAAGCGCCTGACGCACGTCGTAATGCGCTTTTTCGATCTCATCCAGCAGCAGGACGCAGAACGGTTTTTTCTGGCCGATCTCGATCAGCTTGCCCAGCTTGCCATACCCCTCGTATCCCGGGGGCGCGCCCAAAAGCGCGGACACGGTGTGCTTTTCCTTGTAATTCTCCATGTCCACGACCTCGAAGAACTCCTCGGAACCGAACAGCTTGAGCGCGATCTGCTTGCCGATCCAGCTTTTGCCGACGCCCGGCGGGCCCGCGATCATGAACGTGCCCAAAGGCCGGTTCGGGTCGTTCAGGCCCGTGGCCGCGCGTTGCAACGAAGCGACGATCGGCGCCAGGACGTCGTCCTGGCCGAAGACGCTTTCCTTCATCAGCGCCATGCCGTTGCGCAGATTGTCCTTAAGCCGGCCGGAAATGCCGCCCACCGGCTGGCGTGTCTCGGCCGATGCGGCCTTTTCGATTTCCGATGCGGGCAAAACCACAGGGTCGCGCTTGACGCCGCCCAACTGGTTAAGGTCGGTGTGCAGCTTCTGGATCGCCGTATTGTATTTGGCGATCTGCTGTTCATAGGGCAGGACCTGCGGATTGCGCGAAACCGCCAGATCGAATTCACCGAATTTCAACAAGGAATCCTGATCGAGCTTGAGGACATCCGCGCGTTGCCGACCCTTTAGGTCCGGATGCCCGTCGGGAAGCCCATCGACATGCTTGCGCAGCATCTCGGCATTGGTCTTGCGCGTGTCGTCGTCGAATTTCTCGATGGTCCGCCGTGCCGTCGCGATCAATTGCTCGAACTGGCGAATGTCGCCCTGCTTGCTTTTGATCGTTTCGCGTTGCGCGCTCCACGCCTTGCCGGATTCTTCAAGCTCGATCCTGAGCGTTTCCGCCTGCGAGTGCAGGCTGTCCTTCTTCTCGGCATCCAGGCCGTTGGCGTTCAGTTGCGCCTCGATGCCGCGCAGCAGCGATTCCTTTTCATACGCGCCCGGCGCTTTGGCGTGGATGTCCATGTGGAAGGCCGTGGCTGCGCTGTCCAGCAGGCGAATTGAACGGTTCGGTTGCGCCGTGCCTTCGTACATCCCCTTGAATCGCTGGGTGATGCCGATCAGATAGCGCAGCGTGTCGTCCTCCACCAGCACGCCCTTGGCCGCGTGCAGCTTTGCGTGCGATTTCAGGATCGTGAAGATCTGTTCTTCGCCCGGCTCCTTCAGCTCCTTGGTCGTGAAGCTGTTGGAAAATTCCGGGTGCTTGGCGTTGAATTCGGCCTCCTGCTTGCGGTCGACGCAGATGACCGTATCCAGATAATCCGCCGTGACCGTGGCCTCGATGAAATTGTTGATGATCGATTGCGGAGCGTTGCAGATGAAGCTGCATCCGTCGTCGATCAAAAGCACCGGCTTGACCATCCGTTCGCGGGCGACCGCGCGCAATTCGTCCAGCGCGGCCTTGAATCGCGCCTCGATCGCCTTGGGGTCGGATGTGTTGTACAGATTGTTGCCGTTGAAACGGTACAGCGGCCGGATCATGAAATCGTCGGGCATGCTGCCGTCGTGTTGGTGGTGCACCAGCGCGTCCAGCAGGGTCGATGCCCCCGCGCCGCGCGCGCTGACGATCTTGACGCTGTTGGCCGAAGGCAGGTTCAGGCTTTTGACGACGTCCAGAAGCTCTAATTTGTCGCCGACATATTCAAAGTCCGGCTCCATCGCGTTCAGGTAATCGGCGGCGGGAACGATCAGTTTTTTATCCATTCCCAGTTCGAAATAAGATGACATGGCTCCTCACTCGGTTCTTGTCGTGTCTTGTCGTGGAAAAGAAAAAGAAGGGGCCGCCCGGCATTGCGGCGATGGGACGGCCCCTTCCGCGGTCTTAGGCGATCATCAGGCGTACCGCGCCTTTCGGAGCCACTGGCGCGCCGCCGACGGGCGTCGCCTTACCGCTTTTCGTGCCGCTGTCGTTGGCCGCGGCCACGCGCAGGGCTTCCGCCTCGCCCGCTTGCTGCAGGCCATCGCGCTGCATCTCGCGCTCGGCCGAGGGGCCGATGCCGACCAGCCCTTCGTTGAGCGTCTCCATGTCCGCGCGCACCTGACGGAGGGCCTCGCGGGATGCGATGCCCTTGCGGGTCTGCTCGCGCAGATCCTTGGTCACCGCGTCGATCGACTTGGCGGTTTCGATCGCCTGCTTCAGGGCTTCGGTCAGACGGTCGTTTTCCGCGCTCTTGCCTTGCGACACCATGTTGAAGATGTCGGCGGTCGCCTGCGTCGACGATGCCGACAATTCGGCCAGGATGTCATCGACCGCGCCCGTTTTCTCGCTGGCAATCGCCATTTCCAGCGCCTTGGTCGTGGTCAGCAGCTTCGACGACACGTCGACCGCGGCATTGGTCCGCAGACGCTGGGCGTCGATGAACTTCTGACGGAACGCGTCGGTAAGGCCGGTATACACGCCTTCCTGCCGGGTCAGCTTTTCCGAAAGCTCGCCGGTGCGGCCTGCGATGGTCAATCCTTCGCGGGAATGCCGGGTTGCGTTTTCGTACTGAGTTTTTGCGACCTCGTACGCCGGGTCATAGATGGCGTCGTCGCCTTTTTCGTCGCGGATCTTTTTGACGATGGCCTCCTGCCCCTCGATGAACGCGGCATCGTTGACCCGCACCTTGGCGTCGGCTTTGGCCACCATTTCGACCATGCCGCCGACATTGGTGACGGTGTCGCGCATCGTGCCGACTTCCTTGCCGCCGGCATCGAAGCGGGCCATGGCGCGCTCGAAGTCCTTGACGCTGGTACTGACCATTGTCTGGACGCTGCCGACCAGCTCCTGGCGCTTGTCTTTGAATTCGGGACCGGTGATTTCCAGAAGTTTGGAAAGCGCCTGCGTGTCCTCGTCCTGGCCAAGCTTGGCGTCGATGCCGCCGATCTGGGTTTCCAGGGCGCCGACCTCGCTTTCCAGCCTGCCGATCAAGGCGTTCTGCGCCTCAAGTTGTGAGGCCGTGCCGGTGGCCCGTCGGGTCAGTTGGGCGATATCGTCTTGATAGGCGGCGATGGCGCTTTTCTTCTGGGCAATGGTTTCCGTGGCTTTGGCCAGTTTCTGCTTGTCACGGGTCAGGAAGAATTTGGCCTCTTCCGCTTGTTGGACACCCTCGGCCTTGGCCTGTGCGCCCTGGGCATCGCCGACCGCTTGTCTGCGGTCATCAAGCCTTTCGGACAGGTCTTGCGCATCACGCTCCAGCGGCTTCAGATCGCGTTTCGCGCGCTCCAGCTCCTTGGCCTTGCCGTTGCGCTCGTCGTCGAGCTTTTTCTTGCCATCGCGCAGCTCCTGCACCTCGGCCAGCAGCTTATGCGGCGGGATGCCAGCATTGCGGGCTTTTTGCATGACGCCGAAAGCCTTGACCAGCGGCTCAAGATTGCCCTTGAAGATGCCCAGATTCGTTTGCAGCGTCTGGACCGTCTGGTCGAACAGCGAGAAGGCCTCGTCGTTCGTGAACGCGACTGATTTCTGGGTGACGTCCAGAACCTGGTTCTCCGCGTAAAGCAGGAAGTCGTTGAACGCGGTCAGATTGGCGGCGTTTGCTTCCGGCGTCAGCGCGGGGTTATAGGTTTTCAGGGCGACCAGCTCGCTGATCCGGGTTTCCTCGGATTTGCTGGTATCGGTCACAATCGCGTAGGCCGGGTTTTGTTTGATCGCGGCTTCGGTGATTTCAAACCGGGTCGTGTCGACAGTTTCCTGAACGGCGGTTTCGACACGGGCTTCGGGCGCAGTTTTGTTGGCTGCGGCCTCGGCCTGAAGTTTGGCAAGCAATGACATGGGTAGGCTCCTTTATGTTAAAAAGTGAGCGTCCCAACGCTGTTGGCTTGAGAAGGACTTTGACCCGGTCTCGCTGCGTGATTGCGAATAAGAACGGGTCTATCTCAAGCCGGTTCACGCACAGCGTTATGTATCCACGTTTAGAAAGAACTTGCCAAAAGCGCAACTAAATCCGACTAAAAAAGCAACTAAACAAGAAGATTAATTTTTTCTTATAACAATATGAAAATAGTTATCGGATTTTGTGGCGGCGATTTTTTGCAATCTGCTATAACTATGCTCGAAAATGAATTCTTACTTATTCCGTAAAATAATAAGGGGGCCTCGGCCCCCTTATTTTATAAAATCTTCACGATTTCTTTGTAATTACCGAATCACTCCGCTTTTGGCATAGTCAGCAGCACCAGATCCTCGTTATTCCGGTAGGTCTGGGTGAACAATACCCGAAAATCGCCCGGCATTTGTCCATGGTCGTAGCGCGCGACCACCACGCCGTCCGGATGCGCCTTCAGCCAGGATTCGACGTCCTCCCGTCCGATCGAATCGAAAGGTGCCCGCATCCGGAACAAAAACCCATATTCGCCATCATATTTCGGCGCAACGGCCATGGGCCGGGTCATGAAATCCTGCGCCGCCGATGCGATCGGGCGCATGTCGTATCGCGGCAGGAATCGCGCGCCGGTCTGCAAATGCATGAATATCGCAAGGCTGAACGCGGCCAGAACGATCGTCACCGGTGCGCGCCCGCTTGCATGGGCTGGATCGCGGCCAAGCCACCAGATCAGCCCTGCCGCCAGCATGACCGGCCCCAACCCGAAAATTTCCGCCCCCCTGTCCAGCCGCACGCCCATCAGCGGCAAGTGCAGCGCCTCGGCCCCCATGACGCCCAGCGTCGGCACAAGCATCAGCAAAATCGGCCAGACCGCCGACCGCGGGCGCGGCCACGCGCCGCCTTCATCCGCGCGCGCCAGCGCGGCGCCGGCCAGAATTGCGACGCCGGGCATCAGCGGCAGCATGTAATGGAACTGCTTGCTGGAAATCGCGGAAAAGAACACGAAGGCGGGCACGACCCAGCAGGCGATGAAGCGGATCGGCGCGCGCGCATCTGGCGCGCGCATGAAACGCCGCGCCGCCGCCCACATCGTCGGCCACGCCAGCAATGGCGCCAACAGCGCCAGCACGACGGGTATATAGAACCAGAACGGCCGCCGATGCGCGAAGGCGTTGACCATGCGCCCCGCCGATTGCGTGACGAAGATTTTTTCGGCATAGGCGCCCCCGCCGCTCAACGCCGCGGGTACGGCCCAGGCAAGCCCGATCGCGGTGCCCATCAAAACCCCGCCCAGCACGCAGCCATACCACCGTGCCCATTTTTGCGGCGGGGCCCAAAACGGCGCAAGCAAGGCGGCAGGCAGGATATACACCAGAGCGACCGGCCCCTTTGCCAGTGCCGCGCCGCCCAGGATCGCGCCCCACGCGAACCACAGTTTCGTCCGTCCTTCCGTCGCGATGCGCCACAGCGTCAGCATCGCCGCCACGACCCATACCGCCATCATCACGTCGAACATGATGGTGCTGGCATAAATCAGCAGCATCGGCATCATGCCCAGCGCCAGCGCGGCGTAAACGGCGGCGCGCGAATCGAACAGTCGGCGGGCCAGCCGCGCGCTTATGAACGCCAGCGCCGCGCCCAGCGCAAGCGGCACCAGGCGCGCCTGCCACAACCCGACGCCGAACACGGACCATGCGATGCGCACCAGCCAGAACAGCATCGGCGGCTTGTGCGAATACGGCGCGAAATTCAGGGTCGGCAGCACCCAGTCGTGCCGTACCAGCATTTCCCATGCCACAGTCAAATAACGAGTTTCGTCGACCGGCATCAACGGCCGCGTGAACGCGATCGCGGCGAACAGCGCGACCCATCCGGCGGCAAGGACCGTGACGGTCTTTGTCTGGGCGGTCATTCCGGCTCGATGTCCGTGGGGCTGGCGGCCCGTGTTTGCTTGTGCCTGTGCACCAGCATGATGTTGCGGATATAGACAAACAGCCCAACGCCCTGACCCAGCATGAACACCGGGTCGTGGCGGTGAACGGCATAGACGAACAGGATCAGCCCGCCGCCCAGCGAAAAATACCAGAACACTTCCGGCACCACGCTGCGTCCCGATTTTTCCGAAACGATCCACTGCACGACGAAGCGCATGAAAAACAACGCCTGCCCCAGAAAGCCGATGACCAGCCACCACTCCATCGCGCCGAACGAACCGCTGAACAGGCTGTCCGACATATGCTGTGCGCCCGCGCCGTTCATCTTATTGACCTTCCGTCAGGGTCAGTTTGGCGGGTCGCGCCCGAGCCTGCAGCCAGCGCACGCCGAACAGATCGACGATGCCAACGAACAGCCGGTTCATCACCCCATATTTTGAAACGCCGCGCGTGCGCGGGCGGTGCCTGACCGGCGAAAGGGCGACGTTCACGCCCTCGCGGATCATCAGCGCGGCCAGAAACCGGTGCATATGGTTGAAATAGGGCAAGGACAGGTAATCCTCCCGCCGGAACATCTTAAGCGCGCAGCCCGTGTCCCTTACCCCGTCTTTAAGCAGCGCCGAACGGACATTGTTGGCGATGCGTGACGACAGGATGCGGACCAGATTGTCCTCGCGTTTCTGGCGCTGACCCGCGACCATGACGCGTGTGCCGGCCTGGCTTGCCGTCATGAAGGTCGCGAACATGCCGACGATCCCCTCGGGATCGTTCTGCCCATCGCCGTCCAGTGTCACGCAGACCGGCTGTGTCGCGGCAAGCACGCCCGACCATGTGGCGCAGGATTGGCCCGCGCGCGGCGACTGGGTGATCACGCGCAGCATCGGATACTGGGCCTTGAGGCGCAGAAGCTCGGCCAGCGTGCCGTCCGTGCTGCCGTCGTTGACATACACGATCTCGGCCAGCGGCACCCGGCCTTTCAGGGCCGCGATCTCGGCGATCAGTGGGGCGATGTTTTCCGCCTCGTTATATACGGGTACGACCACGCTTAACATGGCGTGAAACCTATCCGAACCGCCTCCGCGCGGCAAGGGGCCGGATAATGGGGGTCAGCCCGCCTTTTGCGCCGCGAAAAGCGAACCCTGCGGCGCGGCGCATTCCATGACCAGATCCGGGGAATCGGCCCTCGCGTCATTGACCGCCCGCGAAACAGGGTGGAAACGCAATGCCGGCAAGGGCGGTAAAGCACCCTCCGCCAGCCAGGCGCGCGCCGCCCCCGGTGTCGCGATCACCGGCATGCGCGGATGAATCGCGGCCAGCGTCGGAATAGCCGCCTGCGTCAACACGGCAAAACGCACCGAATGGTCCGGGTCGCGTGTCCACAGCCCGCAAAGCCCCATCAGCGGGACATCGGGCGAATTCACGTAAAATGGCTGCCCATCGGCATCCCATTCATAAAATCCGGACGCAGGCGCGATACAGCGTCGCCCGGCCCGCCAGCTTGCAGCGAACATCGGCTTGTCTGCCGCGCTTTCGCAACGGATATTGATTACCGGCGACAGGCCAGCCGCAACCGGCCAGCCCCAGATACCCGTCCCCGCGCGCTCGCGCGCGATCAAAACCCGCGCGCTCTCAGGTGCGGCGTTGTAGGAGGGCGGAAAATCCGCAAGCGCCGTACTCGTGCCGAAGGTGGCGCAGATTTCGGCCAATGTCTGGCGTATCGCATAGCGCCCGCACATCAGACGACCCACACGCTTGTATTTTGCATAGCTGCCATTGCTGCGATGTCCCTTGTAGCCTATTCTCGTTGCCGCTATGGATTGGCCCGCATTCGATGCTGCGCGTCAATGCCCGGCCCAAGGATTATTCAACGATTATCAAAAAACGCTCGCTGCCACCCATGTCCCGTCAATCCGTTCTCAAATCTCTTCCGAAATCCCGTGGCGATCTGTTCTCGTCTTTTGCAAAGACCTATGTCGACGCCCTGCAGGACGAGGATTTCACCGACCATCCGGACGCCGCGCTGGCCAGCATGGTGGAGGGGGTTTGGTCTATCGGCCGCCGCCGCGCCGAAAACGAAACCCTGACCGCAACCGCAGTGGTGGCGGGCCGTCACAAGGGCTGGCTGCACGAACGTACGCGTCTGTACGTTGTTAGCCCCGATCGCGCTTTCATCATCGATTCCGTCACGGCTGAACTCAACCGTCGCAATCTGGTTATCCGTACTTTGCTGCACCCGGTGCTTTCGTTTGTACGCGACAACAAGGGTGTGATCACGGCCGCGGGCCCGCGCGACGGCAAGGATGGCACGAACGAATCTTGGTTGGTGATCGAGGTTCAGGGTGCGATGTCGGCCGATGCGCGCCGCCAGCTCGAACAGGACATCCAGCGCGTGATGGGCGATGTGATGCTTGCCACCCGCGACTGGCAGGGAATGCGCGCCGAGTTGTGTGATGCCATCACTACCTTGCGTAAATACAAAGGCCCGCTCAATCGTAAGGATCCGGGTACCCTCGATGAATATGTCGCTTTTCTCGAGTACCTGCATGACAACAACTTCACCCTGCTGGGATTTCGCGAATACAAATTTCAGCAAAAAGGCGATCAAATCGTTTCCGCCATCGTGCCCGGCCGCTCGCTCGCGCTGCTTTCCGATGAACGTGCGCCGGTCTATATCAACAAATCCTCGATTCCCCTGCCGCAGGATCTTCAACAACTGCGCGCGAACGCGCCGCTGGTTTCGGTTTACAAGGTCAATCGCCGTTCCACCGTTCACCGCCCGGTGCCGCTTGACGCGATTACCGTCAAGATGCTCGACGACAAGGGTCGGATCGTGGGTGAAAAACTGTTCGTGGGCCTGTTCACTTCGGTCACCTATTCTCGTTCCATTGCCGACCTGCCGCTGATCCGCCGCAAACTGCGTCAGGTTTTCGACGACGTACATTTCGCGACCGACAGTCACGATTTTCGTGCGCTTTCGCATATTCTTGAAAAATATCCCCGCGACGAACTTTTCCAGATGCCGGTCGAACAAATCCGCGAACATGCGATCGGTATCCTGCGTCTTCAGGATCGGCCGCGCGTCGCGCTTTATACACGTGTCGACGATTTTCGCCGCTATGTATCCTGCCTTGTCTATGTCCCGCGCGACCGGTATGAAACCAACCTGCGCGTGGCGATCCAGACGATTCTGGAGCAGGAACTGGAAGGCGTGTGCGAGAATTTTTATACCACGCTCGACGACTCGCCGCTTGCGCGCGTGATGTACATCATCGCGACCGACCAGCAATCGCGCCGGAAATACGATTTCGACGCGATCGAACACAAGCTGGTCGATGCCTCACGGACATGGACCGAGCGTCTGCGCCATACCTTGATGGAAAGAATTCCCGACGAACATCGCGCGATTGAACTGGCGATAGGGTACGACACCGCATTTCCGCTCTCCTACCGCGACCATTACCCGCCGGCCACTGCGGTCGCCGATATCGACAAGATCGAGGAGGCCTACGCCCATCACCGCATCGCGCTGGACCTGCACGCGGTACAATCGGGCGAACCGGGGCATATGCGCTTGAAGCTTTACCACCCGGGCCGCGCGGCCGTGCTTTCCGACGTATTGCCGATTCTGGAGAATATGGGCTTCCGGGTCGAAGCGGAGTACCCCTTTGAACTGCGTCCGTACGAAGGCGTACACGCGATTTGGATGCACGAATTTTACCTTAGTCTGCATTGCGCGAACCTGTCCGCCGTCGATCTGGAATCGATGCGCGCGACGGCCGAGGATGCGTTGATGGCCGTTTGGTACGGCCAGGCCGAATCCGATCCGCTCAACGCGCTGGTGCTTTCGGCGGGGCTGGACTGGCGCGACGTCGTCATCCTGCGCGCCTATACCAAATACATGCAGCAGGCCCGCGTGTCATACACCCCGGCCTATATCATGAAGGCGCTGGTCGACCATCCGATGCTTTCGGCGGCGCTGGTCGGGCTGTTCCATGCGCGCAACGACCCTGCGTTGCCAGCCTCGCGCCGCAAGGTCGCGGATTGGGAAAAGGCCATATCCGACGGTCTGGAATCGGTTGCCCTGCTCGATCAGGACCGCATCGTGCGTTATATCAAGACGCTGGTTGATGCGACTTTGCGCACCAATTTCTACCAGCGCGATTCCGAAGGCGGACACAAACCCTGCCTGTCCATGAAACTCGACAGCAGCGTCGTCGCCTATCTGCCAGAACCGCGCCCGTGGCGTGAAATCTGGGTCTATTCCCCGCGCATGGAAGGCATCCACCTGCGCGGCGGGCGCATTGCGCGCGGCGGCATACGCTGGTCCGACCGGGCCGAAGATTTCCGCACCGAGATTCTGGGCCTGATGCAGGCGCAGATGGTCAAGAACGCGGTGATCGTGCCTGAAGGCGCCAAGGGCGGCTTCATCCTCAAACGCCTGCCCGAAGGCAGTCCGCGCGAAGTCGTGATGAACGAAGGTATCGAATGTTACCGCCTTTTGGTGCGCGGGATGCTGGATGTCACCGACAACCTGACGGGCGATCAGGTCATCCCGCCCGTCGATACGGTTCGCCACGACGGGGACGACCCCTATCTGGTTGTCGCCGCCGACAAGGGCACGGCCACGTTTTCCGACATCGCCAATGCGCTTTCGGGTGAATACGGCTTCTGGCTGGGCGACGCCTTCGCCTCCGGCGGTTCGGCGGGCTACGACCACAAGGAAATCGGCATCACCGCGCGCGGCGCGTGGGAATGCATCAAGCGCCATTTCCGCGAACTTGGTACCGACATTCAGGAAGAACCGTTCGACGTCGTCGGCGTCGGCGACATGGCGGGCGACGTCTTCGGCAACGGCATGCTGCTGTCCAAGAAAATCCGACTGGTCGGCGCCTTTAACCACCAGCATATTTTCTGCGATCCGAACCCGGATCCCGACCGGACGTGGAAGGAGCGGGAACGCCTGTTCCATGGGATCAAGGCCTGGGGCGATTACGATCAGAAGCTTCTTTCCAAAGGCGGGCGCATCTTCTCGCGTTCCGAAAAATCGCTGACCCTGACCAAGGAAATCCGTGAACGTTTCGGCATATCGGCTGAAAAACTCAGCCCGCCCGAACTGATCCACGCCATGCTGCGCGCCAAATGCGACCTGCTTTATTTCGGCGGAATTGGCACTTACATCAAGGCGGCTGGACAAACCAACATCGACGTCGGCGACCGTGCCAACGATACCCTGCGCGTCGATGGGGCGGAAATCAACGCCCGTGTGGTGGGCGAGGGCGCGAATCTGGCCGTCACCCGCAAGGCCCGCGTCGAAATGGGGCTGAAAGGCATCAAGCTCAACGCCGATTTCATCGACAATTCGGGCGGTGTTGATTGCTCGGACCACGAGGTCAACATCAAGATTCTGCTTCAGGATCTGACATCCGGCGCAAAGCCCGTGATGACGATGAAACAGCGCAACACGCTGCTCGAAGCCATGACTGGCGAGGTCGCGGCGCTGGTCCTGCGCGACAACTATCACCAGTCGCAGGCCATTTCGATGGCCGAACTGGATGCGCCGGAGCAACTGTCGACCCATGCCCGTTTCATCGACGTGCTTGAACAAAAACACAAGGTCAAACGCTCGGTCGAAAATCTTCCCGCCGCAACCGAAATCGAAAACCGTGCCGCCGCGCACAAGGGCCTGACCCGCTCCGAACTCGCGACGGTGATCTGCCTTGCCAAGATCCGTGTGACCAAGGATCTGCTGGCGACCGCGCTGCCTGACGATCCGCTGGCCGAAGACTGGCTGATGCATTATTTCCCCGATCCCATTCGTGCGAAATATGTCCCGGCCATTCGCCGCCACCGCCTGCGTCGCGAAATCATCGCGGCCCAGATGACCGCGTCGATCGTCAACCGCCTTGGTCCCACCTTCATGATGACGGTGATGGACAAGACCGGCGCCGAGATCGAGGACATCGCCCGCGCCGCGTTTTTGGTGCGCGAATCCCTGAAACTGCGGCCTTTGTGGTATGCGATCGAGGCGCTGGACGGTCTGGCGCCCGCGCGTTCGCAGCTCAAGGCGATGAAGCAGATCGCGAAACTGGTGGAATCTCTGACCTTGTGGTTCCTGCGCTTTGATGTCGCTGCTTTGCGAAGCGGCACGCTGGCGGATTCCTCGCGCAAGCTTGGCGCGTGTATCGATACGATCGTAGACGCGCTGGCGGGGGCGCTGCCGCCCAAGCGCCGCCGCCGGATCGAGGATCAGGTTCTGGCATGGCAGGAGGCCGGCCTGCCCGCCGAACTCGCGCGCATGATGGCGCATCTGGGGCCGTTGCGCTCCAGCCTCGACGTCTGCCGCATCGCCGGTTGCGACAAAAAACAGATACCGACCGCCGCGACGGTGTTTTACCATCTGGGCGAGGATCTGCATTTCGATTGGCTGCGCGAACAGGGAAGGGCGCTTTCCGGCGCCTCCTTCTGGCAGGCCGAGGCGATCGACGGTGTTCTGGGCCAGCTTTACGCGACCCAGGCCGCGATATCCCGCCGCGTGCTGGCCGAAACCGACGCGAAAAAAGATCCGCTTTCCCGGTTGCGCGCATGGAAGGAAAAGAATGTCGAGGCGCTCCACGGCTTCGACGCCATTCTGGCCGATATGCGTCGCCTTTCACAGCTCGATCTTGCCATGCTCACGCTGGCCGAACAGCGCCTGCGCCAGATCGCGGGATAAACCGGCGTAAGGTCGATTTGGATTAAGCGCTTCTTATTGCATCGTAAAACTAGTGGAGCCACCGCGCTTTTGAGGAGCATACCCTTCGTCGAAGAGCTTCGGCGCGTGGTATACACGTGCGGTCGCCATGGGGCCGTGGTTTTCAAGAAACCAGTTCATTAAAAACAGCCGCGTTCCCGGAAATGGCAGCACTTTAATCATTTGCATCGGGTCGCGCTCCAGTGCCTGGGCTGCGATAAAATTGACCTGCAGCATGCCTGGATCGCGCCGTGGTACGCCATAGGCCAAGCGTACGACCCGATTGAGCATGTGCGCGTAAAGATTTGTACGCCGTCCAGTCCGCTCGGTGGAAAGAAATTCATTTTCCATGCTCTTGAGTCTTGTATTGGCGTCGTCTACTTCCGTGTCGGGTACTTCCGCGATATCGTCCGTATTGAAAATAAAGCGCTGCACCCCCGTCATCCAGCCACTCTGCTCGCGCGTTACGGCCCCCAGCACGCTGAGCATTTCCTGCTCTAGTGTCGACGCATCAATCCGCGTACCTCCGGCCTCTATGATTTCCGCCATCTGGTCAAAGAGTTTGCCGTGGCTGGCAAAGATATCGCTCAGCTTCAGCGGTCTGTCCACGTCCGGTGCGGGGGTGAAATACACGATGTCCAGAGTCACAGCTTTGTTTTCTTGTGCATTGGCACCCTTCAGGTTGAAGGCGCTGGTTGCGGCACTTTGCGCACCTGTGCCTATCATGGCGCGTGGCCCGCCGATTTTGCGTATCGGATTCATTTCCGGTGAGACTCCCTGTTGCTTGTTATTGTTTTATTGTTAAGTCTCAAGCAAGCCAAAAAAGAGCTTTTTCTGTCAAGAAAAAACCTGCAACCAAAACACTGCCAGCAAGATCAGCCCCGCATCGCGGTTGGATTTGAAAAAGCGCAGGGAACTGGCCGGGTCGTCCATGTCCCAGCGCCAGACCTGCCACGCGAAATGCAGCGCGGGCAAGGTCAGAAGCGGCGCGAAAACAGGGGTTGGCATGGCCATGGACCACAGCGCGATCGCCGCCGCGTAAAACCCCGCCACCCATATTTTGCTGCGATTCCCGAACAGCCGCGCGGTCGATTTGATCCCGGCCAGCGCATCGTCCTCGCGGTCCTGATGCGCGTAAATCGTATCGTATCCCAGCGTCCAGAAGATTCCGCCGGCATACAGCCACAGCGCCGGAGCCTCCAGCCGCCCGGCCGCCGCCGCCCATCCGATCAGTGCGCCGAAATTGAACGTAAACCCAAGAAAAAGCTGCGGCCACCACGTAAACCGCTTCATCAGCGGATAGGTGACGACGAAGGCGAGTGAAAGTATACCCAGCGCGATCGCCTGCGTGCTCAGACTCAAAAGAATCGCCGCGCCCAGCGCGAACAATACGCCGACCAGAGCGAACGCCTCCCGCCGGCTGGCCGCGCCGGTGACCAGCGGCCGCCCGCGCGTACGCTCGACGCTGGCATCGAGGTCCCGGTCCCACAGATCGTTGATGACGCACCCCGCCCCGCGCATGATGACAGCGCCCGCACCGAATAAAAAAAACAGATCCCAGCGCCGCGGATGGGCCAGCGCGATCGCCCACCATCCGGGCAAAAGCAGAAGCCACGTCCCGATCGGCCGATCCAGCCGCATCAAATGCGCATAAACCCGTAGCCTTGCCGACAGCGGCGCGAACCATTTCGGATTGGTGATGTCCGTATGCCCCATGCTATACCCCTAGCATGGAACTGGAGGCTTACCAATCGCGCTGGTCCTTGACCAATCCGGTGCAACTGGCCGAAACGCCGACCAGCGCGCTGTACCGCGTGCGCCGCGCGGACGGCGGCGCGGCGGTCCTCAAGATTCTGACCGAACTGGGCCGCGCGGACGAGGCGGCGGGCGCCCCGTGGCTCGATTACATTGATGGCGATGGGGCTGTGAATCTTCTGGCCCATGATGACGGCGCGCATCTGCTGGAATATCTCGGCGGCGCCACGCTGGTGCCGATGGTTGCGGCGGGTGACGATGCGGGGGCCACCGCCATTGTCGTCGATGTCGTGAAAAAACTGCACGGACCGAAAAACAAATCCGTGCCTGTGGGTCTTCCAACCCTGCGCGAACGCTTTCGCGCCCTGTTTGATCGTCGTGACGACACATCGTTTTTCAGCCGTGGCGCACAGCTTGCGGAAACGCTTTTGAATTCTCAGTCCGAAATACGTTCGCTGCACGGCGACTTGCATCACCTCAATATCCTGCATGGTCCGCGCGGTTGGTGCGCGATCGACCCAAAGGGGATTCTGGGCGACCCGCATTACGAACTGGCAGCCCTGTTCGGCAATCCGCACGGTATGCCGCATCTGACCGATGATCCTGCGCGGGCGTGTGCAATGGTGGCACAATGCGCGCAGGCGCTGGGGCTGGATTCAGGCCGGATTCTGGCGTTTGCGGCGGCGCAATCCGCGCTTTCTGCGGCATGGAATTTGATGGATGGGTTGGACCCGGCGCATGACTTTGCCTTGGGTCGGGTTCTTTTCGGTTTGATCGATGCGCCCGCGGCGCACAAGGCAGGCAGAAACTATGGACGATCTTTATAAATACCCGCGCGTTTATGTGGATGCGCCGCTGGCGGCAGGTGCGGATCTGACGCTCGATGCCGATCATGCGCACCACCTGCGCGTGGTGCTGCGCCGGGGTGACGGCGACCGCATTCGCCTGTTCAACGGACGGAATGGCGAATTTCTGGCCGCGCTTGTCTGCGCCGGCAAACGCGACGTGGTCGCGCGCATCGAAACCGGCTTGCGGTCCTTCGTACCGCGCACCCGCCGCCTGCGCCTGTTTTTCGCGCCGTTGAAAAAGGACCGTATGGACGCATTGATCGATTGCGCGGTGCAGCTCGACGCCACCGATCTTCACCCCGTGCTGACCGAACGGACCGAAGTGCGGGAACTGAAATCCGACAAACTAGCCGCCCATATCCGTGACGCTGCCCAGCAATGCGAGCGCATGGACCTGCCGGTGCTGCACGCGCTTGCCCCGCTGGACCGCGCGTTGGCGGGGCTTGACTGCCCGCTTTTTGCCGGGGTGGAGCGTTGCGACCTCAAACCCCTGCGCGACATGCTGGTGCCCGCAGGGGACGCGGCCGCGCTGGTGGGGCCGGTCGGCGGCTGGACGCAGGGCGAACGCGCGATGTTGCTGGAACGCCCGGGCATCGTGCCGGTCACGCTCGGCCCCAACGTGCTGCGCGCGGAAACGGCGGTCGCGGCGATGCTTACCCGGCTGGCGTCATGAATGTCGTGCCATCAAGGATCAACGCGATACCCAGACCCGCCATCAGCCCCAGCGTCAATACAGTGCCGATGGCGCGCGCGGGCATGATGTCGCGCTTGAGGCCGAGTATGTGCAAAAACCGTCCGGCCAGCAGGATGACCCCGACGCCATGCAGCACATACAGGCTGCCCGCCTGTAATTCATATAACCCCATCAGCAACAGGGTAAACGGCGCGTATTCCGCGAAATTCCCATGCGTACGTACCGTACGTATCAATGCCGTGTCGCCATTATCGCCGAATGACACGCCCAGACGGATGCGCGCCCGCACCACCTGAAAGCTCAACACCGCGTAAACCAGCGCCAGTATCCCCGCATACAAACCTGTAACCATTTTTTCTCCCCTTTTTTGTCTATCCTTGTTTCATTCCGGCCTGGATGACTGTGAGATCACGCGTCGGTGCCGCCCACCGTAAGCCCGTCCATCAAGACCGTTGGCTGGCCTACGCCGACCGGCACGCCCTGACCGTCCTTGCCGCAGGTACCGATGCCATGGTCGAGCGCCATGTCGTTGCCCACCATCCGCACGCGCTTGAGCGCGTCCGCCCCCTTGCCGATCAGCGTCGCGCCCTTGACAGGCGCGGTAATTCGCCCGTCCTCGATCAGATACGCCTCGCTGGCCGCGAACACGAACTGCCCCGAAGTGATGTCCACCTGTCCGCCGCCGAAATGCGGTGCGTATATGCCGCGCTTGACCGAGGCGATAATTGCCTGTGGGTCGTGCGGTCCGGCCAACATGAACGTGTTGGTCATGCGCGGCATCGGTTTGTGCGCGTATGATTCCCGCCGTCCGTTGCCGGTGGGTTTCATGCCCGTCAGCCGCGCGTTCAGCCGGTCCTGCATCAGGCCTGTCAGCACGCCGTTTTCGATCAATACGTTGCGCTGGCTGGGCGTGCCTTCGTCGTCGATGGTGATCGATCCGCGCCGCCCCTCGATGGTGCCGTCGTCAACCACGGTGACGTGTTCGCTGGCGACGCGCTGGCCGATCATGCCGCCGAACACCGAAGTGCCCTTGCGGTGGAAATCGCCTTCCAGCCCGTGGCCCACCGCCTCGTGCAGCATGATCCCCGGCCATCCTGGCCCCAGCACCACGTCCATTTCACCGGCGGGCGCGGGCCGCGCCTCCAGCGCTACGCGCGCCAGCCGCACCGCCTCGTCCACAGCGCCTTGCCAGCGTTTCGGGTCGGTGAACAGCGCGTAATCCGCGCGCCCGCCCCATCCTTCGTGCCCGCTTTCGATCCGCCCGCCGTCATCCAGCGTGACACTGACATCCATGCGCACCAGCGGACGGGTGTCGGCGATGCGCGTACCGTCCGCGCGCAAAATCTGCACCACCTGCCACTGCCCCGATAACGTGACGCTCACCTGCTTGACGCGCGGGTCGGCCCGACGCGCGTAATCCTCGACCTCGGAAAGCAGCGCGACCTTGCGCTCGAATGGCAGGGATTCAAGCGGGTTTGCATCGGCGTACAAATGCCGGTTGGTCGATGCCGGAGCCAGCGCCATGGTCCCCGCATGGCCGCCCGCGACCGCGCGCACGGTTTCCGCCGCGCGTTTAAGCGCGCCTTCGCTGATCTCGCCCGCATGGGCGTACGCGGTCAGCTCGCCCACGACCGCGCGCAAACCAAACCCCGCATGTACGTCGAACGACGCGGATTTCAAAACGCCGTCGTCCCGGCTCAGGAATTCCGAGGCGTCGTATTCCAAAAAAAGCTCGCCGTCCTCGCACCCTTCAAGAGCACTGCGCACCGTGCGTGCGGCCAACTCCGGATCAAGGCCGGTGCGGGTAAAGAACAACGTGTCGGAAAGGCTAAGGTCGCTCATGCCATATCGCTCATTGTTGTGCCCCGAATCCCTGTGCTAAAGTCGTGAAAACGACCTGATTCTAAGCCCTCGCGGCGGGAAGACAAGACGATAATGACCGACAGAAAAGACAACCTCGACGATATCAACCTCTCGGCCATGGATGCCGGTCTTAAAAAGCTGATTTTCGGCTGCGGCTGGGAATTTCCGGCCATCGACACCGAAAAGCCGGATGTCGATCTATGCTGCTTTCTGCTTGGCCGCGACGGCATCACCCGCGAGGACGAGGATTTTATCTTCTACAACAACATGCAAGGCGCGGAGCTGGCGGTGAAGCATTTGGGCGACAACCGGCCCGACATCGAGGGGCCGGTGGATGGCGGCGGGGATAACGAGGCGGTGATGGTCGACCTGACCAACCTGTCCTTCGACGTCTGGCGCATCGTCTTCGTCGCCGCGATCTATCAGGGCAATGACCGCGACCAAAGTTTCAGCCAGATCAAGGCCCTGACCGCACGCGTCGAAAACGCAGATTCCGGGGCGGAACTGCACCGCATCGTCATTCCCGGCACGCGCGTGCCCGATGCGACGGCGGTCAAAATCGCCGAACTTTACCGTGAGGGCGTGCAATGGCACATCCACCCGCTTTGTGAGCCTGCGCTTGGCGGCCTTGCCGAAATCGCCCGCGCCTACGGGCTTCAGATTTCCTCGACGACCTAACGGAAAACCGGATGCATGCCCACGCCTAAGGGTTGGTCCGGTTCGGTCGGCAAATCGGCCAGTTGTGCCCTGATCTTTCCGGTTACGGCCCGAATTACGGGTTCGGCATTTTTGCCGTCATATAAATCCGGTTCCCCGGGGTTTTGAGCGTACAAATCGATCCCGTAAATTTCGGCAATCCCCTTGATGGCGCTGTAATCGTCCGTGACCGTGGATGCGGTGCGCTTGATGAAATCCTCATCCAGAAGAGCGGCCAGATCGCCAACCGGCAGCATCGCCTTGATCGGCGGGTATTCCTGTACCCAGCACGCGGGGTCGCCGATGGCACACAGAAAAACTTCGGCCCGTTCCGGGTCTTTCGACAATACCGCGACGCTGGCGGCAAACAGATCGACGCATTTTTGCAAAAGGCCGTCATATGGGCTGGCGGCTTTGTTGGCTGTATCCGAGAGCGACGAAGCTTCACCCGGACGAAATGCGCTCTTGGGCGATATCAGTCGCGAAATGGTCTGGCTTGCGATATGGTGGGCCCGTGCATCGGGCGCGATCATGCCGATCAGCCTGTCGAGAACCGGGAGCGCCGCCGTCACCTGAAAGGCGCTCCGGTCGGTCATGTGTGCGACGGCGTTCTCCGCGGCGTTGGGATCAAGTTTGTCCCAGATCGTCAGTGTGACCGGCAGCAATACCGAGGCCAGTTCGCGGGTCTGGACGCCGCCCATAAGCGTGTATTTGAAAAAAGAAACAAAGAAATCCTGCGTTTTTTGATCGGGCGATTTATCGGCAGCCAGCACATGCACATCGTCAACGAATGCGTCCAAAAATCCTTGCATTTCCGCCTCTCGTACGCTGCCATCCTTGAGGAGGGACAATCGCAACCCGGCGCGCTGGTGAAGGTCCATTGCGGGATCCGCAAGGCTTTCGGCCTGCAAGGCTTCACGCTCGGACCGGGATAAGGAAAAATAGTTCGTAAAAAGACCGGCGCGGACAAGCCGAAACGCCGCATAGGGCGACAGCCTGCGCAACGCTGCGAAATCGCCATGCATGGCGTCCGCGGTGTCGGAAAAAACCGTGGCCGACATATTCTTGCCGTGCATCCGCATCACCTGCAGACGTCCATACAGCCGCTTGCGCAGACGCGTTGTGTCATCCGAGGACCGCATCAACGCGGCGCGCGCCAGTTTGATTTGTATGCGCATATGCTGGGTCAGGCTTTTTTGCGCGCTGCTCTGGCTGGCCACGAAACGCTTTAAGTTCTGCATGCGCCTTTTGGGCCGCAGCGGCAGCTCGAACACGACCCGGCGTTGCCAACCCGAAACGGGGCTGCCCACGATCCGCGCCAGTCTTTGGTCGAATTCCGCGCGCGCATCCTCGCTCAGGCGCGCGACATCGCCGCGCACGAATACATCGACGCAAAAAGTCTTAAGCCATTCCAGATCGCTGTGCATAATACCCCTGTCTATTTTATGAAAAAATAACCGGGCTGCGCGCCCGTGTCAATTTTGCCCAAAGCCGCGTGCTTTACAGCCCTCTTGTAACGCTTTAAGTCCTGATCATGGCTTCCCACGATCATATCCTTATTCTCGATTTCGGCTCTCAGGTCACCCAACTGATCGCAAGGCGCATCCGCGAATCCGGGGTTTATTGCGAAATCTGGCCCTTCAACCATGCAGACGACGCGCGCATCCGCGCCTTTGCCCCGCGCGGCGTGGTGCTTTCCGGCTCGCCTTGCTCGGTGCGGGATGAAGGGTCGCCGCGCGCGCCGCAAACCGTCTTCGATCTGGGCGTGCCGGTGCTGGGCATCTGCTATGGCCAGCAGACCATGTGCGAACAATTGGGCGGCAAGGTCGAATCCGGCCACCACCGCGAATTCGGCAAGGCGATGCTGCGTATCGACAAACAATGCGCGCTGTATGACGGGGTCTGGGAACAGGGCCGGGAATATCAGGTCTGGATGTCGCATGGCGACCGGGTGACCGCGCTGCCCGACGGGTTCGGTGTGGTCGCGACCTCGGCAAACGCGCCCTGCGCCGCCATCGCGAATGAATCGCGCAAAATCTACGCGGTCCAGTTCCACCCCGAAGTGGTGCACACCCCGGACGGCGCGAAGCTCCTTTCCAATTTCACCCATAAAATCTGCGGCTGCGCGGGCGACTGGACGATGGCGTCCTTTAGGGCCGAGGAAGTGGCCCGCATCCGCGCGCAGGTGGGCGACGCGAAAGTCATATGCGGGCTTTCCGGCGGGGTCGATTCTTCCGTGGCGGCGGTGTTGATCCATGAAGCGATTGGCGACAATCTGACCTGCATCTACGTCGATACCGGCCTGATGCGCGCGGGCGAATCCGAACAGGTGGTGAAACTCTTCCGCGACCATTACAACATCCCCCTGATTCACGAGGATGCGCGCGCCCTGTTTTTGAGACACCTCGACGGCGTCAGCGATCCCGAAGTCAAACGCAAGACCATCGGCAAACTGTTCATCGACGTGTTCGACGATTGCGCGAAACGCGTCGGCGGCGCAAAATTTTTGGCGCAAGGCACACTTTATCCCGACGTCATCGAATCCGTGTCCTTCACCGGCGGTCCGTCGGTAACCATCAAGTCGCACCACAACGTGGGCGGTCTGCCCGAACGCATGGATTTGAAACTGGTCGAACCGTTGCGCGAATTGTTCAAGGACGAGGTCCGCGCGCTCGGCGTCGAACTTGGCCTGCACCCGGATTTCGTGGGCCGCCACCCGTTCCCCGGCCCCGGGCTTGCCATTCGTATTCCGGGTGAAATCACGGGCGAAAAACTGGAAATCCTGCGCAAGGCCGATGTGGTGTACCTTGACGAAATCCGCAAGGCGGGCCTGTACGACGAAATCTGGCAGGCCTTTGCGGTGCTTCTGCCGGTCAGGACCGTGGGCGTGATGGGCGACGAACGCTCGTATGATTACGTCTGCGCTCTGCGCGCGGTGACAAGCACCGACGGTATGACGGCGGAATCCTACCCCTTCACCCACGATTTCCTGACCCGCGCCGCCACCCGCATCATCAACGAGGTCCGCGGCATCAACCGCGTCGTCTACGACGTCACCTCCAAACCCCCCGGCACGATCGAGTGGGAGTGAGGTGCCGTTTCTATTGCGCCGCACCACGGCATCCGTTAGTTTGACCCCGAAACCCAACGAAAAACAAAGGAAGCCGCGCCATGCAAGCCGCAAACGCCAATATGCCCCAGCCCGCCCCGATCAGCATCGTCAACACGAGCGTGAAGCCGTTCAAGGCCACCGCCTATCATAACGGCGAATTCAAGACGGTGACCGACGCCGATCTGCGCGGCAAATGGTCGGTGGTGATGTTCTACCCCGCCGATTTCACCTTTGTCTGCCCGACCGAACTGGGCGACGTCGCCGCGCATTACGACACCTTCAAACAACTGGGGGTCGAGGTCTATTCCGTGTCCACCGACACGCATTTCTGCCACAAGGCCTGGCACGACACCTCGGACACCATCAAGAAGATCGACTTTCCTATGGTCGGCGACCCGACGGGTACGATCTGCCGCAATTTCGGCGTGATGATCGAGGAAGAGGGCCTTGCCCTGCGCGGCACCTTCGTGATCAACCCCGAAGGCGTGATCAAGACCGCCGAGGTGCACGATCTTGGCATCGGCCGTTCGGCCGCAGAACTGATCCGCAAGGTTCAGGCCGCGCAATTCGTGGCCGAGCATGGCGGCGAGGTCTGCCCCGCCAGCTGGCAGCCGGGTGGCGACACCCTGAAACCCAGCCTCAAGATGGTCGGCAAGATCTGATCGCGCATAATCGAATATCCATCGCCCGGTCAAACCGGGCGATGCCGTAATGCGCTTCGTGATCTTCGTGGTTAATACCTCCTTCAACATGGATTGCCGCGTTGGGCTTTGGCCCGCCGCGTAATGGCGAGTCATCAGGGCGCGGAGCGCGGCATTTCCATGGACATGGGCCGCGAATGTCCTATTCTGGGCGGCATGCGCTATTGTTCCACCCGCTCCGACGCGGCGCCGATTGGCTTTTCCGATGTCCTGATGCGCGGCCTCGCGCCGGATGGCGGCCTGTACGTACCGGAAACCTGGCCCGCGCTGACACGGCCCGCGCAAGGCGCCGGATACATCGAAACCGCCTTCAGCGTCCTTGCGCCTTTTTGCGCGCCCGATTTGAACCAGCCCACCCTTCTGACCTTGCTGGAAGATACATACACGCCACGTACAGACGGGTTTTCGACACCCTTGGTCGCGCCGCTGCGCCGCCTTGACGACCGGCTTTCGGTGCTTGAACTCTTTCACGGTCCGACCCTCGCTTTCAAGGACGTGGCGTTGCAGCTTCTTGGCCGCCTGTTCGGTCACAACCTTGCGACCACGGGCAAAAAAATCACGATTCTGGGTGCAACGTCCGGCGATACCGGTTCCGCCGCGATCGAAGGTTGCCGCCACGCGGCGGGCGCCGAGATTTTCATTCTCTATCCCCATAATCGCCCTTCCGAGGTTCAGCGCCGACAGATGACGACCGTCGACGCGCCCAACGTCCATGCGATCGCGATTGAAGGCGATTTCGACGATTGCCAGGCCATCGTCAAGACGCTGTTCGCCGATGCGGGATTTCGCGCGCGGCGGAATCTTTCGGCGGTCAATTCGATCAACTGGGCGCGCATCGCGGCCCAGATCGTTTATTACGTACATGCCGCGTACGCCCATGCCCGGCCGGTCAACGTCATCGTCCCGACCGGAAATTTCGGTAATATCTATGCCGCGTACGCCGCCAAAAAAATGGGCGCGCCGATTGCCCGGCTGGTCGTCGCCTCCAACCGCAACGACATCCTGCCGCGCGTGATCGAAACGGGCCGGATGGAGCGCCGCCCGGTCGAACCCTCGCTTTCACCCAGCATGGACATCCAGATTTCCAGCAATTTCGAACGCCTGATATTCGACCTTCTCGACCGTGACCCGGCGGCGAGTGCGCTGGCGATGGGCGATTTTACGCGCGCAGGCGTGCTGGCATTGCCCGATCACGCTTGCGAAATTCTGCGCGAAAACTTTGCCGGTATGCGTTGCGACGATGCGCAAACCTTGGCCGCCATTACCGCGGCGAAACGCGATTATGACTATCTGATCGACCCGCACACCGCCACCGCCTTTCATGCATGGAATGGGCTGAAAAACGAACTGGAAGGACCGTGCGTCGCGCTGGCCTGCGCCCATCCGGCCAAATTTCCGGATGCGGTCGAACGCGCGACGGGAATCCGCCCCGCTTTGCCGCACGCAATGGCGGATTTGCTGGACCGGCGCGAGCGATTCACGGTCCTGCCCGCAGATTCTGACGCGGTGCGTGGCTTTATCGAAAAAAACACCGGCTTTGCTTGAATCGCGTCTTGCGGACGTGCGACACTGGAAAGATGCAACCCATCCTCCCGTCTTCCGGCACACCCGCCGATGCCAAACCGGCGCGGACGTTTCTGGCCGGAAAACTGCTTCTGGCCATGCCCGCGATGGGCGATCCGCGCTTTGAACGGGCGGTGATTTTTGTATGCGCGCACGACGCGGCCGGGGCGATGGGCATCGTGATCAACAACGAAATGTCGCATGTCCCGCTTTCCCTGCTGCTGGCCCAGCTTTCCCTGCCCACGGGCGAGGCGTTCGAGGATTTTCCGGTTCTTCAGGGCGGCCCGGTGGAAACCGCGCGGGGGCTTTTGCTCCATTCCTCTGACGTGATGAAAAGTGAATCGATCCGTATCGACCGCGATTTTGCCGTCACCGGCACGATTGAGGCGCTGCGCGAAATTGTTTCCGGCGCCGGTCCGTCCGACAAATTATTCGCGCTTGGCTACGCGGGCTGGAGCGCGGGCCAGCTCGAACAGGAAATCGCCGCCAATGCATGGCTGGTGGTGGACGCCGACCCGGAACTGGTGTTCCGCACGCCTGCCGCCCGGAAATGGGAAAAGGCGCTGCGCAAGCTGGGCATCGACCCTGGCCTGCTGTCTGGCGCCGCCGGTCACGCCTGATCCGCCGGCGCGCGGACCCTGACCATCCCAACCCCTTTACATCATTGCATTAAACGTGCGTAATGCGCGCCATGGAACTGCGCAAGACGGACCTCGTCATCCTTTCCGGCCTTGGTCGCCCGGTACTCGATTTATGCGAAACCGTGGGCCATTCGGTGATGCATTTCTTTGCGTCCGTAGGACGGCTGACGGAATTTGCGCTTCAGGCATTCCTGCACATGCTGCTGCCGCCGTGGTTCGGCCGCCAGATCGGCCGTCAGTTCGTCGATATCGGTTATTACTCGCTGGCCGTGGTTGGGTTGACCACGTTGTTTTCAGGCATGGTGCTGGCGCTGCAATCCTATACCGGCTTCGCGCGTTTTAATGCCGAGGGTGCGATCGCCAACGTTGTCGCCCTGTCCATCACCCGCGAACTGGCCCCGGTGTTGGCCGGGCTGATGGTCGCGGGCCGTATCGGCGCCTCGATCGCGGCCGAGATCGGCACGATGCGCGTGACCGAACAGATCGACGCCCTGACCACGCTTTCGGTCAACCCGTTCAAATATCTGGTCGCGCCGCGTATCCTTGCGGGTACGCTGATCATGCCGGTTCTGGTGTTGATCGGCGATGTCATCGGTATTTTCGGCGGCTTCGTGGTCGCGGTGTTCCGCCTTGGCTTCAACGCCTATCATTATATCGACCAGACCGCGCAGTTTCTTGAACCCATCGACGTCGGCTCCGGCCTGGTCAAGGCGGCGGTCTTCGGTTTCATCGTCACCCTGATGGGCTGCTACAACGGCTATAATTCGGATCGCGGGGCGCAGGGTGTGGGCGCGGCGACCACCAACGCGGTCGTTTCGGCCTCGATCCTGATTTTGATCTTCAACTATCTGCTTACGCAGGTGTTCTTCTCATGACCGACAAGCTCGTCCTGCGCGATGTCCGCAAGGCTTTCGGGCCCAAACAGGTGCTCAGAGGCATCGATCTGAACGTGCCCAAGGGCTCATCGATGGTGATCATCGGCGGCTCCGGCACTGGTAAGTCGGTGATGCTTAAATGCGTGCTGGGGTTGATTCACCCGGATGGCGGCGAAATTCTGATCGACGGCGATCGCATCGACCGCGCACGCGGACGCAAGCGCGACGCGTTCATGCGCAAATTCGGAATGCTGTTTCAGGGCGGCGCGCTGTTCGATTCCCTGCCTGTATGGGAAAACGTGGCCTTCGGCCTGATCTACGGGAAAAAGATGCCGCGCGAACAGGCACGCCCGATCGCGCTTGAAAAGCTCAAAAGCGTGGGGTTGGGTGACAAGGTCGCCGATCTTTTCCCGGCCGAGCTTTCGGGCGGGATGCAAAAACGCGTGAGCCTCGCCCGCGCTATCGCGGCCAATCCCGAGATCATCTTTTTCGACGAACCGACCACCGGCCTCGACCCGATCATGGCCGACGTCATCAACGAACTGATCGTCCAGTGCGTACGCGATCTGGGCGCGACGGCGCTGACCATCACCCATGACATGGCTTCGGCGCGCAAGATCGCGGACCATGTCGCAATGATTTATGACGGCCGCATCATCTGGACCGGGCCGGTCGCCGATCTGGACAATTCCGGCAATCCTTACGTCGATCAGTTTATCCACGGGCGCGCCAGCGGCCCGATTGGCCGCAGCGCAGCATAAAATACAAAATAAAGTTGTCGCGTGCCGCCCGCGCCCGTACCCTTTTTCCATGACATCCATGTCCGTCCCCCCGGATCCGGGGGATGTATCCAGATTTGCCGCTCTTTTTCGCCGCGCCGCATCCTGTGACGGCGTGTCTAGGAACGGGGACATGGATGCCGGCGCGATTTCTGCGCGAGATATCCGCCCGCGCATGCTCGCGCTGATCGAAGCCTTTTCTCAACCCTCTCCCTACCCGCTGCATAACGGCGAACGCATCTTGCGCCCTGCTTTGGCAGGACCGGACAGCGCTGAAATCTCTTTTTATACCGCTACGGAAAAGGATCATCGCGGGGTCGTATGGGATTGCCTGGTGCTTAATGATTTTGGCGGCGAAAAAAGCCTGCATGACCGCATCCTGATCCTGATGTTTTCACCCCATAGCCGTAATATTAAAATCTATTACGGCGAGAAGGGGACCGAGGCATATGACAACGGTTTCTATTACCAGCCCGAAATCGATTATACCGATATCGATACGGCCACGGCCTCGCTGGCCCATTACCTGACGACCAGCGACAATATGGGTGCCTTCGGAGACGTGTTCACGCGAATGGAGCGATTGGCGCAGCGCTATGAACGCCGACAGGTATCCGGCCGCATGGCTGGCATGGCAAGTCGCGTTCCGGTCATGGCCTCAAACTTTACGGCCTGAATTTTACGCTGCGTGGCTTTCGATCAATTGCAGTGCGTCGCCCGAATCCGGCAAAGCGGAAAGCGCCGTGGGCATGCGCCGCACCTGCGCCGGGTCGTCCCAGACGATGGAGTTGAACGAATTTTGCGGCGGCGCAAACGGCATCCATGCGGGATAGATGCGGCCCGTTTCACGGCATACCCACACCCGGTCCGGAGCAGCGGAGGTTGATTGTTCCAGGCACAGCGCGGCGGCGTGTGCATGGCCTGTCTTTTCCTCAAGTTGCGCCATCAGGCGGCAGGATTTCGCACTACGGCGGACCAGTTGCGCGGCGTCGATATGGCTGCGCGCCTCGCCGGTCAGGCTTTGCGCCAGCGCCGATTCCGCCAGCATCAGGTGTGAATCTTCATGCGCCGGGCTGGCAGCGGCGAGTTTTTCAAGCCACTGATAAGCTTTGTCCGGCGTGGCGCTACCCTCCGGTGCAAGTTTGACCCACGCCGCTTTAAGATCGGGGTGCGGCTGCGCCTTCCAGCTTTTTTCGATGACGCGCAAGGCCCCTTTACGTTCGTTGCGGCGGATCAGGAACGGAATGTAGAACAGCGCGGCAGGCAGGAAATTCGGCGCGACGTCGTATGCCTCGCGCGCCAGCAGATAGGATTGGTCCGCCTGTCCGCGCGTCTGCGCCTCCATCGCGCGCGCCAGAATCATCGCGGCGCGGTCGGCACGACCCTGCGCGGCGTCGACCGCCTTGACCTTGCCCATGCGCGCCAGAATGTCCTGCGCCTCGTTCCAGTTGCGCTGCCGCAGCTCCAGCGTATACAGCGTGCGCAGGATCCAGCCCTGCCGCGGATGCATCCGCACCGCCTGCCGTGCCAGCACCAGCGCCTGATCCGGCTGATGCCGGTCGAGCGCGATCTGTAGCAATCCGCGCACGCCGATGAATGCGGTTTCTCTGGTATTTAAAAGTTCGCGAAATGCGGTTTCTGCCGCGACCGGATCGCCTTTCAGCCGCGCGGTCATGCCTGCCAGAAGTGGCACTAGGCCGTGATCGTTGCGTATCAGTTTGCGCGCGCGCCCAGCCTGTTTTTCGGCCTGCGCGGCATCACCGGCTGCGATTGCCGAAAGCCCGTAGCTGACGGCCTGCAGCGCCTGATCCTGCGAACGTGCCTCCAGCTTGCGGGAAATAATGCCCGGCGTGGCCTTGAGCGCGAGCCACAGGCGATAGATCCACGCAAATACGATCGCGAACAAAACAACGCCGAAGATCAGAAGCCCGGTCTGGATCTCGATGTCGTATCCCATCCATTGCAACGAAGTGCGACCGGGTTGCAACGCAAGCCAGATGCCCCCCGCGCCTAACGCGGCGATCCACCCCAATGTCCAAATTGTCCTGAACATTGCGGCCGTCCTTTCCTATTGCTGGATGGTAATGGTGGGTGCCGGCGCGGAACTGGCGTCGCCCGCCTGCGGTTCTACCGTATCGGGTGCTGCCAATGGCGTAACCGGCGGCGTAACCGATGGTGCAATCTCCGGCGCAACCTGCGTTGCGCTTTCAGGCATCGTTGTCGGCGTGATCGTGTTACGGTTCAAATCGATCGGCCCCGCGCCGCTGCCTGAAAGTTGCGAAAGCCCTGTGCGGATGCGGTTGGTGATCGCCTGCACCAGTTGCGTGTCCAGCGATTGCGCCGCCAGCGTTGCGGCGGCCTTGGTTTCCCAAGGCTGCGCGGCGGTGCGGGCCGCGCCGTCCAGCGTCTGCAGGGTCGCCATCGCACCCGCGACGTCGCCGGCGTCAAGCTGCGCGCTCGCGCGCTGGATGATTGCGTGCTCGGCCGAACCGCCGGCCACCGCCTCGCCGTTTTTCTGGATCGTGAACAGGCCCTCGATCCGTCCCATGATTTTTTCCTTCATCGACACGTCCTCGCCCTTCAGCTTGGCGGTGACGATGTCGTTCGCCGAATCCATCAGCGCGCGTTTAAGCCCGGCGGACGACAGAACCCCGCTTTCGGCATAGGGCGCAAGCTTGTCGATCGACGCGGTCAGTTCCGGGTCCGTGCCCTGTGCCACCTGCCGCAGCAGATTCAGGTCCTCGGCGAAGGGCGTTTCACGATTGATCGATTCACGCAGCTCGCTCAGCACCAGAAGCATCGCTGCCGCGCCAAGGTCTTGCGCCGACACGTCTTGCAACTGGCGACCCAATGCGCCGTTTTCACTCTTTGCCTGCTCCAGCGCGGCGCTCAGGTTCTGGGTCTGGCCCTGCATCGTAGTGACCAGATTGCGCAACTCCGTAATCGCATTTTGCCAGTCGCCGGAATTTTGCGCCGAATGCGCCATCGATTCCATCTGGCCTGCCATCGTTGACAATTGCGGGGGCAGGGCGCTGCCGCTTTGCGTCAGACGTTGTTCAATCACTGCCAGACGTTGCAGGATCGGGCTGTTGCCGTCGGTGACCCCGCGCGCCATTTCGGCAAGACCTTGCGCCGTTGTACCGATCACGGTGGTCAGATTGTCGACCTGTTGGACAAGGCCGGAATTTTGGGTAGGTGTGGCGGGTGCCCGATTGCTTTGCTGCGCCATCTGCGCCATGCGCGCCTCGATCGCGCCCATATCGGGCGCTGGGCGCGGCCCGCCGAACAAAACGAATCCAGCGCCGCCGATCACGATCATCAATCCAAGCGTGGTCAGAAAACTGGTGCGCCGCGCGGTGCGCCGGATCTGGCGCAGCGCGTCCGGCCCGTACCCGGCAGAAGCGGATGCATGAACGGATGCGCTGGCGGATGGCTTTGCTGTCGTTGGTTTGACTTGTGCCTCGGTGCGCGGCGGAAGGGAAGCGGAAGAAGCCGGCGTCGAAGCGGAGTCCGCCGCTGCGGGGCGCGGCGCGGCGCGCAGCGCCGGGTCTTCGGGAATGTTGCCGCGCTGGTTCTGGTTCGCGCTTTCGGGCATCAGACCCTTCAGGTCGATCTGGAATTGCGCGGCGGCGGAAAGAATTTCGTCGCGTCGTATCGCGGGAATGGCGTCGCGCTTTTTCCACCCCTGCACCGTGGTTACGGGCACGTTCAGCTTCGATGCCATCGGGCGGATGCCGCCAAAACGTTCGACGATCGCTTCACCGTTCGGGATCACGTCGTCCTGTTGGATTGCTTCGCTCATTTTTCTCTCCCTCACTCCGGTCTTTGCACGCGGCCGGCTGAATTCACGTCGCGCAGCAATGCAAGCAGCGCGTCCTCGTCAGGGCTTGCGGCGGTGTACGCTTCAAATCCACCCGTCGATCCAAGGGACTCTAGCACGCTCTCCGCCAGACACAAGAGTTTGATTCCAGCCCATGCCGACAGGTTTTCGTACGCTTGTACGTTTCTGGTAAAAGCCGTGGCGCCGCGCGGGGAATGCAGGGTTATGGCCGCGATTCGGCCGCCCGCCAGTGCCGTGCGCAAAGCCTGCGAAAATCCCGTCGCCATCCGTGTTTCGTACACCACCAATGGCGTGACCATGGCTGGAACGCGGTCAAATGCCGCGCGCGTGCCGCGGGCAAGTTCGCGCCCGCATACATGCAACAATTTTGTCGTGCGCGTGATGTCCTTCCGGCGGCGCAGATACGTGGCCAGATGCGCCACATCCCCGCCGCCTTCATGCACGTCCTTCCACCCGGCTTGTCGCGCTACCGCCCCGGCCTGCCGCCCGACCGCGTAAAGCGGCTTGTCCAGAAGGGGTGTGACATCGGGCATATGTGCAAGCGCATGCGCGGACGTGATGACCACCCCATCGTATTGCGCGGCGTCCGGCGGTGGCACGTCGCCGGTTGCATACACGGCCAGCATCGGTTCGACCAGCGGCTCATACCCCATGGCCGCGACGCGAACCGCCAACGCATCCGCGCCGGGCCGTGTACGGGTGATGACGATGACGGGTTTGCTCATGTGTTTGGTTATAAACCGGCGCGGCGGAAACGTAAAACCGCCGGCCTTCAATACGGCGCTACGCTACCAGCGCCCGGTATATCGCATCCGGCACCAGCGCGCGCAACGCCTGTCCGGCATGGCGGCCCAGCGCCTGTGCCTCCGCGACGGTGGCCACGGATGCGTGTTCATCGACATGATACATCTCGGTGCCGTCGAGTGTCGCAACAAAGCCGCGCAAACGCATCGTGCCGGGCTGCGAAAACACGGCATAACTGCCGATCGGGGTGGCGCACGACCCTTCCAGCACGGCCAGCAATTCGCGCTCCGCCTCGGTCATCAGCCGGGTTTCCGGGTGGCCGATCGGGTCCAGCAGGGCGCGGATCTGCGCATCGTCCTGCCGCGTTTCCACGACCACGCTGCCTTGTCCGCCGGCGGGCAGCATGATTTCGGGTTCGATGTAAGAGGTGATCGCGCTTTCATGCCCCAACCGCTTGAGGCCGATCGCGGCCAGAATGATCGCGTCCACCTGACCCGCGCGCAGTTTCTCAAGACGCGTGTCGACATTGCCCCGGAACGTCACGACCTTAAGGTCCGGACGCCGGTGCAGAATGACCGATTGCCGCCGCACGCTGCTGGTGCCGACGATCGCGCCGGCGGGCAGGGCGTCAAGCGTTTCGGCCTTTGGCGAAATAAACGCGTCGCGCGCATCGCCGCGCGGCAGGAAATGGTCAAGCGCGAATCCGCGCGTGACCGGCGTCGGCACGTCCTTCAGGCTGTGCACCCCGATATCGACATGCCCCGTGCGCAGGCATTCCTCGATGTTCTGGACATACAGGCCCTTGCCCCCGGCGGTTTCGGAAAGCCGTACCTCGCCTTGTTGCGGGCGCCAGTCGCCATCGGTCTTGATGACGATGGTTTCAATCTCGATCCCCGGATGCGCGGCGCGCAACGCGGCGCCGATCATTTCGGTCTGGGTCAGGGCAAGGCGGCTGCCGCGCGTGCCGATCCTGATTTTTTTTGGCTTCAAATCCATATCGCGCCTGTATTAGTGTCGTGCCCGCATTACAGTGTGACGCACATAAAAAACGATCAAGAGGCACCGCGCTGTACGGCGGCGACCGCCGCCGCGCGAGCTTGTGCGAGCGAAGCTACGCGGCGTTTGAGCGCCCACATAAATCAATTCGATTTATGTGGCTTAGGCTATAGTGTCCTTTTGCCCAAAGGGAAAGGAAAATTCGGTGTCCGTGCGCCCCTTGCACGTTCTGGGAATCGAAACCAGCTGCGATGAAACCGCCGCCGCCATCGTGCGCGACGACGGTACGGTGCTGGCGAACGTGGTTTATTCCCAGATCGCGGATCATGCGCCCTATGGCGGCGTGGTGCCGGAAATCGCTGCGCGCGCGCATCTTGACGCGCTCAACCGGGTGATCGATGCGGCCTTTGCAAAGGCGGGCGCAAGTGCGGGTATCGCGCCCGCCGACCTTGATGCCGTGGCCGCGACCGCCGGACCCGGATTGATCGGCGGGGTGATGGTCGGCATGATGACCGGCAAGGCGCTTGCCGCCTATCTCGGTAAACCGTTTATCGGTGTCAACCATCTGGAGGGGCACGCGCTCAGCCCCCGGCTCGACCCGGGTGTGGAATTCCCTTATCTGCTCTTGCTGGTGTCCGGCGGCCATACCCAGATACTGCTGGCCGAGGGCGTTGGAAAATACACGCGTCTTGGTGCCACCATCGACGACGCGGCGGGCGAATGCTTCGACAAATCCGCCAAGCTTCTGGGTCTGCCCCAGCCGGGCGGGCCGGCGCTGGAGGCGCTGGCGAACACGGCGCAAAATCCGGCCCGCTTTGCCCTGCCGCGCCCTCTGCGCGGAAAACCGGGCAATGATCTGTCCTTCTCCGGGCTCAAGACCGCGATGCGCGAAAGCATCGACCGCCTGTCGGTTGATGGTGAAATCGCCCGGGCCGATGCCGCCGATCTGGCCGCCGCGCTGCAAACGGCGGTGGCGGAGCATCTGGCGGATCGTGTACGCCGCGCGCTGGCCGCCTGTACGTTGCAACCCGTTGCACTGGTCGCGGCCGGCGGTGTGGCGGCGAACGGGGCCGTACGTGCTGCGCTTCAGACGGTCGCGAAGGATGCGGGATTACCCTTCCTTGCGCCGCCAGCCGCTTTTTGCACCGACAACGGCGCAATGATTGCCTGGGCCGGGATCGAGCGTCTGAAACGCGGGGATGTGGATGGTCTTGATTTGCCCGCCCGCCCCCGCTGGCCACTCGATCAAAAACATGCAACGGTGAATGGATGAGCGAATGTGTCAACATCATCGGCGGCGGCGCCTGGGGTACCGCGCTAGCGCAGGTTCAGGCGCGCGCGGGGCGCGGCGTCACGCTTTGGGCGCGCGAGCACGCGGTGGTGGCGGCCGTCAACAACGTGGGCGAAAACACGCCTTTCCTGCCCGGGGTCGAGCTGCATCGCAACATTCATGCGACCGAGGATCTGGGCGCGGCGATCGACGCGGATATTTTGTTGTTGGTCGTTCCCACGCAATATCTGCGCGCGATCTTGCGCGAGGCCGGTGCCGACCGTCTTGCGGGCAAGACGCTGGTCCTGTGCGCCAAAGGTATTGAAATCGAAACCGGCGAACTGCTTTCCCGCGTCGTGCGCGAGGTCGTGCCCGGCGCAGAAATCGCGGTGATGAGCGGCCCCACCTTCGCGCGCGAAATCGCGATGGACCTGCCTGCGGCGGTGACGCTGGCCGCGCCGACCATCGAACGCGCGCGCGATCTTGCCGCGCTTCTGGGTTCCCGCACCTTCCGCCCTTATGCCAGCGACGACGTGGCGGGTGCCGAAATCGGCGGCGCGGTCAAAAACGTGCTGGCCATCGCCTGCGGCGTGGTCGCGGGCCGTAAATACGGCGACTCGGCACGCGCGGCGCTGCTTACGCGCGGCATGTCGGAAATGATGCGCTTGGGCGCGCTTATGGGCGGTCGGCGCGAAACCTTGATGGGCATGTGCGGTCTGGGCGATCTGGTTTTGACCGCGACCTCGATGCAGTCGCGTAATTTTTCGCTTGGCTTTGCGCTGGGCGAGGGACGGAAACTCGCCGACATCATGGCCGAGCGTTCGGCCGTGACCGAAGGGGTGCACACCGCCGTGGCCATCCGCCGCCTGACCCACGCGCGCGGCATCTCGTTGCCGGTTCTCGATGCGATTCACGACTTGCTGCACGGCGACGCCGATGTCGAAACCGTGATCGACGGCTTGCTCTCGCGGCCTTTTGGTGACGAGGCCTGAGCGTGGATGCGAAAAGCGTCTATGGCCTCGTTTCCGTTGCAGTCACGTTGATCGGCATTGCTCCTTACATAGCGGGCATGTTGCGCGGCCATACCAAGCCGCACATGTTTTCCTGGTTTTTATGGGGATTCACGAGCTGGATCGTGATGGCGGCGCAAACATGGGACCATGCGGGTGCCGGCAGTTGGGCGATGCTGACGGCGGCGCTTGTCTGTACGTCCGTCTTTATCTTGTGTTTCTGGGTTGGCGAAAAGAACATCACGCGCGCCGACTGGGTCATGTTCTCAATCGGCCTTGCGGCCGTTCCTGCATGGATGATCACGAAAAACCCTTTGCTTTCTGTCGTTATCGTTTCTCTGGTCGACCTTGTCGCCTATGGCCCCACGATCCGTAAATCATGGACGAAGCCGCGTGACGAGGTCGCCTTCATGTATATGACGGCAGGGACATGGCAGGCCTTTTCGCTGCTGGCCATGGAGCGTTTTACCCTTGTGAACGTTCTCTCGCCCGCCAGTCTTTTGTGTATAAACTGCCTTTTCGTGCCGTATCTTCTGATCCGGAGGCGTTTCACCGATGGGTGACCTTAAATCGTGGTTCGGCGCGTTGGCGGCCCTGCTTGCGGTTCTCGCGCATGTTCCTTATTTCATCGCCATCCTGCGCGGCACCAACCGCCCGCATATTTTTACCTGGATCATATGGACGCTGTTGACCGTGATCGCGGCGTCGGCGCAGATCGTGGGCGCCGCAGGTCCCGGCGCGTGGTCGACCGTGGTCACGGCCTTCATGTGCGTGGCGATCACGGCGGCCACTGTGAAAAAGGGCGAACGGGACATTACCCGCGCCGACTGGCTGATGTTCGCGGCGGGCACCGCGGCGCTGCCGGTCTGGATGCTGACCAGCGATCCGCTCTGGGCGGTCGTGATCGTGACGGTCATCGACGCGCTGGCCTTCGGCCCCACGATTCGCAAATCATGGCGCAGACCGGATCAGGAAAACATCACCATGTACGCGGTCAACCTGGTCCGGCATTGTCTGGCCATTGCCGCCATCGCGCAGTATTCCCTTGTAACCACCCTTTATCCGGCGATGCTGCTGGCCATGAATATGGTGATGTTCGTGATGCTGACATCGCGCCGTCGCGCCCGGGTGTAGAAAATCCTTGCCTTTTTGTTCCTGAAATGATTAAAAACCCCCGTTTTACGTGGGAGGGCCGCTCCGGTCCGGACCACGAAAACGTTCAACACTGCTGTAAAGGAGAAAAACTATGGCAGCACCCAAGGGCAAACAGCCCGTGGGCTTCATCAAGCTGGAAGTTCCGGCTGGTGCGGCCAACCCCTCGCCGCCGATCGGCCCTGCGCTCGGTCAACGCGGTCTTAACATCATGGATTTCTGCAAAGGATTCAACGACCAGACTAAGGACCTTGAAAAAGGGATGCCCTGCCCGGTCGTGATTTCGGTCTACGCCGACCGTTCCTTCACCTTTGTGATCAAAACCCCGCCCACGGGTTACCTGCTGCAAAAAGCGGCGAAGATCCAGAAGGGCGCCAAGACCCCCTCGCGCGAGATCGCGGGCAAGGTCACGAAAAAACAGGTCCGCGAAATCGCCGAGCTCAAGATGAAGGACCTCAACGCCAAGGACATCGAAGGCGCGATGCGCATGGTCGAAGGTTCGGCGCGTTCCGCCGGCATCGAAGTGGCGGAGGGTTAAGATGACTGCCAAAAAAGAAACCAAGGGCGCGAAACGCCAGCCCGGCGACAAACGCACCAAACGCCAGCAGAAATTTTCCGCCGTTGGGCGCGAAAAGCTTTATACGCTGGCCGACGCGGTGAAACTGGTCAAGGCGAACGCCAACACCAAGTTCGATGAATCGATCGACATCGCGGTCAACCTCAACGCCGATCCGAAATACGCCGACCAGCAGGTCCGCGGCATGACGGAACTGCCGCACGGCACGGGCAAATCGCTGCGCGTCGCGGTCTTCGCCAGAGGGCCCAAGGCGGAAGAGGCGAAAAAGGCCGGGGCCGATATGGTCGGCGCCGACGACCTGCTTGAAAGCATGAACGCCGGCAACGTCGATTACGACCGCGTGATCGCGACGCCGGACCTGATGCCGCTGGTCGGCCGTCTGGGCAAGGTGCTGGGTCCCAAGGGCCTGATGCCGAACCCGAAACTCGGCACCGTGACCATGGACGTGAAAAAAGCGGTGGAATCGGCCAAGGCCGGCTCGATCGAATTCCGCGTCGAAAAAGCGGGCATCGTGCAGGCCGGGGTGGGGCGCGCTTCCTTCTCGGAACAGCAACTGGCCGAAAACATCAAGGCGTTCATCGACGCCCTGAACAAGGCCAAACCATCGGGCATCAAGGGCACCTACATGAAAAAGGCGTCGGTGTCCTCGACCATGGGTCCGGGCGTCAAGCTCGACCTCGTGGCGCTGCTTGCCGTGGCCTGATAAAATTCATCCGCTACGAAAAAGCCCGGCGCACCGCCGGGCTTTTTTATTTTTACGGACGTCTTTTTGGCCAGAACCAGGTTTTGACAATCCATGTGTGATAGGCCATTTATGCGCGCATGAAACCGGCCAGAAACGTAAAAAATCAGGTCACGCTCAAGGACCGGCGCGCGCATCTTGGCGGCTATGACCCGGATTCTTTTGTCGAGGACCCGGACTGGCAGACGCGCTATCGCGGCGGACGCGGAAAAAAACCATGGTATTTCGTGGCGTTGTTGGCGCTGGTCCTGCTGATGGGTCTGGCCCGGCGTTTTGGCCTTTTTACCCTTTTGGGCTGGCATGCCGTACGCTGACCTGTTTTTATTTTCATAAACCAAGATGTGTGGCGGACGCGCTGGTGGTTCCCGTAAAGGTTAAAAAAAGGTTGACTCAGCTGTTATCCACACCTATAAGGGCCCGCTTGCGAATGGTTTTTAACCATTTGTACCTGTCCAAGACTACAGGCGATGCGGCGCGTTTTCGGGTCGTATCTTAATCTCCTGTAAGAGACGGATGAAGGCTTAGGATTTTCGAATCTTAAAACCAATCCGGGGCAGGGCTTGCATAAAGCAGTAACGGTGACCCCCGGCCGGGGTCCGGCGACGGAAAACGGCCATGGGTTTGTGCAACAACGTATAAGGCAAAGAGGTAAAAATGCCCATTAGCCGTGCACAAAAGGCCGACACTGTCCAAGCCCTCAGCGACATGCTCGCATCCAGTGAAACCGTCGTGGTCTTCCAGCACAAGGGATTGACCGTCGCCGAATTCACGGATCTGCGCGTGAAGTCACGGGCGCAGGGCGGGTTGGCCAAAGTCACTAAAAACCGTCTGATGACGCGCGCCCTTAAAGGCTCGCGTTTCGAGGCGCTTGAACCCCTGTTCAAGGGCACGACCGCGATCATTGTTTCCAAGGATCCGGTTGCTGCCGCGAAAGTCACGTTCGATTACGCGAAGGGCAACGACAAAATCTCGATCGTCGGCGGGGCGATGGGCGCGAAAGTGCTCGACCGCGCGGGGATCGAGGCGCTGGCGAAACTCCCCTCGCTCGATCAGCTGCGTGGCCAGATCGTGGGTGTTCTTCAGGCGCCCGCCGCGAAAATCGCCCGTATCCTGCAGGCTCCGGCCCAGCAGCTCATCGGCGTTACCGCGGCGCAAGGCCGCAAGGGTTAGATTGCGGCGTACGGTTTTATTGACGAAAGCATATTGGTTTTAACGAACACGAACGAATAAGGAGTATACAATGGCTGATCTTGCGAAACTGGTGGACCAACTCTCGGAACTCAGCGTTCTGGAAGCCGCCGAACTCTCGAAAATGCTCGAGGAAAAATGGGGCGTGACCGCTGCCGCTCCGGTGGCCGTGGCCGCCGTTGGCGGCGCTGCCGGCGCGCCCGCTGCCGAAGCCAAGGACGAATTCGATGTCGTCCTGACGGCCAGCGGCGACAACAAAATCAACGTCATCAAGGAAGTCCGCGCGATCACCGGTCTGGGCCTGAAAGAAGCCAAAGACCTGGTTGAAGGTGCGCCGAAGCCCTTGAAAACGGGCGTCAAAAAGGACGAAGCCGAAAAAATCAAGGCGACCATCGAGGCCGCCGGCGGCAAGGTCGAACTCAAGTAATCGAGTTTCGGTCTTTTACGGATTTTTTCCGCTGACTCTTTTTTGAACAACGGGTTTTCGTGACCAGTTTTTTTGATTGCAGTTTTTAAGTTTTGACCATCCGGCGGGGGCCATGCGCTTCCCGCCGAATGGCGTTTTTTGAATACGGCGCCTGAAGCGGGCGGGGTTTGGCGGGCAAATTTTGCAGGCAAATCCGGTCAAAATTCAGGACGCGGGCGGTGTTGGCAGGCAACGCCGGCCCAACATAAGGGACCAAAGGGACTTATAATGACGACGAAAAAAGCGGCGACCGCATCCAAAGCCAAAAAAGCCACGACGAAATCGCGCAAGACCGGAACCCTGGCTGCCGAGGCGCCGGTTCAGGGCCGCGCCCAGACGCCGACCCGCATGGCGGGCCTGACCAACGCCTCGCGCATTCTCGGCACGGTGGACGTCACGTCCTTCACCGGCAGAAAGCGCGTGCGCCGCTCCTTCGGCAAGATCCGCGAAGTCTGCGAGATGCCGAACCTGATCGAGGTCCAGCGCAATTCCTATGAACAGTTCCTGCAGATGGACACCCCGGCCGATGAGCGCCGGATGCAAGGTCTTCAGGAAGTGCTGTCCACCGTCTTCCCGATCAAGGATTTTTCCGACAAGGCCGAAATCGACTTCGTGAAATATGAACTCGAAGCCCCGAAATACGATGTCGAGGAATGCATCCAGCGCGACATGACCTTCGCCGCGCCGCTGCGCGTCACCCTGCGCCTGTCGGTGTTCGACGTCGATGAAACCACCGGCCTGCGCTCCATCCGTGACATCAAGGAACAGGATGTTTATCTGGTCGACATGCCGCTGATGACTGCGAACGGCACGTTCTGCATCAACGGCACCGAGCGCGTGATCGTAAGCCAGATGCACCGTTCGCCCGGTGTCTTCTTCGACCACGACGGCGGCAAGACCCATGCTTCGGGCAAATACCTGTTCGCCGCGCGCGTCATTCCGTATCGCGGTTCCTGGCTCGATTTTGAATTCGACGCCAAGGACATCGTCAACGTCCGCATCGACCGCCGCCGCAAGCTGCCGGTCACCACCTTCCTGCGCGCTCTCGATTCCAAGAATACGGAAGATTATCGCGCCCGCGCGATGGAGGCAGGCGACGCGATCGACCCGTTGATGGTTCAGGGCATGTCGAACGAGGAAATCCTCGGCACCTTCTACGACATCGTGAACTACGAAAAAGACAAGAACGGTTGGCGTACGTCCTTCGTGCCGGCGCGTTTCCGTGGCGTCAAACTCGCGCACGACCTGGTCAACGCCAAGACCGGCAAACCCGTCGCCCATGCTGGCGACAAGCTCGTCGCCCGCCAGCTCCGCAAGCTTGAGGAAGACGGCCTGAAGGAAATCCTGGTTTCGGACGAAGAAATCATCGGCGGCTATCTCGCCCTCGACATGTTCGACGCCAAGACAGGCGAAGTGCTGAACGAAGCCGGCGAGGAGATCACCAAGGACACGATGAAGGCCTTTGAAAAAGGTCAGGTCACCTCGATCCAGTTGCTCGGCATCGATCATGTCAATGTTGGCCCGTATATCCGCAACACGCTGGTCGCGGACAAATGCACCACGCGCGAGGAAGCGCTGATCGACATGTACCGCGTCATGCGCCCCGGCGAACCGCCGACGGTCGAATCCGCGGAAGGTCTTTTCAACTCGCTTTTCTTCGACGCCGAACGTTACGACCTTTCCGCCGTCGGCCGCGTCAAGATGAACATGCGCCTCGAACTCGACGCGTCGGACCAGATGCGCGTGCTGCGCAAGGCCGACATTCTGGCGATCATTAAATACGTGGTTGGCCTGAAAGACGGCCGCGGCGAAGTCGACGACATCGATAACCTCGGCAACCGCCGCGTGCGCTCGGTGGGCGAATTGATGGAAAACCAGATCCGCGTCGGCCTGTTGCGCATGGAACGCGCGATCCGTGAACGCATGTCCTCGGTCGAAATCGACACCTACATGCCGCACGACCTGATCAACTCGAAACCGGTTCAGGCCGCGGTGCGCGAATTCTTCGGCTCGTCGCAGCTTTCGCAGTTCATGGACCAGACCAACCCGCTTTCCGAAATCACCCACAAGCGCCGCCTTTCGGCGCTTGGGCCGGGCGGTCTTTCCCGCGAACGCGCGGGCTTCGAGGTGCGCGACGTGCACCCGACCCATTACGGCCGCATCTGCCCGATCGAAACGCCGGAAGGTCCGAACATCGGTCTGATCAACTCGCTTTCCACCTTCGCCCGCGTCAACCAGTACGGCTTCATCGAAAGCCCGTACCGCAAGGTCGTCGACGGCAAGGTGACGGACGAGGTCGTCTATCTCTCCGCGATGGAGGAGGCGCGCTATACCATTGCGCAGGCCAACTCGGAAATGACCAAGGACGGCAAGTTCGCCAACGAATTCGTGTCCTGCCGCAAGGGCGGTGAAAACATCATGTCCCAGCGCGACGCGATCGAGATGATCGACGTGTCCCCGAAACAGATCGTTTCGGTGGCTGCGGCGCTGATCCCGTTCCTTGAAAACGACGACGCCAACCGCGCGCTGATGGGCTCGAACATGCAACGCCAGGCCGTGCCGCTGCTGCGCTCCGACGCGCCGCTGGTCGGTACGGGCATGGAGGCCATCGTCGCCCGCGACTCCGGCGCCGCCGTGACCGCCCGCCGTTCGGGCAAGGTGACGCTGGTCGACGCGACCCGTATCGTCATTCAGACGACGGAGGAACTGAAGGCCGACGAACCTTCGGTCGACATCTACCGCCTTGCGAAATTCCAGCGCTCCAACCAATCCACCTGCATCAATCAGGTGCCGCTGGTGAAGGTGGGCGACGTGCTCAAGGCCGGCGACATCATCGCCGACGGCCCCTCGACCCAGTACGGCGAACTCGCGCTCGGCCGCAACGTGCTGGTCGCGTTCATGCCGTGGAACGGCTATAACTTCGAGGACTCGATCCTGCTGAGCGAACGCATCGTCAAGGACGACGTCTACACCTCGATCCACATCGAGGAGTTCGAGGTCATGGCCCGCGACACCAAGCTGGGTCAGGAAGAAATCACCCGCGACATTCCGAACGTCGGTGAGGAGGCGCTGCGCCACCTTGACGAGGCGGGCATCGTCTATATCGGCGCCGAGGTAAACCCCGGCGACATTCTGGTCGGCAAGGTGACGCCGAAGGGTGAATCCCTGATGACGCCGGAAGAAAAACTTCTGCGCGCCATCTTCGGCGAAAAGGCGTCGGACGTGAAGGACAGCTCCCTGCGCGTGCCGCCGGGCGTGACCGGCACCATCGTCGAAGTGCGCGTGTTCAACCGCCGCGGCGTCGACAAGGACGCCCGCGCGATGCAGATCGAACGCGAACAGATCGAACAAATGGCCAAGGACCGCGACGACGAACGCGCGATCCTCGAAAACGGCTTCTACGCGCACCTGTCCGACCTGCTGGTTGGCCAGACCGTGGCTTCCGCGCCCAAGGGCGTCGACGTCAAGAAGGGTGAAAAACTCACCGCCAAGGCGCTCGACGGTCTTAAACGCGGCCAATGGCGCCAGATCGCGATCGAAAACGAAAAGGTTTCGACCCAGATCGAATCGATGGGCAAAACCTTTGACGAGGCGATCGACAACCTGAAGCAGCGTTTCGAGAACAAGGTCGAAAAACTGCAACGCGGCGACGAACTGCCTCCCGGCGTGATGAAGATGGTCAAGGTCTTCATCGCCGTGAAGCGCAAAATCCAGCCCGGCGACAAGATGGCCGGCCGCCACGGCAACAAGGGTGTGGTTTCCCGCATCATGAAGGCCGAGGACATGCCCTATCTGGAAGACGGCACCCCGGTCGACATCGTGCTCAACCCGCTCGGCGTGCCTTCGCGCATGAACGTGGGCCAGATCCTCGAAACCCACCTCGGCTGGGCTTCGGCCACGCTGGGCAAGCAGATCGGCCAGATGATCGACACCTTTGCCGACGCGAACGCGGCAACCTCGAAAGAGGTCGACGCGCTCAAAGGCAAGCTGAAGGACGTCTACGGCGAGAAAGAGTACACCGACAAGGTGACCAAGCTCGACGACAAGACCATGGTCGAAATGGCCAAGAACCTGCGCGGCGGCGTGCCGATGGCGACGCCCGTGTTCGACGGCGCGCACGAACCCGATATCGACGCCCTGCTCAAACAGGCGGGCCTGCAGAAATCGGGTCAGGTGAAACTGCGCGACGGTCGCACCGGCGAACAGTTCCACCGCGACGTCACCGTGGGCTATATCTACATGCTCAAACTGCACCACCTTGTGGACGATAAAATCCACGCCCGTTCCACGGGTCCGTACTCGCTGGTCACCCAGCAGCCGCTGGGCGGCAAGGCCCAGTTCGGCGGCCAAAGGTTCGGCGAGATGGAGGTCTGGGCACTTCAGGCCTACGGCGCCGCCTACACGCTGCAGGAACTGCTTACCGTCAAGTCGGACGACGTGGCCGGCCGTTCCAAAGTGTACGAAAGCATCGTGCGCGGCGAAGACACGTTTGAAATCGGCGTGCCGGAATCGTTCAACGTGTTGACGAAAGAACTCAAGGCACTGGGCCTTAACGTCGACCTGAAAAACACGGGTTCTTGATCGAATAAGTCGGAATAAGCCGCTGCGCGCGAGGAACTTGCAAACGCGCAGCGGCCACACGGATAAAGACAGATTTTGATCCCGTTCACGCGGGAATTGTGGAGAGAAAAATGAACGAACTGATGAACCTTTTTGGCAACGTGCAAGGCCCGCAAAGCTTCGACGCGATCCGCATCGCGATCGCAAGCCCGGAACAGGTGTCGAGCTGGTCCTTCGGCGAGGTGAAAAAGCCGGAAACCATCAACTACCGCACCTTCAAGCCGGAGCGCGACGGTCTGTTCTGCGCCCGCATCTTCGGTCCGATCAAGGATTACGAATGCCTGTGCGGCAAGTACAAGCGCATGAAGTACAAGGGCATCATCTGCGAAAAATGCGGGGTCGAGGTCACGTTGACCAAGGTCCGCCGCGAACGCATGGGCCACATCCAGCTGGCCTCGCCCGTGGCGCATATCTGGTTCCTCAAATCGCTGCCGTCGCGCATCGGTCTGATGATGGACATGACCCTGAAGGATCTTGAAAAGGTCCTGTATTTTGAATCCTACGTCGTCATCGAACCGGGCATGACGCCGCTTAAACAATTCCAGCTGCTCACGGAAGACGAGTTCTATTCCGCGCAGGACGAATACGGCGAGGAAAACTTCCGCGCCGGCATCGGCGCCGAGGCGATCAAGGAAATGCTTTCCGCGATCAATCTCGACGAAATGAAGGTGAAGCTGGAGGAGGAGCTCAAGGAAACGAATTCCGAGGCCCGCCGCAAGAAAATCGTCAAACAATTGCAGCTTGCCGCCAATTTCATCGAATCCGGCACCCGCCCGGAATGGATGGTGATGGACGTCATCCCGGTCTTGCCGCCGGAACTGCGCCCGCTGGTCCCGCTGGATGGCGGCCGCTTCGCGACCTCCGATCTCAACGATCTTTACCGCCGCGTCATCAACCGCAACAACCGCCTGAAACGCCTCATCGAACTGCGCGCGCCCGACATCATCGTGCGCAACGAAAAACGCATGTTGCAGGAATCGGTCGATGCCCTGTTCGACAACGGCCGCCGCGGCCGCGTGATTACCGGCACCAACAAGCGCCCGCTCAAATCGCTCTCCGACATGCTCAAGGGCAAACAGGGCCGCTTCCGTCAGAACCTGCTCGGCAAACGCGTCGACTATTCGGGCCGTTCGGTCATCGTGGTCGGTCCGGAACTCAAACTGCACCAGTGCGGCCTGCCCAAGAAAATGGCGCTCGAGCTGTTCAAGCCCTTCATCTACCACAAGCTGGAACTCTATGGTCTTGCCACCACGGTCAAGGCCGCCAAGCGCATGGTCGAAAAAGAGCGTCCGGAAGTCTGGGACATCCTTGAGGAAGTGATCCGCGAACACCCGGTGCTGCTCAACCGCGCGCCGACGCTGCACCGCCTTGGCATCCAGGCCTTTGAACCGACCCTGATCGAAGGCAAGGCGATCCAGCTTCACCCGCTGGTCTGCACCGCCTTCAACGCCGACTTCGACGGCGACCAGATGGCGGTTCACGTGCCGCTGTCCATCGAGGCGCAGCTCGAAGCCCGCGTCCTGATGATGTCGACCAACAACATCCTCTCGCCCGCCAACGGCAAGCCGATCATCGTGCCTTCGCAGGATATCGTGCTCGGCCTTTACTACCTCTCCATCATGGGCGAGGGCGAAAAGGGCGAAGGCATGGCCTTCGGCACCATGGCCGAAATCCATCATGCGATGGAAGCCAAGGTTCTGACTCTGCACGCCAAGATCAAGGCGCGCGTGACCTCGTATAACGAGGCGGGCGAGCCGGTGACCTCCATCGTCGAAACGACGCCGGGCCGCATGATGCTGGGCGAACTTCTGCCCAAGCACCACAAGGTGCCTTACGGCGTCATCAACCAGACGCTGACCAAAAAGGAAATCCAGTCGCTGATCGACGTGGTTTACCGCCACTGCGGCCAGAAGGAGACGGTGATCTTCTGCGACCGGATGATGAAGCTCGGCTTCCGTCAGGCTTGCATCGCGGGCATCTCCTTCGGCAAGGACGATCTGATCATCCCGGACGAAAAACACAAGCTGATCTCGAAAGCCAAGGATCAGGTCAAGGAATTCGAGCAACAATATCTCGACGGCCTGATCACCAAGGGCGAAAAATACAACAAGGTGGTCGACATCTGGTCGCACTGCACCGACGAGGTGGCGAGCGCGATGATGAAGAAAATCTCCAACATCAAGGATGTGGGCCTGAACTCGGTCTACATGATGGCGCATTCGGGCGCGCGGGGTTCCGCGGCCCAGATTCGCCAGCTTGCCGGCATGCGCGGCCTGATGGCCAAACCGTCGGGCGAGATCATCGAAACGCCGATCACCTCGAACTTTAAAGAGGGACTGACGGTTCTCGAATACTTCAACTCGACCCACGGCGCCCGTAAAGGTTTGGCCGACACGGCGCTCAAGACCGCGAACTCCGGTTACCTGACCCGCCGTCTGGTCGACGTGGCGCAGGACGTGATCGTCACCGAACGCGACTGCGGCACGACCGAGGGCCTGACCCTGCGCGCGGTCATCGACGGCGGCGACGTCATCGTGCCGTTGTCCGAACGCGTGCTTGGCCGCCATGCGGCGGTTGAGATCCTCAACCCGCTCGATGGCAAGACCATCGTCAAGGCGGGCGAGGAGATCGACGAACGCGCCGCCGCCGCCATCGATACGGCGGGCATTGATTCCGTCAAGGTGCGTTCGGTGCTCACCTGCACCACCAAGATCGGCATCTGCGGCAATTGCTATGGCCGCGACCTCGCGCGCGGGACGACCGTGAACATCGGCGAGGCCGTGGGCGTCATGGCCGCGCAGTCGATCGGCGAACCGGGCACCCAGTTGACCATGCGGACCTTCCACATCGGCGGTGCGGCGCAAAAAGGCGCCGAACAGTCGAACGTCGAAGCCGGCATGGAAGGTACGCTCGACATCCGCAACGCCAACACCGTCAAGAACTCGGACGGCGTCGACATCGTCATGTCGCGCAACACCGAAGTCGTGATCAAGGACGGTCGCGGCGCGGAAAAGGCGTCCTACCGCATCCCCTACGGCGCCAAGCTGCTGATGAAAAACGGCGACAAGGTCAAACCGGGCAGCAAGATCGCGGAATGGGATCCCTACACCATGCCGATCATCACCGAAAAGGACGGTGTCGCGCACTATTTCGATCTGGTCGAAGGTGCGTCGGTGGTCGATCAGGTCGACGAGGCGACGGGTATCGCCGCCAAGACGGTCATCGACTGGCGCGCGCAGCCCAAGGCCGGCGATCTTAAGCCGCGCATTTCGCTGCTCGACAAGAAAAAACAGGTCATCACCCTGCCCAACAACCTGCCGGCCAATTACTACATGTCGGTGGGCGCGATCATCTCGGTCGAAAACGGACAGGACGTGAAGGCCGGGGACGTCATCGCGCGTATCCCGCGCGAAACCTCGAAAACGCGCGACATTACGGGCGGTCTGCCCCGCGTTGCCGAATTGTTCGAGGCGCGCCGTCCCAAGGATTTCGCGATCATCTCGGAAATCGACGGCTACATCGAATTCGGCAAGGACTACAAGAACAAGCGCCGGATCATCGTGAACCCCGTCGACAAGAAACAGGAATCGAAAGAATACCTGATCCCGAAAGGCAAGCACATCGTGGTGCAGGAAGGCGACTTCGTGCGCAAGGGCGACTCGGTGCTCGACGGCGCGATGGTGCCGCACGACATCCTTGACGTCATGGGCGTCGAGGCGCTGGCCGATTATCTGGTCAACGAAATCCAGGACGTCTATCGCCTGCAGGGTGTGAAGATCAACGACAAGCACATCGAAACCATCTCGCGTCAGATGATGCAGAAGGTCGAGATCACTGCAGTCGGCGATACCACCTACCTGATGGGCGAACAGGTCGACCGCGAGGATTTCGCGCGCGAGCGTCAGAAATACCTCGACGAAGGCAAGCGTCCGCCAGAGGCGAAGCCGATCCTGATGGGCATCACCAAGGCCTCGCTCCAGACGCGTTCGTTCATCTCGGCGGCGTCGTTCCAGGAAACGACCCGCGTGCTGACCGAAGCAGCGACCCAGGGCAAGGTCGACTCGCTCAACGGCCTCAAGGAAAACGTGATCGTCGGCCGCCTGATCCCGGCGGGCACCGGCTCCTATGTCAACCGCATCCGCAAGGTGGCGGCCGAACGCGACAAGGTCGCGCTCGCGGCCCAGCAATCGGCTGCGGCGGTCGAGGAAGGCGAAATGGCCGCCCTGCCGTCCGGCGACACCAGCAAAGCCGCCGCCGCGTAATCCGGCATCGAGACAAGATGAAAAACCCCGCCGTTAAGGCGGGGTTTTTATATCAAGGTTTCAATCAAGACGCGGTCAATCCGGGCTGCTTGTGCGGCATATTCGACCGGAACCATCTGTAGCCGAAATAAAATCCGCCAGCGCGCAAGCCAAGCGCGACCACCGACAGCGGACCCGTGGTGCCATAGTCGATGACAAATCCGATGGCGATGGCCGAAACCGCGCCCAGAAGCTTGGCGTAGCCAACCGCGCCGGTCGATGGCAGCAGGGGGTGCGGCATGTTCTGGCTGGTCGATTCCAGAAAATCGGCGGCCGCGCGCAGCGGGTTGTCGGTGAACCGCGCCGGGTTTTTCGGATCGAACGGCCAGCGCACGCGCGCGGCGCGCATCATCGTGGCCTTGGCACCGTAAAGCAGCAGATCGCCCATAATGGTGACCGGGCCGACCGTGGCATAGGCCAGCGCCATGCCGGCAAGTCCGGTTACGGCGGCCAGCGCGAACAGACCCTTGATGTGGTGCGGCTCGGATTTCGGCAACTGGGGATGGTCGCGGTTGCAGGTCGCGGCCTCGAACAATGTGGCGCCTTCCTGCACGGCATCCCCGGCGCGTTGCTGCGCGCGACGAACCTTGCGCCGGAATATCGCGGCAAGGATGCGGTTTTCGCGGTCAGGGCCCGAATTACGATCTTTAGACATTATAAAGCCTTTCTTGCTTTTTTGTTACCTATACCCTGCATAGCAGAACGGCGTGCAACCCGCAAATTTCCGCCATTTATATGAAAAATATGTGCGCGGATTGCGTGTCTTCTCGGCTAACCGATTCAATTTCTTAAAAAATCTTTAAACGAACACTTGACGGAAACTTCCATTTCCCTGTATGGTCCGCGCGAAATATGAATTTCGGATGGACTGGTCGTGGCGACAAGTTGCTGTTTTTGAAACAGAAATCGCCAAACGCAGGACAAGAAACTCACCCGGCCATATGCCGAAAAGCCCCGGTCCTCCGTAGCGGCTTTTTTGTGTTTGTCTGGAAACCGGGTTTCACGATCGCTTCGTCCACAAATTTTTAAACCGAAGGAAAAGGCACGGCATGCCGACAATTTCGCAACTCATTCGCAAGCCCCGCACGCTTGTGACCCGGCGCAAGAAAAACCGCGCGCTTAAAAGCAACCCGCAAAAACGCGGCGTGTGCACGCGCGTGTACACCACCACCCCGAAAAAGCCGAACTCGGCCCTGCGTAAGGTCGCCAAGGTGCGCCTGACCACGGGCTTCGAGGTCATCTGCTACATCCCCGGCGAAGGCCACAACCTTCAGGAACACTCCGTTGTGCTGGTGCGCGGCGGCCGTGTGAAGGACCTTCCCGGTGTCCGTTACACCATCGTTCGTGGCGCGCTCGATACCCAGGGCGTCAAGGACCGCAAGAAATCCCGTTCCCGTTACGGCGTGAAGAAAGGCAAATAAGCAATGTCCCGCAGACGCGCAGCAGAAAAACGCGAAGTCCTCCCGGATCCCCGCTTCAACGACGTTGAGCTGACCAAGTTCATGAACGCCCTGATGTACGATGGCAAGAAATCGGTCGCCGAAGGCATCGTCTATGGTGCGATCGACCTTCTCGATAAACGCGCCGCCAACGACAAGGGTGCGAAATCGGAAGAAGCGTCGGAAGAATCGGTGACCACCACCTCCGGCGGTGCCGTCGTCACCCATAAGGGTCTGACGATTTTTTACCGGGCGCTGAAAAACGTGGCCCCGCAGGTCGAGGTTCGTTCCCGCCGCGTCGGCGGCGCAACCTATCAGGTGCCGGTCGAGGTGCGCTTTGACCGCGCGCGCGCGCTGGCCCGCCGCTGGCTGATCGAATTCGCGCGCAAGCGCAACGAGAAGACGATGGTCGAACGCCTCGCGGGTGAGCTGATGGAAGCATCGAACAATCGCGGCAACGCCAAGAAGAAACAAGAAGACACCCACAAGATGGCGGAGGCGAACCGCGCCTTCTCGCACTATCGCTGGTAATCGGGGAAGAAAACCATGGCTGACATCAACGTTCCTCTCGACCGCTACCGCAACATCGGCATCATGGCCCACATTGATGCCGGCAAGACGACGACGACCGAGCGCATCCTTTACTACACCGGTAAATCGCACAAGATCGGCGAAGTCCACGACGGCGCTGCGACGATGGACTGGATGGAGCAGGAGCAGGAGCGCGGGATCACCATTACCTCCGCCGCGACGACAGCCTACTGGGTTAGCAACGGTGAACAATACCGCGTCAACATCATCGACACCCCCGGCCACGTCGACTTCACGATCGAGGTCGAGCGTTCGCTCAAGGTTCTCGACGGTGCGGTCTGCCTGCTTGATGGCAACCAGGGCGTCGAGCCCCAGACCGAAACCGTCTGGCGCCAGGGCGATAAATACCATGTGCCGCGTATCATCTTCGCCAACAAGATGGACAAAATCGGTGCCGATTTCTACATGTGCATCGACTCGGTGAAAAAACGTCTTGGCATCGAACCGCTGGTTCTGACGCTGCCGATCGGCATCGAAAGCAACTTTGAAGGCGTGATCGACCTGCTCAAGATGAAGGCGATCATCTGGGATTCCGAAAGCCTCGGCGCGACCTTCCGCGAGGAGGAGATTCCGGCCGACCTCAAGGACAAGGCCGTCGAATACCACGAAAAACTGGTCGAACGTGCGGTCGAAATGGACGACGCGGCGATGGAGGCGTACCTGGAAGGCAAGCAGCCCGACCTCGCCACCCTCAAATCCTGCATCCGTAAGGGGACGACCACGCTCAAGCTCATCCCGATGATGTGCGGCTCGGCCTTCAAGAACAAGGGTGTCCAGCCGATGCTCGACGCCGTGTGTGACTTCCTGCCCAGCCCGCTCGACGTGGGCGCCGTCAAAGGCAAGAAGATGTATTCGGACGAGGACGACACGCGCAAGCCCGATCTGGCCGAGCCGTTTGCCGGCCTTGCCTTCAAGATCATGACCGACCCGTTCGTCGGCACGCTGACCTTCGTGCGTATCTACTCCGGCAAGCTTGATGCGGGCTCCTATGCCCTCAACTCGACCAAGGACAAGAAAGAGCGTATCGGTCGTATGCTGCTGATGCACGCCAACAGCCGCGAGGAAATCAAAACCGCGCAGGCCGGCGACATCGTGGCGCTGGTGGGTCTGAAGGATACCGTCACCGGTGATACGCTGTGCGATCCGAACAAGCCCATCGTGCTCGAGCGCATGGAATTCCCGGAACCGGTGATCGAAATCGCGATCGAGCCGAAAACAAAGGCCGACCAGGAAAAAATGGGCATCGCGCTGGGCAAGCTGGTAGCCGAGGACCCGTCCTTCCGCGTCAGCACGGATATCGAATCCGGCCAGACGATCATGAAGGGCATGGGCGAACTCCACCTCGACATCAAGGTCGATATCCTCAAGCGTACCTACGGGGTCGAAGCGAATATCGGCGCGCCGCAGGTCGCCTACCGTGAAACGATCACCAAGGCCGCGGAAATCGATTACACCCATAAAAAACAGACCGGCGGTACGGGCCAGTTCGCCCGCGTTATCATGACGTTCCGTCCGATTTCGCAAAGCAGCGATCCGAAGCTGGAGAAAGGCGCGACCTTCAACTTCGTCAACTCCATCGTCGGCGGCTCGGTGCCCAAGGAATACATACCGGGTGTCGTCAAGGGTTTGGATGGTTCGAAGGAAAGTGGCGTGGTCGCCGGCTTCCCGGTCATCGACTTCGAGGTCGAGCTGACCGACGGCGCATACCACGACGTCGACTCCTCGGCGCTGGCATTTGAAATCGCGACCCGCGCGGCCTTCAAGGAAGGCATGGCGAAGGCCGGTCCGCAACTGCTCGAACCGATCATGAAGGTCGAAGTCGTAACGCCCGAGGAATACATGGGCGACATCATCGGCGACATCAACTCGCGCCGCGGCCAGATTGCCAGCATGGAAGAACGCGGCAACGCCAAGGTCATTTCGGCCATGGTTCCGCTGTCCTCGATGTTCGGGTACATCAACCTGCTGCGCTCGATCTCGCAGGGTCGCGCCAGCTATTCGATGGTCTACGACCACTACGAACCGGTCCCGTCGCATATCGCCGACGAAGTGAAAAAGAAAATGGCTGCCTGATAGCCGAAAAAGAGATCTAGGAGAAAGACAATGTCCAAGGAAAAGTTCAACCGCGACAAGCCGCACGTAAACATTGGAACGATTGGCCACGTGGACCATGGTAAGACGTCGCTGACGGCGGCGATCACGAAGGTTCTGGCGGAGACGGGCGGAGCGACGTACACGTCGTACGACAATATTGACAAGGCGCCGGAGGAGAAGGCGCGCGGGATCACGATTTCGACGTCGCACGTTGAATACCAGACGCAGAACCGTCACTACGCGCACGTGGACTGCCCTGGCCACGCGGACTACGTGAAGAACATGATCACGGGCGCGGCGCAGATGGACGGCGCGATTTTGGTTGTGTCGGCGGCGGACGGCCCGATGCCGCAGACGCGCGAACACATTTTGCTGGCGCGTCAGGTTGGCGTTCCTGCGATTGTGGTGTTTTTGAACAAATGCGACATGGTGGACGATCCGGAACTGGTTGACCTGGTTGAGATGGAAGTGCGCGAGCTGCTTTCGAAGTACAACTTCCCGGGCGACAAGATTCCGATCGTGCGCGGCTCGGCCGTGTGCGCGCTGGAAGACAAGCAGCCTGAACTGGGCAAGGAAGCGGTTCTGAAGCTGATGGCGGCGGTGGATGAATACATCCCGACGCCGGCGCGTCCGAAGGACAAGCCGTTCCTGATGCCTGTCGAGGACGTGTTCTCGATTTCGGGCCGGGGTACGGTGGTGACGGGCCGTGTGGAGCAAGGTATCTGCAAGGTCGGCGACGAACTGGAGATCGTGGGTCTGCGCCCGACGCAGAAGACGGTTCTGACGGGCGTCGAGATGTTTAGGAAGCTGCTGGATCAGGGCGAGGCTGGTGACAACATCGGTGCGCTGCTGCGCGGCACGAAGCGTGAAGACGTTGAGCGCGGTCAGGTTCTGTGCGCGCCGGGATCGATCACGCCGCACACGAAGTTCACGGCCGAGACGTACATTCTCTCGAAGGAGGAGGGTGGCCGCCACACGCCGTTCTTCAACAAGTACCGCCCGCAGTTTTACTTCCGCACGACGGACGTGACGGGTACGGTGGAGCTGCCCGGCGGGACCGAGATGGTGATGCCTGGCGACAACGTGACGATCACGGTTGAGCTGATTGCCCCGATCGCCATGGCCGAAGGCCTTCGCTTCGCGATCCGCGAAGGCGGCCGTACGGTCGGCGCCGGCGTCGTCGGTAAAATCATCGCTTAAGGGATAGAGGAAGCCATGAGCGCTCAAGACATCCGCATCCGCCTTCGGGCTTTCGATCACCGCCTGCTGGACACGGCATCGAGCGAGATCGTCAACACCGCCAAGCGCACCGGCGCGCAGGTCCGTGGCCCCGTGCCGCTGCCCACCCGCGTCGAGCGTTTCACGGTGCTGCGCTCGCCGCACATCGACAAGAAATCGATGGAAGCGTTTGAAATGCGTACCCACAAACGCGTGATTGACATTGTGGATCCCACGCCCCAGACCATCGACGCGCTGATGAAGCTCGACCTGGCCGCGGGTGTGGACGTTGAAATCAAGCTCGGACAGGCGGCATAGAGTACGCGCGAGCCTCTGTGCCGTCCGGGGGTATTCTGGGGACGGAAAAACGAGCGCCCGAGGCATCTCAAAGGCGCGAGTGAAAAAGGACGAGCGCCCGAGGCATCTGCAAAGGCGCGAGTGAAAAAAGGTGAATGAAATGAGAACGGGTTTGATTGCACGCAAGGAAGGGATGAGCCGGTACTTCGATTCCGAAGGCCGCCACGTCCCGGTCACCATCCTGAAAGTCGAAGGACTTCAGGTGACGGCTGTGCGCACGCAGGAAAAAGACGGCTATACCGCGGTCCAGCTTGGCGCGGGCAAGCCCAAGGTCAAGAATCTGGCCAAGGCCCAGCGCGAAAGCTTCGCGAAAACGAAGATCGCGCCCAAGGCCAAGATGATGGAATTCCGCATCGACCCGAAAAACATGCTTGAAATCGGCGCCGAGCTTTCGGTCGCGCATTTCATCCCCGGTCAGTTCGTGGATTGCCAGGGCATCTCGACCGGCAAGGGTTTTGCCGGTGCAATGAAGCGCTGGAACTTCGGTGGTCTGCGCGCGACGCACGGCGTGTCGGTCAGCCACCGTTCGCACGGTTCGACCGGTAACCGCCAGGATCCGGGACGTACCTTCCCCGGCAAGAAAATGGCCGGTCATCTGGGTGCCGAAACCGTGACCACTCAAAACCTTAAAATCGTCGCGGTCGACGAGGCCGAAGGCCTGATCCTGATCCAGGGTTCGGTGCCGGGTCACAAGGGCGCGTGGGTTTCGGTCTGCGATGCCGTCAAGAAACCGATGCCCAAGGATGCGCCGCTGCCCGCCGGGCTTAAGGCCAACAAGGAGGTTTCGGTAAACGAAGCCGACCAGAAAACCGAACAACCTGCTGCCGAAGCGCAAACCGCTGATGTCCCGGCCGCTGAACCGAAATCGGAGTAAGCCATGAAGGTCGCTGTCAAAACTCTTGATAACAAAGCCGCGGGCGATATCGCCCTCGACGCGGGCGTCTTCGGCGTCCCGGTGCGTCAGGATATCCTGCTCGCCATGGTCCGCTACCAGCTGGCCAAGCGTCGTGCGGGCACCCACGACACCAAGGGTGTTTCCGAAGTTTCCGGTACCGGCAAAAAGCCGTACAAGCAAAAAGGCACCGGCAACGCCCGTCAGGGTTCGCTGCGCTCCCCGCAATTCCGTGGCGGCGCGGTGATCTTTGGGCCGACCCCGCGCGATCACGCGATCGGCCTGCCGAAAAAAGTGCGCAAACTCGCGCTGCGGACCGCTTTGTCCGCCAAACTCAAGGACGGCAAACTGCTGGTGCTTGATACGGTCGCGGCCGACTCGCACAAGACCAAGGCGATGGCCGCCAAGCTGGCAACTTTGGGCATTAAAAACGCGGTGGTCGTGACCGCCGGCGATATGGATGTAAACTTTGCCCGCGCGACCTCGAACATTCCGATGATCGACGTGCTGGGCGTGAACGGCGCCAACGTTTACGACATTCTGCGCCGCGACACGCTGGTGCTGACCAAGGACGCCGTCGGCGCCCTGACCGAAAAGCTGAAGGACTGAAACCATGGCCACGAAAAAGAAAACAGAAAACAAACCGGCCGAGTGGATGTATGAAATCGTCCGCCGTCCGATCGTGACCGAGAAATCGGCCATTGGCGCGCAACACAACCAGATCACCCTGGAAGTGTCGCTGGCTGCGACCAAACCGGAAATCCGCGCCGCGGTCGAAACCCTGTTCGGCGTCAAGGTTACGGCGGTGAACACGCTGCGCCAAAAGGGCAAGACCAAATTCTTCCGCGGCCGCAAGGCGATCCGCGGCGACATGAAAAAAGCCATCGTCAGTCTGGCCGAAGGTCAGGCCATCGACTTTGGTCAAGCGAAGTAAGAGGCGAACATGGCACTCAAACATTACAAACCGATCAACAACGCCTCCCGTCAGCTGGTGCTGAACGGCCGCGAGGATCTGTGGAAGGGCGGCCCTGAAAAGACGCTGACCAAAGGCAAGAAAAAGACCGGCGGCCGCAACAACATGGGCCAGGTCACCACGCGTCACATCGGCGGTGGCCACAAGCAGCGTTACCGCATCATCGACTTCAAGCGCCTCAAGCACGACGTCGAAGCGACGGTCCTGCGTCTGGAATACGATCCTGGCCGCACCGGCTATATCGCGCTGATCGAATACAAGGATGGCGAAAAAGCCTATATTCTGGCGCCTCAGCGTCTGGCCAAGGGTGACAAGGTGATGTCCGGCGTGAATGCCGACATCAAGCCGGGCAATGCGCTGCCGCTCAAAAGCATGCCGGTCGGCACCATCGTCCACAACGTCGAGCTGAAAACCGGCAAGGGCGGCCAGCTCGCCCGTTCCGCCGGTTGCTATGCGCAAGTGGTGGGCCGCGACGCCGGTTACATCCAGATCAAGCTCTCCTCGGGCGAGCTGCGCGTGGTGCGCGGCGACTGCATGGCCACCGTCGGTGCCATGTCGAACGCCGACCACATGAACGAATCCTATTCCAAGGCCGGCCGCACGCGCTGGAAGGGCGTCCGCCCGACCGTCCGTGGCGTGGCCATGAACCCGGTCGACCACCCGCACGGCGGCGGCGAAGGCCGCACCTCCGGCGGCCGCCACCCGGTCACTCCGTGGGGCAAGGGCACCAAGGGTAACAAGACACGTAAAAACAAGGCGACGGATAAATTCATCATCCGCCGCGCCAAGAAGAAGTAAGAGGATAGAAAACCATGGCCCGTTCAACCTGGAAAGGCCCGTTCGTTCACCCCTCGATCCTGAAAAAGGTCGACAAGGCGCGTGCCGGCGGCAAGAACGTCATCATCCAGACCCAGTCGCGCGCCAGCGTGATCCTGCCGCATTTTGTCGGCTTGACCTTCGGCGTCTACAACGGTCACAAATTCATCCCGGTCCTGGTGACCGACAACATGATTGGCCACCGTCTTGGCGAATTCGCCCCGACGCGCACCTTCGTCGCGCACACCGCTGCCGACAAGAAGGCCGAAGCGGCCAAGAAATAAGGGAGATATAGGATATGAGCAAACCCGCAAACCAGCCCCGCCAGGCGAAGAACGAGGCCCGCGCCTATGCGCGTTACCTGCGTACCTCCCCGCGCAAGCTCAACCTTGTCGCGGCGATGATCCGCGGCAAATCGGCGGAAAAGGCACTGGTCGACCTCCAGTTCTCCTCGCGCCGCATCGCCAAGGAAGTGCAAAAAGTGCTCAAGGCCGCGGTGACCAACGCCGAAAACAACCACAATCTCGACGTCGATCGTCTGGTCGTTGCCGAGGCGTCGGTCGGTCGCACCATGTCGATGAAGCGTTTTCACGCACGCGGCCGTGGCCGCGCCAGCCGCGTGGAAAAGCCGTTCTCGCGCCTGACCATCGTTGTGCGCGAAGCCGAGAAAGAGGCCAAGGCCAAGAAAGCCGCGAAGCCTGCTGCTGAGAAAACCGCCAAGAAACCGGCTGCCAAAAAAGCGGCCAAGAAGGAAGCGTAATCATGGGTCAGAAAGTCAATCCGATCGGTATGCGCGTGGGCATCAACCGCACCTGGGATTCGCGCTGGTTCGCCGACCGCGACTATGCGGGCAAGCTGATCGACGATCTCAAGCTGCGCAAATACGTGCATGAAAAGCTCAAGGCCGCTGGCGTCTCAAAAGTGATTGTCGAACGCGCCGCGAAAAACGTGCGTGTTTCGATCCACACCGCGCGTCCGGGCGTGATCATCGGCAAGAAAGGCGCCGATATCGAAAAACTGCGCAAGGACCTCTCCGAAAAGGCGGGCGCTGATGTCGCGCTCAACATCGTCGAGATCCGCAAGCCCGAGGTCGACGCCCAGCTCGTCGCCGAAGGCGTGGCCCAGCAACTCGAACGCCGGATCGCGTTCCGCCGCGCGATGAAGCGCGCCGTGCAATCGGCGCTGCGCATGGGCGGCCAGGGTATCCGGATCAACGTTTCTGGCCGTCTGGCCGGCGCGGACATCGCCCGCATGGAATGGTATCGCGAAGGCCGCGTGCCTCTGCACACGCTGCGCGCCGACATCGACTTCGGTTTTGCCGAGGCGCTGACCACCTATGGCATTATCGGCGTCAAGGTTTGGATCTATAAGGGCGAGGTGATGAGCCACGACCCGATGGCCCGCGATAAGCGCGTTTCCGAAGCCCAGGGTTGGAGCCGCGATGGCCGCCCCGAACAGCGTACCGACCGCCCGGAGCGTTCCGAGCGTCAGGAGCGCGCCCCCCGCGGCAAACGCAAACAGGACGAGAATAAGGACTAACCGCCATGATGCAGCCTAAGAAAACCAAGTATCGCAAGGCCCACAAAGGGCGGATCAGCGGCGCTGCCAAAGGCGGTACCGACCTCAACTTCGGCTCGATGGGCCTGAAGGCGGTCGAGCCCGAACGCGTCACCGCGCGCCAGATTGAAGCCGCGCGCCGCGCCATTTCGCGCCACATGAAACGTCAGGGCCAGCTCTGGATCCGTGTATTCCCGGATGTGCCTGTTTCGAAAAAACCGCTCGAAGTCCGGATGGGCTCCGGCAAGGGCGCGCCCGAATACTGGGTGTGCCGCGTCAAGCCCGGCCGCATCATGTTCGAGGTCGACGGCATCCCGGCCCAGCTCGCGCGCGAGGCGCTGACGCTGGCCGCCGCCAAGCTGCCGCTGAAAACACGGGTTGTCGCCAGGATCGGCGAATAAGGGATTGAAAAGAGGGTTTATAAGGATAACGCCATGAAAGCCGAAGCAATGCGGGCCAAATCCGCGGACGAACTGAAGGAAATGATCATGGAACTGCGCAAGGAGCAAATGACCCTGCGCTTCCAGAAAAGCAGCCAGCAGCTCGCCAACACCGCCCAGTTGACCGTCGTCCGCCGCGACATCGCGCGCGCCAAGACGTTGCTGGCCGAACAGATGAAGGGCGACGCTAAACCGGCTGCCGCCAAGAAAACAACCGCGCCCAAGGCTGCGAAAGCCCCGGCCGCGAAAAAACCGGCAGCCAAGAAAGCCGCCGGCAAAGAGTCGTAAGGAGAGAAAGCAATGCCCCGCCGCGTCCTGCAAGGCACCGTCGTTTCCGACAAAATGGACAAGACCGTCACGGTCTTGGTCGAACGTCGCGTCATGCACCCGAAATACAAAAAATACGTCAAACGTTCGGCCAAATACGCCGCGCACGACGAAGCCAATGTCTGCCAGCAGGGCGACACGGTGTCGATCGAGGAATGCCGCCCGATTTCGCGCAATAAATCCTGGCGCGTGATCGAAGGTCGCGACCGCTTCGGCAAATCGCGCGCCGTGGTGGAATTCAATCCCGCGACCCATGTGCCTGCCGCCAAAACGGCGGAAGCCAAGGCCGCCCCGAAAAAAGCCGCCGCCAAGGCGGAAGCTAAACCTGCGACCGCGAAAAAATCGGCCGCGAAAAAACCGGCAAAAGCCGAGAAATAAGGAATAGGTGCAATCATGATCCAGATGCAAACCGTTCTTGATGTGGCCGACAATTCCGGCGCCAAGAAAGTGATGTGCATTAAAGTGCTGGGCGGCTCGCACAAGCGTACCGCCAACTGCGGCGAGGAAATCATCTGCTCCGTCAAGGATGCGATTCCTCGCGGCCGCGTGAAAAAAGGCCAGGTGGTGAAAGCGGTAATCGTCCGCACCAAAACCGGCATCAAACGCGACGATGGCACGACCATCCGTTTCGACTCCAACTCGGTGGTTCTGGTCAACGCCCAGAAAGAGCCGGTTGGCACGCGTATCTTCGGCCCGGTGCCGCGCGAACTGCGTGGCGAAGGCTATTTGAAAATCATTTCTCTTGCTGCAGAGGTGCTGTAATGACCGCGGCTAAACTCAAGATTAAAAAGGGCGATCAGGTCGTCGTCATCTCCGGCGCGTCGAAAGGCGCGAAGGGCGAGGTGCTCGAAGTGCTGCGCGCCGAAAACCGCGTCCGCGTTCAAGGCGTGAACATGCGCACCGTGCACAAAAAGCCGACGCAAACCACGCCGGGCGGGATCGAGAAAATCGAAGGCGCGATCCACATTTCCAACGTTGCGTTGGCCGATCCAAAAACCGGCAAGGCCACGCGCGTCGGCTACAAAGTCCTGAAGGACGGAACCAAGGTCCGCGTGGCGAAGGCCTCCGGCGAAACCATCGAGGGCAAATAACATGGCCACCGAAGCAAAAAAGACAGATAAAAAACCGAAAAAGCAGGCGGCTTCCGAATCCACGGAGCTCAAGACCGTCAAGCGTCAGGCTGTGGAAAAGGGCTACAAGCCCCGCCTGCAGAAGGACTATGAATCCCGCGTTCGCAAGGCGCTGGGCGAAAAGTTCGGCATCAAGAACGTGCACGACATCCCGGCGCTCGAAAAGATCGTCCTCAACATGGGTGTAGGCGACTCGACGCAAGACTCGCGCAAAGCCTCGCAAGCCGCTGAAGATCTTACGCTTATCGCCGGTCAACGCGCCGTCGTGACCCGCGCCAAAAAATCGATCGCCGGCTTCAAGGTTCGTGAAAACATGCCGCTGGGCTGCAAGGTTACGCTGCGCAAGCGCCGCATGTACGAATTCCTCGATCGCCTGATCAACGTGGCGCTGCCGCGTGTGCGCGACTTCCGCGGGCTTTCACCCCGGTCTTTCGACAGCCACGGCAACTATGCCTTGGGAATCAAGGAACACATCATTTTCCCCGAAGTGAACTTCGACAAGGTGGAAAAGGTGCGCGGTATGGACATCGTGATCTGCACGACCGCCCGCGACAAGAATGGCGCGCTTGCCCTTCTTAAAGAATTCAACATGCCGATCCGTGATCGCTGAGGCTAGGAGAGAACAATGGCCAAGACCTGCATGATCGAACGCGAAAAAAAGCGTAAAACGCTGCAAAAACGTTTCGCGTCCAAACGTGAAAAACTGCTCAAGATCGCCCGCGATCGCTCTGCCGACCCGGCCGAGATTTTCGAGGCGAACATGAAACTCGCGAAGTTGCCCCGCAACGCCGCGAAAAATCGCCAGCGCAACCGCTGCGCCCTTACGGGCCGGCCGCGCGGCGTGCACCGTAAGTTTAAACTGTCCCGCAACATGCTGCGCGAAAAGGCTTCGCGCGGTGAGCTGCCGGGCGTCGTGAAATCCAGCTGGTAAGAAAGGACGAGGAAATCCCATGTCAATGAGCGATCCTCTCGGCGATATGCTGACCCGCATCCGTAACGGTCTGCAAGCCAAATTGGCGACTGTCGCCTGCCCCAATTCGCGTCTGCGCCGTTCGGTGCTCGACGTGCTCAAGCGCGAAGGGTACATTCGTGGCTACAACATTGAGGAAAAAGGCATTTCAATCGAATTGAAATATGCCGAAGGCCAACCCGCGATCCGCACGATCAAGCGCGTATCGACACCGGGCCGCCGCGTTTACTCGAACGTCAAGGGTCTGCGTTCCGTGCAGAACGGCCTTGGCATCACCATCCTGTCGACCCCCAACGGCGTCATGTCCGATCACGACGCGCGCCGTGAAAACGTCGGCGGCGAACTTCTGTGCGAGGTGTTCTGATGTCACGCGTAGGAAAACACGCCATCGCCATTCCGTCCGGTATGACCGTCGAGGTCAAGTCGGATCACGTGAAGGCCAAGGGCAAGCTGGGTGAGGGCGTTGTGCGCTTCACCGGCGACGTCGCCGTGAAAATGGCTGACGGCAAGGTCACCGTAACGCCGGTCGACGGTGCTGCGAACCGCGCGATGTGGGCAACCACCCAGCGCAACATCAGCAACCTTTTCAAAGGTCTGGAAAGCGGTTTCGAGAAAAAGCTCGAAATCACCGGCGTTGGTTACCGCGCGCAGGTTGCGGGCAAGGAACTGGTATTGCAGCTCGGCTACAGCCACGACGTGAAATACCAGATTCCCGAAGGTATCAAGATCGCGGTCGAAAAACAGACGGCGATCACGATTTCCGGCGCGGACAAACAACGCGTCGGTCAAGTCGCGGCCGAGATCCGCGCCTGGCGCGAGCCGGAGCCGTACAAGGGCAAGGGCATAAAATACGAGGGTGAGCGCATCATCCGCAAAGAAGGCAAGAAGAAGTAAGGGGCCGCCATGAAGAAAGCAAAAACCAACTCGGTCCAGCGCCGCCAGTTCCGCAACCGCAACAAGGTGCGGGCGCTGGCGCTCAAGGGCGCGCGTCCCCGTCTGAACGTCTTTCGTTCGGCCTCCAACATCTATGCCCAGATCATCGACGACACCAAGGGCGTGACCCTTGCCGCCGCCTCGACGGTCGACAAGGAAGTCAAGGCTTCGGCCAAGCTCGGCGGCAACGTCGCCGCCGCGACCGAGGTCGGAAAACTCATCGCCGCCCGTGCCAAGAAGGCCGGGGTGAAACAGGTTGTCTTCGACCGCGGGTCGTACCTGTATCATGGCCGCGTCAAGGCGCTGGCCGAGGCTGCCCGCGAAGGCGGACTGGAATTCTAAGGAGATCATGAACGATGGCACGCCCCGAAGGTAAACGTCCCGAAAGAGACGGCAAAGAACGCGAACAAAGCGACCTGGTCGAAAAACTGGTCGCGATCAACCGCGTTGCGAAAACGGTGAAAGGCGGTCGGCGCTTCGCGTTTGCGGCGCTGGTTGTCGTCGGCGACGGCAAGGGCCGCGTCGGCACCGGTCACGCCAAGTCCAAAGAAGTTCCCGAAGCGATCAAAAAGGCGACCGAGCAGGCGAAACGCCACATGATGCGCGTACCGCTGCGCGAAGGCCGCACCATCCACCACGACATCAAGGGCCATTTCGGTGCGGGCAAGGTGATCCTGCGCGCCGCCCCGTCCGGTACCGGTATCATCGCGGGCGGCCCGATGCGCGCGATTTTCGAAGCCGTCGGCATTCAGGACATCGTTGCCAAGGCGACGGGCACGTCCAACCCGCACAACATGGTGCAGGCGACGTTCGACGCGCTTAAAAACATCCAGTCGCCCCGTCAGATCGCGACCCGTCGCGGCAAAAAGGTCGGCGACATCATCGCCAACCGTCAGGGCGGCGCAAAAGAGGACGAATCCGATGACTGAAGCCAAAGCGAAAAAACCGGCCCCCAAAAAGCCGGCTGCCAAAAAGACGGAAAAATCCGGCAAGACGCTGACCGTGGTTCAAACCGGTTCGCCGATCGGCCGCACGCCGGATCAGGAAGCGACCCTCAAGGGTCTGGGCCTGAACAAGCGTCACAGGACCCGCGTACTGGAAGATACACCGGCGGTGCGTGGCATGATCCGCAAGGTCGCGCATCTGGTTAAGATCGTCGACGAAAAAGCGGCGTAAGGATTTGAAGGAAGGTTCACAATGAAACTCAACGAACTTAAACCCAAACAGGGTTCCCGCAAAAAACGCATGCGCGTCGGCCGCGGTATCGGTTCCGGCAAAGGCAAGACCTCGGGCCGCGGCGGCAAAGGTCAAACCGCGCGTACCGGCGTATCGCTGCACGGCTTTGAAGGCGGCCAGACGCCGCTTTACCGCCGTCTGCCCAAGCGCGGCTTTAAAAAGCCGAACCGCATGGAATACGCGGAAATCAATCTGGGCGCGCTGCAGACCGCGATTGACGCGGGCAAGCTCGACGCCAAGAAGGCGATCGACGAAGACGCGCTGGTCGCGGCCAAACTCGTCCGCCGCAAACAGGACGGCGTGCGTGTGCTGGCCAAGGGCGCGCTCAAGGTGAAAGTCGCGCTGAAGGTTTCCGGCGCTTCCGCTGCGGCCAAGGCCGCGGTTGAAAAGGCGGGCGGCAGCCTTGAACTGATCGTGATCGAGCGCAAGCCGGTCGTGCGTAAAAAGAAAATCGCCTGATTTTCGGCTTACCCGTTTTCTGATTTTAAAAAACCCCGGCATCGACCGGGGTTTTTTGCAAATAATGCTTTCGTCATCGCGTGACGACAGCAACCAGATGTCAACAATCAGGCATCACAACGTGGTGCTGACCACGGGCAAGGCCTGTTGCGGCGCAAGATAGGCGATGCGCGTCGCTGGACCGCCCTTGCCGTCCGGCACCAGACATTCGATCAGATAGGGTGCTATCCCGCCTTTTTGTGCGATTTCAAACTGGGTCCGCAAAGCGGGGGCCAGCCGCTGCGCCTGATACGGACCCGCGAGCGCGGCGTTGTGAACGATCGATCCCGGTGGAAGAACAGAATGCTCCTCAAGCCTGCGCCGCCGGGCCTCGATGCCCGGACCGCCCTTGTGTCCGTCAAATCGTTCGCGCGCGATGTCAAACATCGCCCGCGCTACATCAAGCGGGGTTTGCGGGGCGATCCGGTATACCCGGATGGCGCCTGGTTGCGGATCTGCGGTTTTCTTGTTCGCTCTGGGGGACATTTGTACTTTGGTTCCTTCCTTTGTGCGGCCCGCTTGGTGGTTTTACCGGGGCTCGGGAAGGGGGGTGCCGCATGTTGTGCGAAAGGGCCCTTTCCGGTCCGGCGGGCCTTTGGTTTTTATGCGATGTTCGGGGTATTGAACGCTAAAACCGGCAGACCCTTAAAGGGAATACCAGTAATAAAATCGGCCGGTTGCGATGGCGATGGCGATTGCGGTGCACGATGCAGCGTTCATGAATGACACCTTGCCCGAACCGCCGCGGCTTTGTCAACAAACGCGTATAAAGTCGCATTGACCCCCCGGGGCCGCCCGTTTAAGGTTTGGCCACAAATACGGAACCGCAAATAGATCAAGGTATGTGCAAATGGCATCGGCTGCCGAACAACTCGCATCGCAAATGAACTGGGGCGCCTTTTCCAAGGCGGCTGAACTCAAATCGCGCATCCTCTATCTGCTTGGCGCGCTGATCATTTATCGCATCGGCACGCACATCCCCTTGCCCGGAATCGATCTTTCGGTATGGAATCAGATCTACTCGCAAAAGGCGGGCGGCATCCTCGACATGTTCAACATGTTTTCCGGCGGCGCGCTCAAGCGCATGACGATTTTCGCGCTGAACATCATGCCGTATATTTCGGCATCGATCATCATGCAGCTTGCGTCCTCGATGATTCCTTCGCTGGAGGCGGTGAAAAAGGAAGGCGAACTCGGTCGCGTCCGTATCAACCAATACACGCGTTACCTGACCGTGATTCTGGCCGCGGTGCAGGCTTGGGGTCTTGCCACCGGGCTTGAACATATGCAGGGCCCGAACGGTTCGGCAGTTATTGATCCGGGTCTGTTTTTCCGCATCACCACCGTCATCACCATCGTCGGCGGCACCGTGTTCCTGATGTGGCTGGGTGAACAGATCACCCAGCGCGGCATTGGCAACGGCACCTCGCTGATCATCTTTGCCGGTATCGTGGCCGAACTGCCGCGCGCGGTGGCCAGCGTGCTTGAACTCGGCCGTCAGGGTCAGTTCAATTTCATCGTGCTTTTCGGCATTTTCGCGATGGTGATCGCGATCGTCGTTTTCATCGTTTTCATGGAAAGGGCGCAACGCCGCATTCCGGTGCAATACCCGCGCCGTCAGGTCGGTGCGAACCAAATGGCCTCGGCCCAGCTTTCGCACCTGCCCTTGAAGCTCAACACCTCCGGCGTCATTCCTCCGATCTTTGCCTCCTCGCTGCTGCTGCTGCCGGTGACGCTGGTCGGATTCGCGGGCGCGGGCGGCGGCGAAATCGTTTCAAGCATCGCGCGCAGTCTGCAACACGGCCAGCCGGTCTACATGGGTCTGTACGCGCTGCTGATCGCGTTTTTCTCGTTCTTCTATACGGCGATCGTCTTTAACCCCAAGGAAAACGCCGACATGCTGAAAAAATACGGCGGCTTCATCCCCGGCATCCGTCCGGGCCAGCAGACAGCGGAATATCTTGATTTCGTCCTGACAAGGCTGACGGCCATCGGCGCGCTGTACATCATCTTCATCTGCCTTCTGCCCGAATTCCTGATCTCGAAGTTTTCGATGCCGTTTTACTTCGGCGGCACCTCGCTGCTGATCGTGGTATCGGTGACGATGGATACGGTCGCGCAGATCCACGCGCATCTGATCGCCCATCAGTATGAAGGTCTGATTCGCAAGCAACGCCTGCGGAGCCGCCGATGAGCGTACGTCCGCTCAACATCGTCCTGATGGGGCCGCCCGGCGCGGGCAAGGGCACGCAGGCCCGCATCCTTGAGGAAAAATACGGCCTCAAGCAGCTTTCCACCGGCGACATGCTGCGCGCCGAACGCGCGGAAGGCACCGAACTGGGAAAAAAGGTTCAGGCGATCATGGACGCGGGGCAGCTGGTTTCCGACGACATCATCATCGAAATGATCGAAACCCGCATCGCGCGCGCGGATTGCGCGAAGGGCGTGATCTTTGACGGCTTTCCGCGCACCATCCCGCAGGCGAGGGCGCTTGATGCGATGCTGGCAAAAAAGGACTGCGCGATCGATCTTGTGATCGACCTTGTGGTCGATGAATCGATTCTGGTCGCGCGCGTCGAAAAACGCGCGGCCGAATGCGCCGCCGCAGGCCAGCCGGTGCGCGCCGACGACAACCCGGAAACGGTCATGCGCCGCATCCGCGAATACAAGACGTACACCGCCGAAGTGTCGCCTTTCTATGCGCAGAAAAACACGCTCCATCGCATCGACGGAATGCAAACCGTGGATGCCGTGGCCGCGCAGATTGCCGCCTTCCTGAAATAGCCTGCGACATAACGCATTTTGACACCCACGCTGTTCGGCCGTTACGCGTGATGGAATGAACGTCCGTCCGAAATCCACGCCAGCCATCGGCGCGCGCATCCTTGATCTGATCGAGATGTTCGGCGGTCTGGCCGATCCCGCGCGGCGCGATGAACTTGCCCAATGGTTGGATATGGTCGTGGCAAGTGATGTCGATCTGCTCGCGCATACGCCAGAATACGTCATCCACCCCGAAACGGGTTTGCGTTTTTACCCGGTGGGCCGGCGCAAATTACTGTGGCGCGATCATGCGCGTACCTTGCCGCATACGGGCGGATTCACGGGTTCACGTGACCCGTTCGGTTTTTTGTGCGCGGAATACGACGACTACATCCGGGCGGGGCTGCTGTATACCGGCCATCTCAAACATGTCGACCGCGCTTTGCACGACACCTTGTTTTCCCAGCCCGGATTACGCGACGACCCCGAAGGCGTCCTAGGAGTGCTGCGCCGGAAGGGCATTTTAACGGCACGGGATCTGCGACAACCGGACGCCGAAAACGCCGACCGGGTGGCCTTTGTGAAAAAGGTGAATCTGGTCCTCGCCAAACGGGGCTTGGTCGAGAAATATCTGGCACCGCGCGACCGGCCCAAACCTGCGCCGAAATGTTAACATAACAAATGCCGGAATCCGCCTTTATCCACAGAAAATTATATTGACGCCCCACGGTCACCCCCATATATTGCGCGCAATTCCAAGGAAACGGGGACCCGCGTTTTCAGCCGGAAATCGGCGGAATGGGTATTGTTTAATCGAGGATCATCACCACGCCGAAGCAATAGCCAAGGCTGGTCGCAGCCGAAGGAGAAAAAAATGGCTCGTATCGCGGGGGTCAACATCCCCACCAACAAGCGCGTGCACATCGCGCTGACCTACATTCACGGCATCGGTCGCACCTCGGCCCTCAAGATTCTTGAGGCGTGCAAGATCGGCGACTACGAAAAGAACAGCTTCCCGCGCGTGAATGAACTTTCCGACGACGAACTTAACCGCATCCGCGAACAGATCGACCAGAACTACAAGGTCGAAGGCGAACTGCGCCGCGAGATCTCGCTGAATATCAAACGCCTGATGGACATGTCCTGCTATCGCGGTCTGCGCCATCGCAAAAATCTCCCCGTCCGCGGCCAGCGCACGCACACCAACGCGCGCACCCGCAAAGGTCCGGCCAAGGCGATCGCCGGCAAGAAACTGGCCACGAAAAAATAAGGGACAACACGAGCGGCTGAGGAATCTGAAAGGCCGCGAGTAAAAAAGGACAACACGAGCGGCTGAGGAATCTGAAAGGCTGCGAGTAAAAAAAGGACAACACAATGAGCAAGCAAAACAACGATACCGCGCGCGTTAAACGCTCCGCCCGTAAAAACATTCCGGTCGGAATCGCCAAGGTGAACGCGACCTTCAACAACACGATCATCGCGATCACCGATGCCCAGGGCAACACGATTTCCTGGTCGTCGTCGGGCAAGATGGGCTTCAAGGGCTCGCGCAAATCCACCCCCTTCGCGGCGCAGCTTTGCGCCGAGGACGCGGGCCGCAAGGCGCAGGAACACGGCGTGCGCGAACTGACCGTCGAGGTCAAGGGTCCGGGCGCGGGTCGTGAATCCGCGCTGCGTGCGCTTCAATCCGCGGGCTTCACCATCACCAACATCAAGGACGTGACGCCGATCCCGCATAATGGCTGCCGTCCCAGAAAACGCCGCCGCGTGTAACACGGCGCAAAAACGGGCAAACGCCGTTGCGTTTAATCGTGATTAAGACGGGTATCAGGGTTTATCCCGGTATCCGTCGCCCGAGTACCGATTACTAACCAGAGGCCGGCTAAGAACCGGATGACGTTAACCGGAAAGGAAATACCAAATGATCCAGAAAAACTGGCAGGAACTGATCAAGCCGACCAAGATCGACGTAAAGAAAGCCGGCCCGAACACGCGTTCGGCGGGCACCGTTGTTGTCGAACCGCTCGAACGCGGCTTCGGCCTGACGCTGGGCAACGCCCTGCGCCGCATCCTGCTTTCCTCGCTTCAGGGCGCGGCCGTGACCGCGATCCAGATTGACGGCGTGCTGCATGAATTCTCGTCGATCCCCGGCGTGCGCGAGGACGTGGTCAACATCATCCTCAACGTGAAGAACATCGCGATCGCGATGCACGTCGAAGGCCCCAAGAAAATGCGCCTCGCCGCCGAAGGCCCGTGCGAAGTGACCGCTGGCATGATCGAGGCCGGCGCGGATATCGAGATCATGAATCCGATCTCGTCATCTGCACCCTCGACAAGGGCGCGCAGCTGAACATGGAACTGACGGTCAACACCGGCAAGGGCTACCGCCCGCTTCGGCGAACCGTCCGGAAGAAGCGCCGGTTGGTCTGATCCCCGTCGACTCCATCTTCTCGCCCGTGCGCAAGGTGTCGTACGAGGTCGAGGACACCCGCGTTGGCCAAATCACCGACTACGACAAGCTGACCCTGAGCATCGAAACCAACGGCGCCGTAACGCCTGAGGATTCGGTGGCCTATGCCGCGCGCATCCTGCAAGACCAGCTTCAGGTCTTCATCAACTTCGACGAACCGAAGGCCGCCGCCGCCCGTCAGGACGCGGCGCCGGAACTGCCGTTCAACCGCAACCTGCTGCGCAAGGTCGAGGAGCTGGAGCTCTCCGTCCGCTCGGCAAACTGCTTGAAGAACGACAACATCACCTATATCGGCGATCTGGTTCAAAAATCGGAAAACGACATGCTGCGCACCCCGAACTTCGGTCGCAAGTCGCTGAACGAGATCAAGGAAGTGCTGGCGACCATGGGTCTGCATCTCGGCATGCAGGTCGATGGCTGGCCGCCGGAAAATATCGAGGATCTTCGCCGCAAGCTTGAAGAGCCGTACTGAATTGAATGAAGTGATAAAACCACGAAGAGCACTAAAAGAAAATTTCTTCGTGTTCTTCGTGGTTCAAAATTGAAAAAACAGCGGAAACCCTTGACCCGGACCGCTTATAACCTGAAAGGAAGTCGCAATGTCCACCCATCGTAACAAAGGCCGCAAATTCTCGCGCACCCGTGGCCACCGCCGCGCGCTGTTCGCGAACCTGGCCCAGGCGCTGATCAAGCACGAACAGATCGTCACCACCCTGCCCAAGGCGAAGGATCTGCGCCCGGTCGTCGAAAAACTGATCACCCTTGCCAAGAAAGGCGGGCTGGCCAATCGCCGCCTTGCCATCGCGCGCCTGCGTGACGAAACCTTGGTCGCCAAGATGTTCGATACGCTGGCGCCGCGTTATGCCGACCGCGCCGGCGGTTATTGCCGTATTCTCAAGGCGGGCTTCCGTTACGGCGACAATGCCCCGCTGGCCGTGATCGAACTGGTCGACCGCGATCCGGCGGCCAAGGGTGCCGATTCCGGCCCCGTCGTGACCGACGAGGACGAAGGCGACGAAGCCGCGCCGAAAAAAACCGCGCGTAAATCGCCCGCCAAAAAGGCCGGCGCGCCGAAATCCGCCAAGGGCGGCGCCAAGGCGAAAGGCCAGACCACGGCGAAGGCCTCGGCACCGCGCCGCACCGCGTCCGGCGGCTGATCGCGCCGATCTGATGATCTTACAGAACAAAAAACGGCCCCATCATGGGGCCGTTTTGCTGTTATATATACATCACGGGCCGGGCGGGGTTTTAATCAGCCGACAATTTTCAAGTCTGGGCATCGCCCCCCCGCCCAAAACTTTTTTCATCGAAACGTTGCGTTCAAGCGCATACCGGCCTTGCGTTAGATTGGGCAGGCTGGATTCCAGTTCAGCCGTCACCTGCACCAGCAAGCCATTATTGAATATCTGATAAAGTGTCTTTGTGGCGCTTTGAAAGGCTTGCATGGAAAGATCCAAGCCAGTTTTTTGAAGTTTGATAAGCGCTTCCAGAACAAAAACCTGCTGCTCGCTCAAGCCGCACAGCGGCAAACCGTCGAAAAAGATATTCAATGAATCCGGAAAACAGGTCAGCCCCCGTAAAAAATCGGGCAACACACGTCTTTCACCAATCGCTTTTTTTGCGGTATCGGCCAGCGCGCCCCTGACGAACCCGCGTTCGATGACCTGAGTCCCTGCGGGTGCGGTGGCTTTCACGGCTTCAACCCGGCTGTGCCGCGCAATCGCGATGACCGGGCTAGGCAGCGCGGAAATATTGAAGGAAGGTGAAAGAGACGGGGAAAGACAGGCGGCATTGACGACGGAAACGCAAAACCCGCCTGTTTCGCGGCCCAGCGCCAGTTGAGCGTCATAAGCGGTCGGGTAGATCACGGGTGTAAGGTCAAGTGATTCCAGCTCGCGGCGGATCCTGCGCCGCAAATCCGTCCCGCCGTCCTCGCCTGCGATGACCAATGCACCATGGATGAAACTTTCCGGGGCTGTATGGGCAGCCATGTTTCCGCACCTCCGGGGGTAGTTGCTTCCATGCGGACTTAACAAAAAACGAACTTATCTGTCAAATTTTACACGCTTGTTGCGCAGCGTCGCGTCATATCGGTGCAAGACGGTGCAAATGCACCTGATTTGCCCCGATTTAAGCGTGGATAACACGTACACGCGCCTGTCCTGCGTCACGAAAACTGTTGAAGCTGGAATTGCGACAGCGCTATAGTGCAGGTCACTCCAAATAAAAAAACAGGACCGGGATCGAAATGGCCAAGGTTGGTGCGCAACGCGCAGCGGAACTCACGGGAAAATCCAAATCGACGATCCAGCGCGCCATGAACGCGGGCAAGCTGTCTTTCGAGGTCGATGCAAACCAGCGCCGCCTTGTGGACGTTTCGGAACTTGAACGTGTTTTCGGCCTGCGCCCGCAAGGCGGGTCCTTCGCCGCTGCCGCACCCGCCGGTGACGCGGGCGCGTCCGCCGTCGAACTGGAGCTTGAACGCGCCCGCCATGCGATCGAGGTCGAGCGCCTGAAAATGGAAGTGCGCATGGCGCAGGAACAGGCCGACATCGCACAATCCCAGATCGAGGATCTGAAGGTTCAGCGCGATCTCTGGCAAAAACAGGCGCAGCAGATCCTGATCACCAGCCAGTATTCACAAAAACAGGCCGAGGAGCGCATCAGCGAAATGCAGATGCGCGAGGAAGCCCGCAAACAGCAAGTGGAATCCCGCCGCCTGCGCGAAGGCGCGGTCAACCACGCGCCCCAGCGTGCGCCCCAGCGCACGCAGGATGCGTCCGGCAACCGCCCGCAGCAGCAAGCGGCCCGTCCTTCAGGCGGTGCATCCGCGGCGCAGTCTGCCGCACAGGGTGCGGTGCAAGGCGGGGCGCGCGGCACCACGGCACAGACATCGGCCCAGCAAGCCACGTCCGCCCCCGTATCTCAAACCCAATCGCAAGGGCCTGTTTTCCGCACCATGCAGGTGGGCAATCAGAATGCGGGCGCGCCGGAAGGCCAGAAAACGTCGCTTTTCGCCTCGCTGTTCGGATTGAAGAAATCCCGCCGCGCCTGACCCATTCAGGCGCATCTGAATTGCTGCGCGATAAATCATGAACCTGCCTTTATCCTGCCGCCGTTTCGTGCAATAAGAACCCCGGTATGAAGGGTTTTTGGCGCGGTATTGTCGGTGGTTTTCTGTTGCTCTGCTCGATGGGGTTTTTGGGCCTGCTCGGCGTGTTCGGTCTTGTCGCCTTTCTACTCAAGAATTACGCGGGCGACATACCCGATTTCTCAAAACTCCAGAATTACCAGCCGCCCTTGGTCACCCGCGTCTATACCGGCGACGGCCGCCTGATGGCCGAATTCGCCGAGGAGCGGCGGGTCTTCGTCCCGATCGCCTCGATCCCCAAGCGCGTGCAGGAAGCCTTCATTTCCGCCGAGGACCAGAATTTCTACAAACACGAAGGCCTTGATTTCACCGGAATCGGCCGCGCGATATTGATCAACCTGCGCAATATCGGCTCAGACAACCGTCTGGTCGGCGCATCGACCATCACCCAGCAGGTGGCCAAAAATATGTTGCTGACCAACGAGGTCAGCTTCGCGCGCAAATTCAAGGAAGCGATTCTGGCCCTGCGCATGGAGCGCGTGATGTCCAAGGATCACCTGCTCGAACTTTACCTGAACCAGATTTATCTGGGACGTGGGGCCTATGGCGTTGCCGCCGCGGCCCAGACCTATTTCAACAAGGGTCTTGATGAATTGACGGTGGAGGAGGCGGCATATTTGGGCGCGCTGCCCAAGGCGCCCAACAATTACGATCCGGATCGCCGCCATGGCGAGGCGTTGACCCGCCGCAACTGGGTGATCGGCCGGATGGAGGACGATGGATACATCACCGGCGACGAGGCGAAGATGGCGCAGATGCAGCCGCTTTCCACCGTCAGCCGCGATGCACGGGCCGAGGCGGTGCGCGCCCCTTATTTCGCCGAGGAAATTCGACGTTTTCTGGCCGAACAGCGCGGCAGCATGTCCCTTTATACCGACGGGCTGCTGGTTCGCTCGACGCTCGACCCGCATTTGCAGGATATCGCCGAACGCGCCTTCCGTTATGGCGTGACGCGGTACGACCATCGCCACGGCTGGCGCGGCCCCATCGCGCGTTTCGACAACATCGCGGGCTGGGCAACACGGCTTCAGGATGTGCCGATGCAAAAAGGCATGCTCCCGGACTGGCATATCGCGGTCGTCACCAAAAAATCCGGCGGACAGATAACCCTTGGCATCGCGGGGGGGGAAGAGCATCCCCTAAGCGCCGACGACGTCAAATGGGCGGGTGATCTGATGCATGTTGGCGACATCGTGATGGCCGGACCGGAATCCTATCTCGACCGCGATGTGATCGCGGATATTCCGGAACTCGATGACAGCGGCCATGTAATGGCCAATCCAGAAAAACCCTACGACGCCAAATTCTGGCATCTGCGCCAGGTGCCGGCGGTGCAGGGCGGTCTGGTCGCGATCGATCCCTATACGGGTCGCGTGCTGGCGATGCAGGGCGGGTGGGATTACGAACGCTCCGAATTCAACCGCGCCACACAGGCCCAGCGTCAGGTCGGTTCGGCCTTCAAGCCGTTTGAATATATCGCCGCGCTTGAAGACGGCTACACGCCCTCGACCCGGATTCTTGACGCGCCGATTTCGTTTTCCATGGGGCATGGTCAGGGCGTTTGGTCCCCCGGCAATTACGAAGAAGGTGAATACGGCGGCCCCACCACCATCCGCGTGTGCATCGAAAAATCGCGCAACCTGCCCACCGTGCGGCTGGCGGCGCATCTGGGCATGGACCGCATCGCCCAGACGGTTGAACGTTTCGGCGTTTACGACCCGATGGAAAAATACCTCGCCAACGCGCTGGGCGCGCAGGAAACGACGCTGCTTAAGCTCGCGACCGGCTACGCGATGATCGCCAATGGCGGCCAGCGCATCACCCCCACCTTCATCGACCGCATTCAGAACCGCGAGGGCAAGACAGTGTACGCTCGCGATAGCCGTGCCTGCGCCGATTGTGGCCCGCGTATTGCCTGGGCGCCGGGCGAACCGGTGCCGGAAGTGAAAAAGGATGAGGATCTGGTCACCGATCCGCGCGTGGCCTACCAGATGGTGAATATCCTTGAAGGTGTGCCCAAACGCGGCACGGCGCAGATGGCACTCAAAAACCTCGACTGGCCGATCGCGGGCAAGACCGGCACCACCAACGACGAACGCGATGCATGGTTCATGGGCTTCACGCCCGATATCGTGGTCGGCATGTATGTCGGCTTCGACACGCCCAAGCCGCTGGGCCGCCATGAAACCGGCGGCATGGTCGCGGCGCCGATGTTCCGCGCTTTCATGAACGAATATATCAAGGGCCGCGAGCCCGTGCCCTTCCGCATCCCGCCCGGCATCAGTCTGGTCGAGGTCAACGCCGCGACCGGCCAGCGCACCAGCCCCGACGATCCGAAGGCGATCATGGAAGCGTTTTTAAGCGACCGGGAACCCGAAGGCGACGACAGTGGCTATGAACCTGCGCCCTATGCGGCGTCACCCGACGATGCGGGGGGTGCTTACAACGCGCCTGCCGGTGCGGGTGAAACCGGCGGCACGGTTCAGGCCCCGCCACCGCCTGCCGCGGGGGCAGGCGCACTGCGCGGCACCGGCGGAATTTACTAGGATTTACCCGCCGCGTTGCATCACGGCGCAGAAAAACCCGTCGGTCCCGGATTGCAGGGGGCTAAGGCGCATCATCTCGCCTTTCGGCGCCGTGCCGTTAAGCCCGGCCCGCGTCCACGCCGTGGCCAGCGGCACCAGTGCGAAATCGGGATGCGCGCCTAAAAACACTTCGACCTGCGCCTCGTTTTCCGCGCGATACAATGAACATGTGGCATATACCAGCAACCCGCCCGGCTTCACGCATTTGGCGAACCGTTCCAGGATCTGCGCTTGCTCGCGCACGATTTCGTCAGCGCCCGGCCCCATCGCACGCCAGCGCAGATCGGGGTTGCGCCGCCATGTTCCCGACGACGTGCACGGCGCGTCCACCAGCACCACGTCGAAATTGCCCTTTTGCCGCCGCAGCCATTTGACGTTCTGTTCGTCCGACAGCGCGCGCAGTTCGACATTGTGAATCCCGGCGCGCACGTAACGCGGCTTGCCGCGTGCCAGCCGTTGCGCGCTGGTGTCCATCGCCACGATCCGCCCTTTGCCTGCCATTTGCGCCGCAATCGCCAATGTCTTGCCGCCGCCACCCGCACACGCGTCCAGCACCTGCATGCCCGGCCCGGCCGCGCATAAAAGCGCGATCAATTGCGATCCCTCGTCCTGAATTTCGATCACCCCGGCCTGAAGCAGTTTCGTTTCCGCCAGATGCACCCGTCCGGGCGCGCGCAGACCCACGGGCGAAAAGGCGGTCGGCGCCGTTTCGACGCCGTGCTTGGCCAGCGCCGCGATGGCATCGTCGCGCGAAATCTTGATCGTGTTGGCCCGCAAATCCAAAGGTGCGGGAATCAGCATCGCCGCCATCTCGTGCGCGAAACCGTCCCCGAACACGGCACGCAGCCGTTCCTCGGCCTCTGGCGGGCATTCCGCGCGCACGGCTTCCGGCATTTCGGGGGAGTCGATGTTTTGTCCGGCCAGCGCGTCCAGAATTCGCGCTTCCTGCTCGCTCAACGATTCAGGTGCGTGTTTGGCCCCTGAAAAAAGATCCGCGACATGCGGGCGCGGCACATGATCGCGCAATGTCAAATCCGCGATCATGCGGGTGCGCGGCGTGTCGTCGCCTCCGACGCGCGCCAGCCACCACCCCGCCCGCGCGTAATGCCGCATCATGGCGTAAACCCGTTCGGCGATGGCGGCGCGGTCCTTCGCGCCGATATAGCGCCGCACCCTGAAATAATCGCCGGTCAGCGTGTCCATGGGCACGCCTGCCGTCCAGATTTTATCCCAAAGTTCGATCGCCGCCTGAATGCGTGCGCCGGGTGTCATGTCGCTGCCGTTTCGTTATGCGTTACCAGGAAAAACAAGGCGTACGGCGCGTGCAAGGAACACCGCTGCCATCACGCCGGCGGCGGCGGGGTCGGCCCATGCTGCGCCAGCGATCAGGATTGCGAGCGCGGCGACAAGCACCAGCGCGTTGCCGTAAAAATCATCGCGCGACGCGCGCCACACCGCTTGCCCCGCATGGGCGCCGCGCAGAAAATGCAGGCTGGCGGCGTTGGCGGCCATCGCGGCCAGCGCCATGCCCGCCATGATGCGGGCGTCCGGCAACGGCATTCCGTGCGCGGCGGCCAGTTCCGCGCGCACCAGAATCCATCCGGCCAGAAGGCTCAGGATAATTCCGCACCCCCGTTCGATTGCCGGATGGCGGATCAAGCTCAGCGCGGCGGCATAAACGAAAGAGTCGGCCAGAAAGTCCAGCGCGTCCGCACGCAAAGCCAGAGAACCGGAAAAATTCCCCGCCAGCGTTTCAAGAACGAAAAACGCGGCGTTGATCGCAAGCACGATCCACAGCGCGCGCGCGCGGACGGGCATGGAGCCGGAATGGGGTGCAGGATCGGAAGTCATGCGGCACCATAACAAATCCGCCCCCGAAACCCAAGGCGGGTTTAGCGGGGGCGGGGTACACGTACTGCGGCCTGAAGTTTTGGTAAATCTGTCTTGTTGTCGATAAGCCGTCTATGAAGGTTTAGACGTGGCGCCACCAGCCGGTGCGGTTGATCGAATAGACGGGCTGGTAACGGTCGAACCCGGCGACTTGCTTGACTTCGCGGTACTGGTTGTCCAGAAACTTGGCGCCGTCCGCCGTGTATACGATCAAGATCGCGTGCGGGATGCCCTTCCAGGTGTCGCGCACGATGGCAAGGCGCAACTGGTCTTCGGAAAAGCCCAGGCTTTTAAGCGCCGCGTATTTGGCGATGGCAAAATCCTCGCAATCGCCGCCGCGGCTGATGAATTCCTGCGGCGTTTCCCAGTAATCCGATGTGCCCCAGTTATTCTTGTCCTCGATATAACGGACCTTGTTGTAGAAGGCGTTGACGGCCTCGATCTTTTCTTCCTCGCTCGCGCCCCTTTCGCTTTTCAGCGCATCGGGTAAGGCGGCGGTCGTGTCGTTGAGTCGCGCCATGACGCCGGTCCATTTGGTGAACGGAGAAACGTCGGCGGAACGGATTTCCTGCGTCCCGAACAGGCTTTGATAATGGGGGGCCGGGGCCGGAATGTCGCGGCGGTTGATCGAAGCCTGTTGCAGACGCGCGCCTTCCGGGCGGCTGATGGAACCGGCATCGCCGACCGCCGAGGTTGCGCGCGCGGTATGAATGCCCAGCGCGCCAAAGCCGATGACGAAGGCCAGCGTGGCCGCCATTGCGCGCCATGCCACCTGTTGCGCCAACGTTGCGCGCAGCGCGCCGCCGCTGATCAGCCCCTGTTCCTTGAGCACTTCGCCCAGCGCAAGGCCGGAGGCTTTCTGGATCCGCAGCGCGTCCGAAAGCTGCATCTCGCTGATCTGACCGCTGTCGACCAGAAGTTCGCCGAGGCGGTTGCGGTCGAGATGCGTCTTCACTTTGGTCAGCACACCCGTTTTGGTCGATTTCGTATTCAGCATTGCTCTGCTCGTTCTTGTTTGTTCGTTTATCCGCCGCTTGCCCGGCAATCCGGACTGCAACAATTTCATAATCCAAAATATACAGGCTGGGCTTTAGTAATTTATGAAAATCATCGTGCATTTTAACAATTTCCTGAAAAACCCCGGATTTCTTGCTCTCCGGTCAAATTTGCCCTATGAGTTTTGTATGCAAAACGCTCCAAAATTAACGAACTGGATCGAAAAATTAACCGCCGCGCGTCTGCTCGTGATCGGCGATGTAATGTTCGACCGTTTTGTTTATGGCGATGCCGCGCGCCTGAGCCCCGAGGCGCCGGTCCCGGTTCTTGCCGCCACCCGCGTTGTCTCCGCCCCCGGCGGGGTGGGCAATGTCGCCGCCAATTTGTCCGCGCTGGGTGTAGATGTGACGCTGCTTGCGGTTGCGGGCGACGACGCCGCGGGCGCGGAACTGGCCGCGATACTGGAACGCAGGGGCGTCCGGGCCGATCTGGTGGTCGATCCGTCCCGCCCCACCATCCGCAAGGAACGCTATATCGCGAACGGCCAGCATCTTCTGCGTGTTGATGCCGAAAGCGCCGCGCCACTGGCGGCGGAAGTCGAATCCGCGCTTTGCGCGCGGATTCCCACGTTGGCTCGGGGTTGCGCGGCGATCGTCGTCTCCGACTACGGCAAGGGTGTCGTCGGCCCGAAAATACTGGATGCCGTGCGCGCGACAGGCCTGCCGTTTTTCGTTGATCCCAAGGGCCGCGATTACGCGCGCTATCATGGCGCCGCCGCGATCACGCCCAATAAAAAGGAACTGGCCGATGCGACAGGTATGGGCGTATCGGATGATTCCGGCATCGTCGCCGCCGCGCGCCGGATACGGGCCGAATGCGGCATCGCCACGGTGCTTGCCACCCGCGCGGCCGAGGGCATGACGCTGGTGGGGGCGGATGAACCCTTGCATCTGCGCGCGCGGGCGCGCGAAGTGTTCGACGTTTCCGGCGCGGGCGACACGGTGATCGCGGTATTCGCGGCCGCGATGGCGGTAGGGGCGGATGCGGGCGACGCTGCTGCGCTGGCCAACGCCGCGGCGGGCCGCGTGGTCGAAAAATCAGGCACCGCCACCTTGTCGGCAAAAGAATTGCGCGCCGCGCTGGCCGATGCTGCGCCTTCATTCGCGATTGCCCCCGTCCTGTCATGGGACGACGCGGCGGCCTTGGCCGCGCGCTGGCGCGAAGGCGGGCTGAAGGTCGGTTTCACCAATGGCTGTTTCGACATTCTTCATCAGGGCCACGTCACCATGCTGGCCCATGCACGTGCCGTCTGCGACCGGCTAATTCTGGGACTGAACTGCGACGCTTCGGTCACGCGCCTGAAAGGGGTCGGACGCCCCGTGAACGATCAGGACGCGCGCGCCCGCGTGGTCGCCGCTTTGGGCAGCATCGACGCCGTGGTGCTGTTCGGCGCGAACGCGGACGAGGGAGATACCCCCCTTAAACTCATCCAGACCGTGCGTCCTGATATGCTTTTCAAGGGCGCGGATTATACGCGCGATCGCGTAATCGGCGCCGATTTCGTGGAATCCACCGGTGGGCGCGTGGCCTTGTTACCGCTTGAGGACGGGTTTTCGACCACCGCGACCATCCGCAAGATCGGTGCGGCCTAAACGGCGTATGAGCCCACATAAATCCAATCGATTTATGTGACGTAGCCTATATAGTGTATCGATGCGTTTGCGCCGCCTGTTCTGCCTTTATATTTATATATGTCTGTGCCTGCTTTGCGCCGCGAATCCCGCGCGGGCGCAGGATTCGCACGTCGCGCTCGACCTGTTTGCCAACACCGGCGCGGCGGTGCCGGGACAGGTACTGCATCTGGCGGTTCGCCAGACCATTGCGCCGGACTGGCACACTTATTGGGTTAATCCCGGCGACAGTGGCGAGGCGATGCGCCTGGACTGGACCCTGCCACCGGGTTATGCGCCCTCCGAACTGCAATGGCCCGCGCCGCGCCGCGTGCCTTACGGCCCGTTGATGAATTTCGGCTATACTGATACGGCGGTGATGCTGGCCGATCTGCTGGTTCCCCCCGATGCCCGTCCGGGCGACATGCTGAAAATCGAAGCAACGGCGCAGGTGTTGGTCTGCGATGAAATCTGCACCCCGGAAACCCACGACCTTGCGCTTGACCTGCCGGTGGCGGCCACGGCGCAGCCCGCGAACAAGGCGCTTTTTGAAATGGCTGGGCGGGCGATGCCCTTGCCCGTCGGCTGGCCGGTTGAAACCAACCTTGATGACAGCCGGGTCCGGGTTCGCATCACCCTGCCGCCAGATCAGGCGGGTATCGCCGCTGGCCCGGATACGCTTGCGCTGTTTCCACTGGAATACGGCTACATGGTCAATGCCGCGCCGCAGACCGTATCCTATGACGCATCCGCCCGGCGACTGACAATCGAACAGGCACGGGATACGGGCCGCGATCTGGCTGAGATCGATACCGCCGCCTATGTCCTGCGCGCGGGCGACCAAGCATGGCGCATTGACGGACCCGTGGTTGCGACGCCGCCTGCGCTGGGTCTTTCCGCTGCCGTCCCGTCCGCAACGGCGCAAGGCATGGGATTGGCGCTGACGCTGGTCTTCGCGCTTGCGGGTGGCCTGATTTTGAATCTGATGCCCTGCGTGTTCCCGGTGCTTTCGATGAAGGCGTTGCATCTGGTCGAAATGCACGGCGCCGAACGCCGCGCCGCGCGTCTGAACGGAGTTTTGTATGCGCTGGGCGTCGTTATCATGTTTGTGGCGTTGGGCGCGTTGCTGCTGGCGCTGCGCGCCGGGGGCGAAAGCATCGGCTGGGGCTTTCAACTGCAAAACCCGGTGCTGGTTGCAATGCTGGCATGGCTGATGTTCGTGATCGGCCTCAACCTCGCGGGTGTTTTCGACCTGCGCATCGCTTTTGGCGGCAGTATGCTGCTGGCCGAGGAACACCACCCCCGTTTGACCGCGTTCCTGACCGGCGTGCTGGCGACTCTGGTCGCGACGCCGTGCAGCGCGCCCTTCATGGCCGGGGCGGTGGGCGTTGCGCTGACCCGCGCCGCGCCGGTCGCGCTTTTGATCTTTGCTACGCTTGGGCTGGGACTGGCCTTGCCTTTTCTTGCGCTCAGCCTCGTGCCCGTGCTGCAGAAAATCCTGCCCCGCCCCGGCGCGTGGATGGAAACGCTGCGTCAGTTGCTGGCCTTCCCGATGTTTGCCTCCGCCGTCTGGCTGGTCTGGGTGGTGGCGCAGCAGGCGGGGCCGGATGCCGTGGGCTGGACCGGCGCCGGCATGTGCGCGATCGCGCTTGCGATCTGGCTGTTCGACCGGCCCGCGCCGACGCGCAAGGTTCGTGCCGTTTTAACCTTGCTCGGCTTTTTTGCTTTCGCTCTGGCGCTTTGTACACTGATCCCCATCGTCCCGCGTACCGGATCGTCAATGTCGATAAGCGACGACGCGCGCGGTGATGCCCGGCCATTCACCCCGGCCGCGTTGGATGACGCTCTGGCGACGGGTGCGCCGGTCTTTGTCAACATGTCGGCGTCGTGGTGCATCACCTGTCTGGTCAATGAACGCATGACGCTTTCGACCCGCGCGGTGCGCGCTTTGTTCGATGCGGCGGGCGTCGTGTCCCTGCGCGGCGACTGGACGGGGCAGGACCCGGCGATTACCGCCTATTTGCAACGTTTCGGCCGTTCGGGTGTGCCGCTTTACGTGCTTTATCCGGCCCCCAAGGCGGACGGCCCGCGGCCCGCGCCGGTGATCCTGCCGCAGATACTGACCCGCGCGGCGCTTGAAACTGCGCTTAACATGCCGCAAGAGTCCGGCCATGCGAATGCGTCCGACCAGTGAAGCTCAAAGCATTTTGAAAAGCGCCTGTCTTGGGTTTATCATTACCCGTTTTCTGGCTTAGCCTGTATGGGGGGTTCATGCGTTTCTCGTTTACGGTGATTCTGGCGCTGGTTTTGTTTTTGGCTGTGCCTTCATTCGCGCAGGATGCGGATAAAACACAGACCGTGCCGTCCACAATGCAGATTGAACGCGCCAGCACGCTGGCCGCGCCGGTTCAGGTGCCGACTGCGGGCGTGTTCATGGTCCTCACCAATAACGCCGCCGCGCCGGACCGGTTGGTCGGCGCCGATAGCGCCGCGGCCGATGGGGTCGAACTGGTTTCTCTTTCGGTCGGCGACGATGGCCGGATGGCGCTTAACCGTGTTGATGCGATCGACGTCCCGGCGGGTGAACCGCTGGTCCTTGGCATGGGCGGCAGCTCTTTGTTGATGACCGGCGTTAAAAGCCAGTTCAAGACGGGCGAAAAATTTCCGATGAACCTGAAATTTGAACATGCGGGCACCGTGCCGGTGAATGTCGAGGTGATCGACCCGCAGGAAATGACTAAACGCTTTTCGCCCCAAACTATGGAAGGCGTAATGCGCAAGCTGCGCACGATTCAGGAAAACCGGGAAAAGGCGGAAAATCCATCTTTCCTGGATCGTCTGCGCAACAAGGTGCGTTCGTTGCTGGGCCGTGCGCCTGAAAACACGCCCGGTGTGACCAAAACCATGCCGGCGCTCCCGGCGGACGCGGCCATGCAGGCACCCGTGCATATCGACCCCAATGCCATCGACCCGAAAAAAACGCCCGGGCCTTTGCCCGAAGGGCCGATGTCCACCCCCGACGGCGTGATACCGGGCACCTTGCCGCCCGCGCCGCAGCCATCCATCGGTAACCCGACGGATATGGAGGCGCTGCCGGTGCCGACCGTCGAATCCATTCGTGCCACCAGCGGCGCGGTCGTGCCGCCGTCGCCGCCCATCAGTGCGCGCCTGCCCGACGGGCCACAACCGGGCGTACCCGTGAAAAGCGGTGAATAAGACGGTTGTTTTTGATGTTGGCGGGGTTCTGATCGACTGGAACCCTGAATACCTCTATCGCCGCCTGATCCCGGAGGCGCGTGCGCGTGAAGCGTTTCTTAAAACGGTCTGTACCCGCGCATGGAATGCGCAGCAAGACCTTGGGCGCAGCTGGGCCGATGCGGTGCGCGAACGAATCGCCGCCTTTCCCGAACACGAATCCCTGATCCGTGCCTACGATGAAAACTGGCACGAAATGGTCGCGGGTCTGGTGCCGGGTACATCGGAATTGAAAGACAATCTGCGTGCGCGCGGCGTGAAGGTCTTTGCCCTGACCAATTTTTCGGCAGAAAAATGGACACTGGCACAAAGTCTGTGGCCGACCCTCGCGCGTTTCGATGGCGTGGTCTGTTCGGGTGTGGAGCGTGTCGCCAAGCCGGACCCGGCGATTTACCGCGTGTTGTTCAACCGCCATGCTCTCGATCCTGCCGCGTGTCTATTCATCGACGATCTGCCCGCGAATGTCGCGGCGGCGCGCGATCTGGGGATGCGGGGTCATGTCTTTACAAATGCCGGTGCTTTGGCCGACACTCTTGCGGCGTTTCTGGCTTGAACCTGTTTCTGGGGATTTGAATGACCGACACCGCCGCCGCCCGCACGATCCTGATCCTGATCGGCCCGAACCTCAACTTGCTTGGCACGCGCGAACCCGCGCTGTACGGCACGATGACGCTGGCGGAGATCGAGGCGATGTGCGCCGCCCACGCCGCGAAACTGGGTCTGCGCACCGCGCTGCGGCAATCGAACCACGAAGGCGAGTTGGTGACCTGGATCCAGGACGCTATAGCGGACGGTACCGCTGGTGTTATCGTCAATGCGGGTGCATACACCCATACCTCGGTGGCGATTCATGACGCGCTTAAAATGCTGTCCTGCCCGATCGTCGAGGTTCATCATTCCAATCCGATGGCGCGCGAGGCATTCCGTCATACTTCCTATATCGCGCCGCTAGCCATGGCGGTGATCGCTGGGATCGGGCCGGATGGCTATCTCGTGGCGCTGGATGCGTTGGCCAATAAATTGAAATAAAAAGATAATTTCGTTGTTTTGACGCTTTTCCACCGATCTGCTAAACATGCGGGCTTGGGCCCGGTTTGTGCCGGTTTTGATTGCCCAGACTGTTGAAAATAAAAAGGAAATTCCAAGGTCCATGAAAATCGACAAAGCCGCCATCCGGCAACTGGCCGAACTGCTCGACGAAACCGCGCTTTCGGAAATCGAGGTCGCGCAGGGCGAGGAAAAAATCCGCGTCTCCCGCCGCGCCGAAGGCGGCATCGCCTACATGCCGCCTATGGCCTCCGCCGGTGCCTCGGTGTTCCCGATCGACAATCCCGGCGCGCCGATGCCGCCCTCGATGGAAATCGCCCATGCGACCACGGCCCAGCATCCGGGCGCGGTGATTTCGCCCATGGTCGGCACCGCTTATCTCTCGCCCGAACCAGGCAAGCCGCCTTTTGTAGCCAAGGGCGCGCAGGTTAAGGCGGGCGATACGCTGATGATCATCGAGGCGATGAAGGTTATGAACCCAATCAAGGCCGAGCGCGGCGGCACCGTCAAACAGGTCTTGATCGAGGACGCGCGCCCCGTCGAATTCGGCGACGTGCTGATGATCATCGAATAACATGTCCGCGCGCAGGCAAATCGTTCCGCCCGACTTCACCCCGGTCATGGGGGCTTATTCGCACGGGCTTTCGGTTGCATTGACGCCGGCGACCCGCATGATATTCGTGACCGGCCAGATCGCGATGGACGCGGCGGGCGCGGCAGTTGCGCCGGGCGACGCCGCCGCGCAGGCGGAATTCGTTTTTGAAAACATCAAAGCCATTCTGGCGGCCGACGGCGCGACGCTGGACGACGTGGTCAAGGTCCAGATTTTTCTGACCGATATGAACGACTTCGCAAAGGTGTCGCCCGTGCGCAACCGTTACCTTGAGCGCGCCAAACCGGTCAGCACGCTGGTCGAGGTCAGCCGCCTGGTCAAGGACGGTTGCTGCGTGGAAATCGAAGTTATTGCGATGGTGGAGAAATAGCCATGTTTAAAAAAGTCCTCATCGCCAATCGCGGCGAAATCGCTCTGCGCATTCATCGCGCCTGCAAGGAACTGGGGATTCTTTCGGTCGCGGTGCATTCGACCGCCGACGCGAACGCGATGGCGGTACGTTTGGCCGATGAATCGGTCTGCATCGGCCCGCCGCCGGCGAAGGACAGCTATCTCAACATCCCCGCGATCCTGACCGCGGCGGCAGTGACGGGCGCGGACGCCATCCACCCCGGTTATGGCTTCCTGTCCGAAAACGCGGAATTTGCCCGCATGGTGGAGGAACACGGCTTTACCTTTATCGGTCCCAAGCCCGAACATATCGATTGCATGGGCGACAAGGCGATGGCCAAGGAAACCGTCAAGAAACTGGGCCTGCCGGTGGTGCCCGGATCGGACGGCGTGGTTGAAACATTGGCCGAGGGGCTAAAGGTCGCAAAGAAAATCGGTTATCCCGTGATTACCAAGGCGGTCGCGGGTGGCGGCGGCAAGGGCATGAAGGTGATTCACAAGGAATCCGAATTCGAGGAAGCCTGGAATACCGCGCGGCGCGAGGCCAAGGCCAATTTCGGCGACGATTCCATGTATATCGAAAAATACCTCGACAAGCCGCGCCATATTGAAGTGCAGGTCTTTGGCGACGGCAAGGGCGAGGGGATCCATCTGGGCGAACGCGACTGCTCGATCCAGCGCCGCCATCAAAAGGTGGTGGAGGAAGGGCCAAGCCCCGCCCTGACCCCGGAACAGCGCGAGTATATCGGCGGGCTTGCGGCGGATGTGGTGCGCAGACTGGGATACCGCGGCGCCGGGACGTTCGAGTTCCTGTATCAGGACGAGGAATTCTATTTCATCGAGATGAACACCCGCATCCAGGTCGAACACCCGGTGACCGAGATGATCACAGGCATTGACCTAGTGACCGAACAGATCCGCATTGCCGCGGGCGAACCGTTGTTGATCAACAAGGACAATTTGCGCTTGCGCGGCCACGCCATCGAAATCCGCATCAACGCCGAAGATCCGCGCACCTTCCTGCCCAGCCCCGGCGAGATCACCCAGTTCCATGCCGCAGGCGGTCTGGGCGTGCGCCTCGATTCCGCGATTTATACCGGCTATCGCATTCCGCCCTATTACGATTCCATGGTCGGTAAGCTGATCGTCCATGGCCGCACTCGGGAGGAGGCGCTCCGCCGCCTCAAACGTGCGATCCACGAAACCGTGATCGATGGGGTCAAAACGACGCTGCCGCTGCACGCATGGATCGTCGAACAACCCGATTTCATCAAGGGAAAATACACCATCCACTGGTTGGAAAAACAGCTTGCGGCTATGACCGATGCCGACGCCATCCCCACCGGGAAAGGTGCCCGCGCGCGGCGCTGACGGGCTTGCCCCTCTAGGATGGATCCTCGATCCGTTTTCGCGCGATGCCTTCAATCAGGCTGTTATTGGTCATGTTCTGGCGGCGATATATCGTAATCGCCGATTCTTTCAGATGCTCCAGCCCTGCGTGATGGTGGGACAACTCCTCAAGAACAAAACTGTAATACCCCATATCGATGGCATCGTAGGCGCTGGCCAGAACGCAGTCATTGATGTCAAAGCCTACGAAATGAATTTCACGGATCCCGCGCTGGGTCAAAAAACGGTTCAGGCCGTCCGGGTCCGTCCCTTTGAAACAGGATCGTGTGGTTTTGTGCACTCGGAAAAGGTTTTTCCGGTATGGCTCTAGCGCGCGTAAAACGGCCTCGCTGCTGGGGCCGGTTTCTTCGGCTTTCAGGGTGAAAGCACCCTGCTTGTACATCATGGATGATTTTGGGGCATGGTATTCCGCGACGATATAGGCCTGATAAAGGGGCTGTTCTGTGAACCGCGCGATCGCATCGGTGATACGCAAGGCTATGTCGCCGGTTAATGTCAGAGGCTGAACATCGACGATGAACAGGGCTCTTGCATCCGTTGCTTGTGGAACGATCATACCGACCCCGCTAGGACAGGTTTGTTTTGACGGAGTATAACATCAAGACCTGACATCCTGCCGACTTCCATCTCTCACGCCCCGTCCCCGAATTCCATGGAAAATCACAGGCATTTGCGGTATTGTGACGGCTGGACAGATACCCGCCATGCACAGCAAATCCCGCCTGAAAAAACCCGCGCCCGCCAACAGCTTTGATGGTGTATCCGGGACCGAGCAACCGGCTTCGGCCCTTCGGCCGGAGGATTTCCGTCAATTCATCGGCATGACTCACGACCTGATGTGCACGACCCATACGGATGGCGGCATCGTGCGCTTCAACCCTGCGTTTACGCGCGCGCTGGGTTATGGCCCGTCGGACATGCTGGGCAAGCAGTTCATTGATTTCGTCGATCCGGCCGATTGCGCCGGCGTGCGCGCCGCACTGCACGGTCTGGCGCAATTCGCCCGGACAGGAAACCTGGACGGCGATGTGCATCAGATCGATATGCATTGCCGTATGCTGGCCGCGAATGGCGACCTTTTGCGTACGGCGTGGACGATCCGCGCCGACAGGCATGTCTTTTACTGCCTTGGCCGCGATGTTACGCGCGCGCAAGTCCACGAAGCCGAACTCCAACGCCGCGTCCAACAGCTTTCCGAGGCCGAGGCGCTGGCCCGCATGGGGCACTGGCGCTGGGAGGTCGGGTCGGTGGACGTCGAATTTTCGGCCGAGCTCTACAATATCTTTGGCCTCGACCCCGCAAATTTTCGTCCGGGTATGGAAACCCTGAACGCGCTGGTGCATCGGCGTGATCTGGGCCGCCTGTATCAGGCCTTCCAGCGCGCGATCATCCAGCAGAACGATTACGACATGGATTTCCGGGCGATCCGGCCCGACGGCCAGATCCGCGTCATCCGTTGCGAGGGGCGTTGCGAACTCGATGCCGAGGGCGAGGTCGTGGCCTTGTACGGCATCATGCAGGACATCACCCAGCAGAAGGAACACGAAAAGGCCCTGCGCATCGCCAAGGAACAGGCCGAAAACGCCTATGCCTCGAAATCCCGCTTCCTCGCCAATATGAGTCATGAACTGCGCACGCCGCTCAACGCCATTATCGGATTCTCGGACCTGATCGAAAAGCAGCTTTTGGGACCGCTGGGCAACGAACGCTATCTCGATTACATCGGCGCGATCCGGGAATCCGGGCATCATCTGCTCGATCTCATCACCGACATCCTGGATATGTCCAAGATCGAGGCGGGAAAATACGAGCTCACCCTGGAAAAGGTTGATATCGCCCAGATCATTCGCACCGCCGCCCAGATGATGGAAGCCCGTGCGCAGGAAGGCGGCTTGACGCTGACCTGCACCCTGCCCGAGGGCGATGTCTTTTTGCGTGCGGATCGCCGGGCCCTCAAGCAGATCTTGCTCAACCTTTTGTCCAATGCGGTAAAATTCACGCAAAGCGGCGGTCGTGTCGACGTGACGCTGAAAAACGAGCCGGATACGCTTGGCATCATCGTGCGCGACACCGGCATCGGCATTCCGGCCCATAAGATCGCCGACGTCACCAGGCCGTTTGAACAGGTATCGAACGCGTTCACCCGAGGGCACGAAGGGTCTGGGTTGGGGCTTGCCATCACCAAGGATCTGACCGAATTGCATGGCGGCACCCTGACGATCGACAGCCGCCTTGGCATCGGTACGACGGTTACAATCCGTTTGCCCCGCCTGCCGCAACAATGACTTTTTCCGCTTGGAATTTTTACGATTCACGTATGCTAAACAAGGGGTCGGATCGTTAATTTTCCCTAATTTAGTCGTCTATATAGCGGATTCCCGCGCATCAGTCCTTTTTTTGAACTAAATTTTAAGGATTTTCATCTGATAATAAGGATGGATCACTATTTTCTAAAACCCTGTGGGAGGGGTCGAAACTCATGATGTCCACCATGCGCAAACTGGCAATGACGGCCCTGTGTTTTGGTTTGTTGACGCTTTCGGCCTGCTTGCCCGAGGAACAGGACGCTAACAAGGCGCTGTCCTCCGCCACCGGGCGACTGAGTGCGGAATATTACGCTTCGGGCCTCGGCAACGTTGCGGTCCAGATTCAAAACGCAATCATCAGCGATCCCAGCTGGTCGTCCAAGGTCGATGCTGGCTGGAGCCTTGATCTTGCGGCTTTCGGTCTTAGCCCGGATGCCATGGGCGCGCCGGTCAAATCGGCGATTTGCTCTTCCGGCGGCACGCAGGTGACGCATATCACCTGGATTGACGGTCGCGATTCCACGACCGGCAATTTTCAGGTCCGTGGTATCGGCACCAATGCCGCCGCGGTGGTCAACGGTCTGCGTTCGCGGCTTGCCGGTGATCAGGTCGGTACTTTCTCCAATGGAACGGTCACGCTGGCCCATCCCGACGCTTCGGGCAACAGCACCGTAAACCTGACCGGCGATTGCGCCACGGCCAACATCCCCGCCGGCGCGCCGGTCGTGGTATTGAAAATTGATCGTCCGGCCGTGCCGGCTTCCGACATGGCGCGTACGGAATACCGCACCATGGCGTGCGATACCGGCAGCCACGGTACGCGCGTTGAAAAACGTGTCGTGACCTACAAGAAGGATGGGACGTTTGAAACCACGGGCTGGCAAGCCGACACGGCTGGCAATTGTGTACCCGATATCGCGATCACCGTGACCGACAAGGAATTCAAGACTGGCGAAGGCTCGGCCGATCTTAGCAATTTCGCGGCCGTGGCGCTCAAGGATTTGCTTGCCCAAAAGCTTCAGATGGATTGTACCCAGGCCAATATCAGCAAAAAGGAAACCGGCACGGGCGATGCGAACAAGGCGCTGGATACGTGCGGCCTGAAGGCGTCTGGCAGTGGCGCGCAGGGCGTGACTGATACCGATACGACGGACCAGAGCGATACCCGCATTCTGGATTGCGCAGGTGTCACCGCGGTCACCAAAATGGCGTTTGTCAACCTGCTCGGCACCGGCACTTCCACCACGACCTGGCGTACGGGCACGGCAACACTGGTGCGCGTGATCGATAAATCCCAAGTCGACATCAGCCATAACACCCAGGATGCGGGGCGTCGGGCAAAATGGATCGGCACGGATATCAGTTGTGGCGGCGACGAGTATTTCACCGTCACCTGCGACAAGGTTCCCGGCGCGCCGGCCACCGCACCGCGTGTCAGCAACCAGAAATGGTACGCCATGCCGGTCCTGAGCTGGGGTCGGGACAAAACCTGGTTCCCGGACCTCACCGGCATATGTTTCTTCGGGTCCTGCACCCAGATGGTCGGCGGTATAATGACCTTCCTGAACTTCGATTACTTTACCGGTACTGATCTGCGTCAGTATGTTTCGACCACCACCCGTCGCGACATGGGTGCGCGCACCTGGATCGATCCGCAGACTTTCAAACCATTGCCCGAGGCGACGTCGCGCTGGACCATTTCCGACAACCAGTGCACCTGGTCGACCCGTGTCGCAATCGTCAACTGTCCGTATGATTACGATCCGTCCGCGCAGGGCAACTGGCTGCCGACGACGATCGTGACGCCGGGTAGCGGCTGGAATTCGACGACGGGGTATTACAAGGCGGCTTCCTATCCGGGCCTGCCGGTGGCGCTTGATCCGGGTGTGCCGTATAACGGCACCAAGGCTGGGCTGATTTACGTGCTCTCCCGTGCGCAGGGTTACTATACCTCCAGCGTTCTTCTTCAGTGGCAGCGCTGCAACATCAAGGGCTGCAGCAACTGGTTTGAATACGCAGGACCAGGTGAAAACGCCTACATCAAATCGTGGACCAATGCGCATACCGACCCGAATCTGATTTACCTGACCAGCGAAGCGCAAAAACAGCGCGAAGATCTCTGCGGTAATATCGCGTTCCAGCTGAACGCCAGCGAAGCGGCCAGGGAAGCAGGTGAAATAGCGACGCAAAAAGGACAGATCGCGGAAGACAAGAAAAGCATCATGAACACCAAAAAGACGGCGATGGACGCGGCCCAAGCCGTGTATAACGATCGCGTGTCTGCGCTTAATATCGCGAAATCGGTGGAAAATCAGGCTAAGACCGATTCTGAATCCAAGCGCGCCGATGCAACCGCAAAGCGCACGACGGCGGGTCAAAAAACCGCGTATTACAACTCGATCAAGGATGATCCAAGTTATACGACCGCGCAAAAAAATGCGGCTAAATCGGACGCGGATGCGGCTGTGGCGGCGGCCACGACGGCAGAAAATGACGCGACCCAGGCCGAACAGCTTTATGCGCAAAAACAAACCGATACCGCGGCCCGTCAGAATGAGGTGAATGCATCGCAAACAACCCTGACCAATGCCACTACCGCCTATAATACCGCCAAGGGTGTCTATGATCAGGCCAAGGCGGATGCGGACGCGGCGGCGGCACATGCCAAAGATCTTGCCGATCAGGTCGCGGCAGGTTGGACAAGCGGCCTGACGCAGGAACAGAAGGATAACCTTCGTGCACTGCAAGGTCAGTTGTGTGCATCGACCAATGAATCGCTGAACCTGACCGAGCAGGAATCGACCACCGACGGCTGTACGAACGTCTATGATTATCCGGATAGATTCGGCGCTCTCGCGGATGGGGCCACGAAATACTGCGATGCGGTCTTTGACAAGACGGATAACACGGACGGCACATATTCCCTGTCGTTCCACCATTACGATCCGTCCGATGCCACCTATATCCAGACGACGCTGCTGAACAAGGATGGCGTGCTTCTGGCGCACCGCCCGCAGGTCGAAAACAATACGAGCCTGACGGTTCGCCAGAACGGTTTTTACGAACCGCTTCACTGCGGCAGGAACGAGGAGAAGAAAATCCCCTGGACGGTCCTGCATCTTGGGTTCATCTGCGGTGGTAAAGGCGGCTGCCAGCCATTCATATACGCCACCACGGAGAATTTGATCGAAGCCAAGACCAGGGAATGGAAAGGTTACAGCTATGCCGATGGCACTTGGTCGATTCCCACGCTTACCTATTACATGGCCGGGGCCGGCACTTGGGATAGACTGGATCAGGTTCCGAACCCGATCTTGAGCAGCGCGGTAGTCGTATTCCAAAGATAGGATTTAGTTATTAAAAAACCGGCCCCGAAAGGGGCCGGCTTTCCGTTCAAAACAATATCAATCTTATTTCTTTTCGGCTTCGCGCGCGGTCTTGAGCGCGTCGCGCAACGCATCCATGCCGACATAGCCGCGCAACAACTGGTCGCCGACGACGAAGGCGGGCGTCCCTTGAATGCCTAGCTTGCGGGCCATGCCGATGTTTTCGTCGATGATGCGTGCGATCTTGTCGCTGTCCTTGTCGGCCTTCAGTTTGTCGGCGTCCAGCCCCGCGCGTTTCGCGTAATCGACCAAGGTTGCCTCGTCCAGTGGGCCTTTATGCTTCATCAAAAGAATATGATACGGCAGATATTTACCCTGCTCGTTCGCGGCCAGCGCCCATTTTGCGGCGGTGATTGAGGACTCGCCCAAAATCGGAATTTCAACGAAGACAATGCGCAGGTTTTTATCCGTGCCCAGAAGCGTCATCAAATCCGGCAGTGCGGCCTTGCAATACCCGCAATTGTAATCGAAAAACTCGACGATGCTGGCATCCGGCTTTGTGCTGCCGGCTTCGGCGTGCTTGGAGTTATGGACCAGCCAGTCCATGTTTTCCTGTACCAGCGTCGAAGCCTGCTGGTCTTCTACCATCTGTTGCTGCTTGCCGTAATTTTCGACCGAGTCGATCATCTCCTTGGGGTGGTTGGCGATATAATCGTGGATGATGCTCTCGATCTGGGTGCGGGTGAATTCTTCCGCCCGCGCGGCGGCGATCATCATCGGGGTCAGGGGCATCAGAAAGGCGAATGCCAGAAGCAAGCGGCGCATGTTGAGGTCGTCTCCTTGAACGTGAATTTTTTACGATATGGCGCAGTCTAGCTTACCGGCTGTCCCTGTCACCCTTTTTGTCGGATTTGTCCGGCTGGCTGTCGAGATACAGCTTAAGATCGTTGGCCGCGCGGAAATCCTTGTTTCCGGGCTTGATGCCGCCGATCGCCCCGGCCAGCAGGGTCCGTGCCTCGCGCATCCGGCCTTCCAGAACGGCTTGCTCGGCCAGATGGTAACGTGCCCGCGACTCGTCACCCTGCCGCCCGTAAATCGTGGCATAAAGCCGTTGCATGTCGACCGAACGCGGTTCCTTGTCCCGCGCCGCGTCCAGTTGTGTCTCGGCCTCGCGGTACAGGGCGCCGTCGCCGTTGTTTCCGGCCATGGCGACCAATACCTGCGCCAGATCGATCCGGATCAAAGCCGCGTCGGGCTTAAGCGCGACCGCCTTGTGATACGCCTGTGCCGCGCCGGGCAATTGCCCGAAATCGCGCAGCATTTGGCCTTTGAGTTCGTAAAAATAGGGGTTTTGCGTTTCGTGCGCGATCAGCGCATCGATCCCGGCCAGCGCCTTGTCTTTTTCGCTGCGCCGGTAGGCCGCGATGGTGCGCGCGTATTGTGCCGGAATGGAATTGTCCGCTGGCGGATACACCCATGCCACTCGGTCGGGCTGGATAAAACCTAAAAGCTTTGCCTGAATGCGCTTATACGCATCGTCCCACGCGGCCGGGTACGGCTTGTTCAGATAGGGCGATTTTGCGGCCCCTGCCTCCATCGCCGCCAGCCGGTCCGTGGTCAGCGGGTGGGTCTGGAGATAGGCCGATTGCTGTGATTGCGGCATCAATTCCTGACTCTTGAGTTTTTCCAGAAGCGTCACCATCCCTTCCGGGCTGTCGCCCGCCGCCTGTAAAAAGCGCAAGCCCGCCTGATCCGCCGATGATTCCTGCACCCGGCTATGCGCCAGAAACTGGCTGATCGCCATGCCTTGCCCGCCCAGAATCAAGGCGTTGGCCGCGCCCCCGCCGCCTGCCGCCCCGGCGCCGATACCCAGAATCATGCCCAGCATCGCCTCGTACGAGGCGCGCTCCATCGCCTCGCGCCCGCGTATCAAATGCCCGTCCGCGATGTGCCCGGTTTCATGCGCCAGCACGCCCAGAATCTCGCCGGGGTTTTGCGCTCTCAAAATCATGCCGGTATATAAAAAAATGTTCGGCCCGCCCGCGACGAAGGCGTTGAAATCGGGCGACTGCACCAGAATCAGCTTGGTCGATTGCGGATTAAGCCCGGCCGCCTGCCAGATCGGCGTAACCCATGATCGCAACGTGCCTTCGATTTCGGTATCACGAATGATGATCATGCCGGTATCCGCGCGCGCGGGCGTGGATACGAAAGCCGTGAACATCAACGCCAGAAGGATCAGGGTTTTGCGCATGCCCTTACTATGGCGCGCAATCCTGTCGAAAGAAAGACGCTCTTGTGTTAAGGTCGGAACCCTGATGACCGCGCGCTACTGGCTGATCAAATCCGAACCCGCAATCTGGTCCTGGGACCGGCAGGTGAAAAAGGGCACGACCCACTGGGATGGCGTGCGCAACCATCAGGCGGCGGCCAATCTGCGCGCGATGCAAAAGGGCGACCGCGCGTTTTTCTATCACTCGAACGAAGGGCGGGAAATCGTGGGCATCGTCGAAATCGCCCGCACGGCCTATCCCGATCCGTCCGACGAAACCGGCAAATTCGTGATGGTCGACGTGCGCGCGCTCGCGCCGTTGCCGAAACCGGTGACCTTGGCCGATATCAAGGCGGATAAAAAACTGGCGAATATGGCGCTGGTGCGCCTGTCGCGACTTTCGGTCCAGCCAGTCACAGAATCCGAGTGGGCACGCATTTGCGCGCTGGGCGGTATAAGGTCGGACGTCTAACCCTTTTGCCGCGTTGTTGCTGCACCGCACGCTGGGGTACACTGGAAAGATGGACGCTGGTGAATATCAGACTCTCTACGCGCGCAGCATTGAAGATCCGGAAGCTTTCTGGGGAGAGGTCGGCCACCGCCTCGACTGGTTCAAACCGTATACAAAGGTCAAGAACACGCGTTTCGCGCCTGACGTATCGATAAAATGGTACGAGGACGGCGTGCTCAACGCCTGTCACAACTGCGTCGATCGGCACCTACCGCAGCGCGCGGACCAGACCGCGATCATCTGGGAAGGGGATGATCCGGCCCAAAGCCGCCATATCACCTATGCCGAATTGAAGGCCGACGTTTGCAAACTCGCATCCGCCCTGAAATCCCGCGGGGTAAAAAAAGGTGATCGCGTGACCATCTATATGCCTATGGTGCCGGAGGCGGCGGTGGCCATGCTGGCCTGCGCGCGCATCGGCGCGGTCCATTCGGTCGTCTTTGGCGGATTTTCCGCCGAATCCCTGCGCGACCGCATTATTGATTGCGAATCCACCTGTGTCATCGCCGCGGACGAGGGCGTGCGCGGCGGGAAGACCGTCCCCCTCAAGAAAAACGTCGATGCCGCGCTTGAAGGCTGCCCCGGCGTCGATACCGTGATCGTGCTGCGCCGCACGGGCGGAAAGATAAACTGGCATCACGGGCGCGATGTCTGGTGGCATGAGGCGGTTGAACATCAACCCGCCGATTGCCCGTGCGAGGAAATGGCGGCGGAAGATCCGCTGTTCATTCTGTACACCTCCGGTTCGACCGGAAAGCCCAAGGGCGTGCTGCACACGACCGGCGGCTACATGGTTTATGCGTCCTATACGCACGAAGTTTCCTTCGACTACCGCGATGGGGAGGTGTTCTGGTGCACCGCTGATGTCGGCTGGGTCACGGGTCACAGCTATATCGTCTATGGCCCGCTGGCCAACGGCGCGATCACCCTGATGTTCGAGGGCGTGCCGCAATACCCGGACTGGGGGCGTTTCTGGGACGTGATCGACAAACACAAGGTGAATATCTTTTACACCGCGCCCACCGCGATCCGGTCCCTGCTGCGCGAGGGGGACGGGTTCGTCAAACGTGCCGCGCGCGCCTCGCTGCGCATTCTGGGCAGCGTGGGCGAGCCGATCAACGCCGAGGCATGGGAATGGTACCACGACGTGGTCGGCGACGGACGCTGCCCGGTCATCGACACGTATTGGCAGACCGAAACCGGCGGCCATATCATCACGCCGCTGCCCAACGGCGCGACCGCGCAGAAGCCCGGTTCCGCGGCACGGCCGTTTTTCGGCGTCAAACCCGCGATCGTCGACAACGAGGGTCATGTTTTGGACGGCGCGGTCGAAGGCAATCTGGTGATTGCGGATTCATGGCCAGGCCAGATGCGCACGGTCTACCGCGACCACGCGCGTTTTGAAAAAACCTATTTTTCGACCTTCAAGGGTATGTACTTTACCGGCGACGGCGCGCGCCGCGACGCCGATGGCGATTACTGGGTGACCGGTCGGGTCGACGACGTGATCAACGTTTCCGGCCACCGTTTCGGCACCGCCGAAATCGAATCCGCGATCGACCGCCACCATGCCGTGGCCGAAAGCGCGGTCGTGGGATTCCCGCACGACGTCAAAGGCCAGGGCATATACGCCTATGTGATTTTGAAAGAGGGCGAGTCGCCGTCACCCGAATTGCGTACCGACATCGTCAAGACCGTGCGCGAAATCATCGGCCCCATCGCCACGCCCGACCGCATCCATTTCACGCCAGGCCTGCCCAAGACGCGATCGGGCAAGATCATGCGCCGCATCCTGCGCAAGATTGCGGCGGGGGACACCGGAAATCTGGGCGACACATCGACCCTTGCCGACCCGTCCATCGTCGATGCGCTGCTTGCTGGCGCTCAGACCTGATTAATCCAGCGTCCGGCGATAGCGGGTGACGGCGATGCCGCACACCGCCAGAAAGAACAGTACGATGGGCCACAGATTGGGCCAGACCTCGCTCCAGCCATTGCCCTTCAGAATGACTCCGCGCGCGATCAAAAGAAAATGCGTCAGCGGCAGGGCCCGGCCGATCATCTGCGCCCAATCCGGCATCCCGCCGAACGGGAACAGGAAACCGGACAGCAGCATCGAGGGCAGGAAGAAAAACGTCGTCATCTGCATCGCCTGCGTCTGGTTGCGCGACATGGTCGAAAACGTGTACCCAAGCGCGACATTGGCCGCGATGAACACGAACACGGCGGCGAACAAAACCCATAAAGGCCCGATGACCGGCACGCCGAACAGGTAATAGGCGGCGCACACGATGACCGCGACCTGAAAGAATCCGATCAGGATATAGGGCGCGATCTTGCCCATCATCACCTCGAACGGCGTCACCGGCATCGCCAGCAGGTTTTCCATCGTCCCGCGTTCGACCTCGCGCGTCAGCGCCATGGCGGTCATCATGATGGTGCTCATGGTCAAAATCACGCCGATCAGGCCTGGAATGATGTTGTACTGTGTCAGGCCTTCGGGGTTATAGGCGCGGTGCACGACCAGCGTGAAAGGCGAGGCGTCCTGCGCGCTGCCGATGGTGTTGGCGCGCAGATCGTGCGCCAGCGCGCTGTTCGTGATGGCGCTGGCGGCGGCGACCGCATTGCCGATGGCGGTGGGGTCGGTCGCGTCCGCCTCCAGCAGGACCGAAGGATTGTCGCCGCGCAAAAGCCGGTGCGTGAAATCGGGCGGAATGTTTAAAATGAAGCTCGCCTTGCCCGTGCGCATCAGGAACCGGGCCGTATCCTCGTCGTGCACGTCGGGCAGGAAGCGGAAATACCCGGTGTTTTCCAGCGCCGCGACATAGGTTCTGGTATAGGCGGATTGGTCCGCCTCCAGCAAAACCGCGCTCAGATGTCTGGGGTCGCTGTTGATCGCGAAGCCGAACAAAAGCAGCTGCATGATCGGCACGCCCATCATCATGCCGAACGTCATCCGGTCGCGCAGGACCTGCGTGAACTCCTTGACCAGAATGGCCCCGACGCGGGACAGGGAAAACAGGTTCACGCGCCCTCCTGCACTTTCGGCGCCTGCGCGCTTTGCGCCATCAACTGGATGAATACGTCCTCCAGCGTGGTTTCGCCCTGCACCCATTGCGCGCGCTCCCGGAACGGCGCGATCGCGGCTTCCAGCGCGCCCGCGTCCGTGCCGATGACATGCAGGCTTTCGCCGAACGGCGCGACCTGCGCGATGCCCGCGCGCCCGCGCAACTCGGCTGCCAGCCGCATCAGGTCTTCCCCGCGCGCGATCCATGTCACCAGCCCGGATTGCGCGATGACTTCCGGCACCGTGCCTTTGGCGATCACGCGCCCGCCCGAAATATAGACGATGCGACCGCAGCGTTCAGCCTCGTCCATGTAATGCGTGCTGACCAGCACCGTCAGTCCCTCGGCGGCCAGCCGGTGGATCTGGTCCCAGAAATCGCGCCGCGCCTGCGGGTCGACCCCGGCGGTAGGCTCGTCGAGCATCAACACCTCCGGGTCGTGCAAAATGCACGCGGCCAGCGCCATGCGCTGCTTCCACCCGCCCGAAAGCGTGCCCGCCATCTGGTCGCGCCGCGCCTTGAGGCCGAAACGCTCAAGCGTCGCGTCCACCTTTGCCCGCCGGTTTTTCAGCGCGTACAGCCTGCCCACGAAATGCAGGTTTTCCGCGACGCTCAGATCTTCGTAAAAGCTGAATTTCTGGGTCATGTACCCGATGCGCAGCTTGATCGCCTGCGCCGCGCGGGTGACGTCGTATCCCAAAACGCGTCCCGTGCCGGAATCGGGCGTCAAAAGCCCGCACATCATGCGCAGCGTGGTCGTCTTGCCCGACCCGTTGGGGCCAAGGAAGCCGACGATCTCACCGCGTTTGATCTGCATGTCGACCTGGTCGACGACGCGCCGTCCGTCAAATGATTTTGAAATGCCGCGAACGTCGATGACCGCGCCGTCGCTCATGGCGTATGCATCCACGGCTTGGCGACGTTCACGGGCTGCCCCGCAGCGGGCAGCGCATCCGGATTGTCCGGTGCGGCTTCGACCATGAATACCAGTTTCTGGCGGCTGTGCACGCTGTAGATCACAGGCGGCGTGTATTCCACCTTGGGCGAAATGTAATCGATGCGCGCATGCAACCCCGCCGCGCACCCGTCGCAGGTAAACGCGATGGTTTCGCCCGGCTTCAAGCGCGCGATCTCGTCCTGCGGCACGAAAAACCGGATCACGCGTTTGCCGTCCGGCAACAGGCGGATCACCGGCTGCTGCGCCGACGCCATTTCGCCCGCTTCGCGGATTGTGTCCGCGATCAGCCCGTCTGCCGGTGAATGCACGTCGTTGCGCGCAAGCGCCCATTGCGCGTTTTCAAATTGCGCCTTGGCATTTTCAAGCGCTGCGCGCGCCGCCGCGATCTCGCCTTCGCGTGCGGGCAGCTTCGCCGCCGCGACGTTGCGTTGCGCCGCGCTCAGCTGGGCCTGCGCCTCCTTCAACGCCGCGCTGGCCTGATCCATCATGCTTTTGCTCAGGTCGCCGGTGGCGAACAGGTCCTTCTTGCGCGCGTAATCGCCCTGCGCCAGCCTGACCGCCGCCTGCGCATTGGCGACATTCGCCTGCAGGACTGAAAGCTCGGCCGGCCGTTTGCCGCTTGAAAGATTGTCCAGATTTGCCTGCGCCTGCGCGACCTGAGATTGCGCGGCATCGGCCGCGTTGCGTGCGCTGATGTCCTCCAGCCGGAACAGGCTTTGACCGCGTTTGACCCGCGCGCCGCGCTTGACCAGCACCGCATCGATCCGCCCCGCGTCCTGCGGCGCGATCAGCGCATCCTGATTTTCGGCATAGCCCTGCCAGCTTGTGGGCGCACCCTGATCCTCGCCGATGCGCAGCACCAGATACATGGCAACGATAACAAGAAGGATAATGACGATCAGCTTGCGCATGACCCTATGCGGCCTCCCCGCCAATATCTGCGCCGTCTAGCGCGCGCCATGCAATGTCGCGGCGGCAGAACCCGTCATTCCATACGATGGCGTCCACCCCGGCATAGGCGATGGCGCGGGCGGATGCGACATCCCGGCCCACGCCGCACACGTTCAAAACCCGTCCGCCATTGGCGACGATCGCGCCGTTCGCAAGCGCCGTTCCGGCGTGGAAGACGATCGCGCCGGTTTGCGCCGCCTGTGCGAATCCGCTGATGACGCTGCCCTTTTTATATGCGCCGGGATAGCCCTTCGCCGCCATCACCACGCAGGCGGAAACGTCAGACGTCATTGAAAAATCGCCGGGTTCAAGCCTGCCTTTCGCCGCGTCCATCAGCATACGCGCGAAATCGCCCTTCAGCCGCAGCATCAACGTCTGGCATTCCGGGTCGCCGAACCGCACGTTGTATTCCAGCAATTTCGGCCCGTCCTTGGTGATCATCAATCCGGCGAACAAAACCCCCTGAAATGGGTGGCCCTCCGCCGCCATGCCGGCCAGCGTCGGCCGGATGCAGCGATCGATGATCTCCCGCTCCAGCGCCGGGGTCATCAGCCGCGCCGGGCTGTACGCGCCCATGCCGCCGGTATTGGGGCCGGTGTCGCCGTCGCCTGCGCGTTTATGGTCCTGCGCCGATCCGAGCGACAGGAAATCAAGCCCCGCGCACAGCGCGAAATACGATATTTCTTCGCCCTCAAGGAATTCTTCGATCACAATCTCGCGCCCCGCGTCGCCGAACGCCGCGCCTGAAAGCATGTCGCGCGCGGCCGCCTGCGCCTCGGCGATGCTGCTGGCCACGGTTACGCCCTTGCCCGCGGCAAGGCCCGATGTCTTGACCACGATCGGCGCGCCCATGCGCGCGATGTAATCGCACGCCGCGTCGGCATCGGTAAAGGTCCGGTACTGCGCGCTTGGAATATCGTGCCGCGCGAAGAAATCCTTTAAAAACGCCTTCGATCCTTCAAGCTGCGCCGCCGCGGCCGACGGGCCGAATACCGCGAAACCGTCCGCGCGCAACACGTCCGCAAGCCCCGCGACCAGGGGCATCTCCGGCCCCACGACCACCAGATCGGGCTTGATTTGCCGCGCCAGCGCAAGAATGGCGGGAATGTCCTCGGCCCCCGCGTCGTGGCAGGTCGCTATTTCCGCGATGCCGGGGTTGCCGGGGGTACAGTGCAACGCGCCGCAGGAAGGAGATTGCTTAAGCCGCAGGCACAGCGCATGTTCGCGCCCGCCCGATCCGATCACGAGAATGTCCATGCGCCGGTTATACCAGCCCGGCCTTAAAACGCCAAACCGCCATGGGCTGGAAATAAAACCGGAAACAAAAAAGGCGGCCGGGGCCGCCTTTTTTTTGTAAAATTGATGGGGACTTCTAAATTCCACCGGCGACGCTGCGCGCGCGGGTGTGCAGTTGATCCAGTACAGATGCCTCAGGCCGCCTTATATAAGCCGTGAAATGGTCGTTGGCGGACTGAAAATTGAATGTGCGGCGTAGGGTCATGGCGGACTCCTCTCGGCTGTCGTCTTTGGGTCTGGAATAGCCTCAACCTACGCGCAAATTCCTAAAAAACCCTTAACGACGGGCGGCGCCTCAACCGGCGTCCTGCGTCAAAAGCGTGGTGTTTCCGCCGGATGCGGTGGTGTCGATGCTGATGACTTTTTCGGTGGCGAAGGCCGCAAGGTAATGCGGCCCGCCCGCCTTTGGCCCGGTGCCTGACAAATTCATGCCTCCGAACGGCTGCACGCCGACCACCGCGCCGATCATGCTGCGATTGACATAGACGTTTCCGGCCCTGATCTTGGCCGCCGCTTCGCGTTGTACGCTCCAGATCCGGCTGTGCACGCCGAAAGTAAGTCCATACCCCTTGCGGTTGATTGCCTCGATCAGATCGTTGCGTTCGCCCGCCTTGTAACGCAGGACGTGCAGGATCGGCCCGAAAATCTCACGGTCCAGATCGTCCACCGACCGCAACTCCGCGACCATCGGCGCGCAGAAATGCCCGCGTTTTTCAAGCCCGGCGTCCAGTGACGCCTCGGCCACCGCGCGCGCGCCGCCGCGCAGACGCGATTTATGGCGCTGGACAACAGCCAGCGCCTCGGCGTCGATCAGCGGACCAAGGTCGCTTGCTGCCGATGCCGGGTCCCCGATTGTCAGTTCCCCCATCGCGCCCGCGATCATTTCCATCATCGTATCCGCGACGTCCTCCTGCACCAGCAGCAGCCGCAGTGCCGAACAGCGTTGTCCGGCGGATGTGAACGCCGACAGGATGACGTCGTCGCAAACCTGTTCGGGCAGGGCGGTGGAATCGACAATCATGGCATTCAAACCGCCCGTTTCGGCGATCAGCGGTACGATCGGCCCCGGCCGGTCGGCCAGCGATTTGTGGATCGCCTTGGCGGCCTGCAGCGAACCCGTAAACGCCACGCCCGCGACGCGCCGGTTGGCCACCACCATTTCACCCACGCGTCCGTCGCCCTGCACCAGCGCGATGACGTTGTTGGGGATTCCGGCCTCAAGCATCAATTGTACGGCGCGTTGCGCGATGACCGGTGTCTGCTCGGCGGGCTTGGCGACGACGCCGTTGCCCGCGGCCAGAGCCGCCGCGATCTGCCCGGTGAAAATCGCCAGCGGGAAATTCCACGGACTGATACAGGCAAAAATCCCGCGCGCCTCCAGTCGCAGGGAATTCTGCTCGCCCGTGGGACCGGGCAAAACCGTGGCCGTACCGAACAGTTTACGCGCCTGCATCGCGTAATACCGCGCGAAATCGACGGCTTCGCGCACTTCCGCGATGCCGTCGGCCAGCGTCTTGCCCGCCTCGCGCGCGCACAGACCCACGAATTCATCGCGGTGTTTTTCCAGCATGTCGGCATAAGCCTCCAGCGCCTTGGCGCGCGTGTCCGGATGCGTCGCCCGCCACAGCGCGGCGCCGCCAGCCACGCTTTCAAACGCGGCCTCGACGATTTTTTCGTCAGCGGGCCACAGCGTACCCAGCTGTGCCGAAACCTCGGCGGGCGGGTGTGTTTCCAACGCGGTCGCGCCGGCGCGCCGTGTGCCGTCGATCATGCTGCACGCCTCGAAACGCGCGCCCGAAGCCGCCTGCCGCGCTGCGGCTTCAAGCTGTCCCAGTGCCGCGGGCTCACCCAGGTCGAACCCCGCGCTGTTGCGCCGGTCGGGCGCGTAAAGTTGCGCAGGCAAGGGAATTTTCGGATGCGGCGCGCCCTTGCTGGCGCGCGCCGCCGCGACCGGGTCGTCGATCAACTGGTCCGTCGGCACGCTTTTATCGGATATGCGGTTGACGAACGAGCTGTTGGCCCCGTTCTCCAAAAGCCGCCGCACCAGATAGGCCAGCAATTGCGTATGCGGTCCGACCGGCGCGTAAACCGAAACCGGCAGGTCCATGGCCAAAAGCTGCGCATGCAGACCTTCGCCCATGCCGTACAGGCGCTGGAACGCGAAACCCTGTTTGTCGCTGCCCGCCATTTCAAGGATCTGCGCGATATTGGTCGCGTTATGCGTGCCGAACAACGGCGCGACGAATTTTCGGTTGTCCATCAGCATCTGCGCGCAAGCCAGATACGAAACGTCGCTATGCGCCTTGCGCGTGAACACGGGGTAATCCGGCAGCCCCGCGACCTGCGCGCGCTTGATTTCGGAATCCCAGTACGCGCCCTTGACCAGACGGATGTTAAGCCGCCGCTGGCTGCCCGCAGCCCAGGTGATCAACTCGCGCGTCAGCGGCAGGGCGCGCTTGCCATAGGCCTGCACCGCCAGCCCGAACCCGTCCCAGTGTTTAAGGAACGGGGCCTGCAACGCCCTATCGATGATCTGCAATGAAAGGGTCAGGCGCTCGCTTTCCTCGGCGTCCACGGTCAGCGCCAGACCGCCGTCGGCGGCCAGCCGGCACAGCTCGGTCAGCCGTTCCGCCAGTTCGGGAACGCACCGCCCGGCCTGCCCCGCGTGATAGCGGGGGTGCAGCGCCGAAAGCTTGACCGATATTCCATGCCGGCGCAAAGACGGCGTTCTGGATCCTGTCGCGGAGTCGACCACGCTGCGCCCGATCGCGGAAATCGCGTGCGCATAGGCGTTGAAATATTTTTCCGCGTCCTGATCCGAACGCGCCCCTTCGCCCAGCATGTCGAAGGACCACGCGATGCCGCGCGGCTGGTCGTTGGCGGCGGCCAGCGCGGCCTCGATGCTTTCACCCATCACGAACGCGCCGCCCAGAAGGCGCACGCCCTCTACCGCGGCTTTGCGGATCATCGGCATGCCCATCCGCCGTGCCATGCCGCCCATCAGGTTTTGCGCGGTGCGCAGGCCCAGCCCGGAAATCTTGCCGACCCAGTCGTCCGCCTGTCCGAACAGGCGCTCGAAATCCGCGTCTGAAATCTTGTCTTCCAGCATCATTTCGACCGTGGCGGCGTCGGGAATGCGCAACAACGCCTCGGCCAGCGCCATCATCGCGATGCCCTCGCGCGTGGTCAGCGAGAATCCTTCCACCATCGCGTGCAGGCGGCTCATTCCCTTATGCGCCCGCGCACCTTCGATCAGCACCCTTGCCTGCTGTGTGATGCGCGTGCGCGCGGCGGCGTCCTGCGTGGGCAGGGCCGCGAGAAGCGCGGCGACGCATTCGGTTTCGGGGCGGAATTTCCAGCTTGCAAAGGTCTCGGACATCGCGCCTATTCTAGTGGGATGTCGGACCTGTTCAATCACCCCGCGCCAGTTACCAACATTCCCGAATTATCGGTGTCCGAACTGGCCGCGGGTATCAAGCGCACCATTGAATCCGCCTTTGGCTATGTCCGGGTGCGCGGGGAGATTTCAAAGGTCACGCTGGCCAAATCCGGGCATTTATATACCGCCTTGAAGGATGAAAGCGCGGTGCTTGATGCCGTGGCGTGGAAGACGACAGTCGCCAGATTGTCCATAAAACCGCAGGAGGGGATGGAAGTCGTGGCCACCGGACGCCTGACCACCTATCCCGGCCGCTCGAATTATCAGTTGGTGATCGAATCGCTCGAACTTGCGGGGCAGGGCGCGATTCTGAAGATGCTGGAGGATCGCAAGGCCCGGCTCGCCGCAGAAGGCCTGTTCGACCCCGCGCGCAAAAAACCGCTGCCCTTCCTGCCCCGCGTCATCGGCGTTGTGACGTCGCCCACCGGCGCGGTAATCCGCGACATCCTGCACCGCATCGCCGACCGGTTTCCGGTCCATGTCGTCCTGTGGCCGGCGGCGGTGCAGGGCGCGGGCGCGGCCGCTGAAGTTGCGCGTGGCATCGCGGGCCTGAACGCACTGGCAGCCCCGTCTGCACCGCCCGGTTTGGCACCCGATTTGATCATCGTCGCGCGCGGCGGCGGATCATTCGAGGATCTGATGCCCTTTAACGAGGAATCGGTGGTCCGCGCCGCCGCTGCCAGCCGCGTGCCGCTGATTTCGGCGGTTGGCCATGAAACGGACGTGACGCTGATCGACTTCGCCGCCGACCGGCGCGCCCCCACCCCCACGGGCGCGGCTGAAATGGCGGTGCCGGTGCGCGACGACCTGCTTTATACGCTGGCCGACGACGCCAACCGGCTGAACGCCATCATCGCGGGCCGCCTGCGTCACGATCATCTGCGCCTTGACCGCGCCTTGCGCGCGCTGGGCAATCCGGCCCGCATCCTGGAAACGCCCGCCCAGCGGCTCGACCGTGCCGTGCTCTCGCTTTCCCATGGCGCCGATAAAATTCTTTCTTCCGCTGAACGTACGATTACACGTACATCCGCCCGACTGCGTACGCCGCAGGATGTCGTCCTGTCCGCCGCGGCACGGCTGGAGCGTGGTACAGCCGCACTTTCGCGCGCGCTGGACCGCATGCTGGCCGGTGCCGACCGCGCATTGGCAACGGCCCGCGTCCGCGCGCCCCAGGCCACGTTGGAAACGGCGCACCTGCGCCTCTCCGCGGCCGCGCGGATGCTGGAATCCCTAAGCTTTAAAAACGTCCTCGCCCGTGGTTTCGCACTGGTCCGCGATGCTTCGGGACATGTCATACCCACGGCGGCTGGCCTGCGCGCGGGCCAGCCCGTATCGCTGACCTTCGCCGACGGCGAACGCAAGGCCAGAATGGATGAATAGGAAACGGCAGGTAATTTTGACATATTGTGGACGACCGTTTACGGTCCATCCTTATGACCAATCTTCCGCACGGCTATCCCGATTTCTCCGCCTTAGATCCTGAAGCATTACGCCGTGATTGCGCAGATATGCTTGTGGATGCGCGGCAACGCATCATGGCGCTGGCATCTGATCCGTGCGCGCCGGATTTTGAAAATACCGCGCTTGCGCTGGAATATGTTTTACGGCCGCTGGCGACGTTCGAGTCATGGGCTTACATCTTCCTTAACAATATCGGCAAGCCCGGCTTCGTTGAAGCGGGCCGCGAAATCCAGAAAACCATTAACGCCTTTGAAGTCGCGGTTTTTCAAAATCGCGACGTCTATGACCGGCTGACGCAGGTTACGGATATGCAAGGCGATGCGCAAATCGCGCTAGTCGAACGCTTCCGACATTTGTTTTTCATGAACGGCGTCGGTCTTGATGACGCATCGCGCGCGCAATACGCCGCGAATGAAGCGCGCCTTTCCGAACTCAAGCCGCGATTTACCCAAAACATCGTCAGATCGGCGATAACCGGGGCCGTGGTTGTCGAAACGGATTGCGACATATCGGGCCTGCCGGAAAGTGCCGTGCGTGCCGCGCTGGCCGAGGGTTTGAAACGCGAAAAGCCGGGCGCGCATGTCTTTTTGCTGAACATGCAGACCTATGAAGCGGTGATGACGTTTTCACAAAACCGCGACCTGCGTCAGGCCATGTACACGGCCTATATGAACCGTGCCGCGCATGATGGGGAAGGTGGAAATTTCCCGCTTTTGAAGGAAATCGTCGAATTGCGCGCGGCGCAGGCCGGCCTTTTGGACTTTCCGCATTATTTCGCCTTCAGGCTGGCGGGTTTGCGTATGGCGAAATCGTCCGAGCAGGTCGCCGGGATTGTAAGCCAGGTCGGTGTGGCCGCGCGCGACGCGATGCGGCAGGAGATGAAAGCCTACGCCGCGATCGCCATGGAAGACGGTATTGCGAAACTTGAGCCATGGGATCTGCCCTATTACCGGCGCAAGCTGATCGAACGGGAATTCGCCCTGGATTTTCAGGAAATCAAGCAACACACCGTCCTTGATAACGTACTGGGGGCATTGCGCGCCCATATCAAGAATTTCTACGACTACGACATGGTCGAACGTCCCGATCTGCCGGTGTTCACGCCGGATGCGCGCGCCTATGAAATGCGCGGGCGGGACGGCCACCCCGTCGGCTACTTGATCATGGATATTTTCGCCAGACCCGGTGAAAAACGCGACAACGGCTGGGCGATGGATTTTCAATCTTATCACGTGGATGCCGACGGGCGTGAACGCCTGCCGGTCATGGTTCTGGCCTGCAATTATTCAAAGCCGGAAGACAATGCGCCGATCCTGCTTGATCTTGCCCAGGTTCAGGTTCTTTTCCATGAAACAGGGCATGCGATGCACACGATTGTATCGCGCGCGCCCTATGTATCGCTCTCCGCCTTCAAGACTGTATGGGATTTCATTGAACTGCCCTCGATGCTCTCCGAAAATTACCATCTTTTGCCGGAAGTCGCCGCGCTGTATCTGCGCCATCATCAAACGGGTGCACCGCTTTCGAATGATGTGATTGCACGGCTGAATGCGCGCGAGCGTCATTATCAGGCACCGATTGTATTGCGGCAGATGGGTTTCAACGCGATCGATCTTGCACTTTATACAATGCCACCCGGTGCATCCGCACCGATGGATTGGCATGCATGGGAAAGAACCGTGCAGACCCCTTATGCGGCTTTTGACATGCCGCGCGTCTGTGTGTTGCCGTCTTTCAATCATATCATCGCCTCGTCCTATCCTGCCGGATATTACAGCTATGTGTGGGCGGACATCATGAGCGCGGCGGTATTCGCGCGGTTTGAACAGGATGGCGCTTATGACCGCAAGCTGACCGGCATCTTCCGCGACGTGGTCCTGCGCGCCGGCGCATCCGTGGCGCCGGAAAAACTGCTTAAGGCGATGACAGGATCCGCCGAATTACAGCTTGAGCCGTATTTGCGCAAACGCGGCCTTACGCCGCTCTGACGTCCCGGCCTTAGACCTGTCCGCCTTCGTTGCGGCGGAAAAAATCCATCGGCATGCGGTTTTGCCGTTCGGCCTCGTAACAGGCTTTCAGCCCGCTGCGGTAATCCGGGTATTTCAGGGTGACGCCAAGTTCCGACTTGATCAGCCCGTTTTTGACCCGCTTGTTGTCCAGATAAAAACTCCGCGCCATCGGGGCCTGATCCACCTCGCTGAACGGGATCAGCGGCGGCACGGGCAGCCTCATGATCTCGCAGGCCAGCGCGATCAGCTCGTGGCTTGGCGCGGGCAGGTCGTCGGACACGTTATAGGCGTGCCCCGGATGCGGGCGCGCCATCGATGCGATCAGCGTGCCGACCACATCGTCGACATGCACGCGGTTGAAGGCGTGTCCCGGTTTGTCGATCCGCCGCGTCATGCCCGCGTGCACGGCGTCGATCGCGCTGCGCCCGGGGCCATAAATGCCGGCAAGCCGAAAGACATGAACGGGAAGCCGGTCTGATGCGTACAGGCTCAACCATTGCGATTCCGCAAGCGCGCGGCGGCTGCCGCGCTTGTTGGTGGGGCGTATTTCCGATTCCTCGTCGACCCAGCCGCCGTCGCGATCGCCGTATACCGCCGTGCTGGATAAAAGCCCTGTCCATGCAAGACCGTCAAGCGCGGCGATGTCGTCGGCATGGAATTGAAAGACCGGATCGCCCGCATCGTTGGGCGGCACGGATAAAAGAATATGCGTCGTCCCTTCCAGCGCGGTGAACGGGTCGTCCAGCGGGTGATCGTCGTCGAACAGATAGGTTTGTATGCCCCGGGCCTTGAGCGCGCGCAGCTTTTCAAGGTCGCGCGTCGTGCCCGCGATGGTCCATGCACCGGGTTCCGCGGCCATAAGCGCGCCGGCCAGCGCTTGCGCGACATAACCATAGCCGAAGCAGAAAAGTTTTTTGCGGGCGGGGGCGGTTTGGTTGGTCACGGGGTCGTGCCTTAATGATCGGTGCGGGTGTAGTGCGGCGCGGGCGCGAAGCCGGGCACCATGTCCTCAAGCAGTGGACGGAAGGACGGCCGCTGCTTCAGGCGCATATACCATGCCTTTGCGCCCGGATGTTCGTCCCACGGCACGTCGCCGATATAATCAATGGCCGAAAGATGCGCGCCCGCGCAGATATCGGCAAGCGAGAACCGGTCCCCCGCAAGCCAGCGGCGCTTTTCCATCAGGTACGAAATATAATCGAGATGGTAGTGGATGTTGGCGTGCCCGGCGCGGATCGAAGGGCCGTGCGGCTCCCCCAGTTTTAAAAACCGCTTCATGATTTTTTCGCCGACAAGGTTTTCCGTGACCTCGCGGTTGAACTTGACGTCGAACCATCCGATCAGCCGCCGCGTTTCCGCCCGTTGCAACGCGTCCGGGCCAAGCAGGTCGGTATGGTCGTAGACTTCTTCGAGGTATTCGCAAATGACGTTGGAATTGCTTAGGACGGTGCCGTCCTCCTCCACCATCACGGGTACGTCGCCCGCCGGGTTGATAGCCAGGAATTCGGTGCGCCGCTCCCATATTTTTTCAAGCTTCAGGCTGAAATCGAGCCCTTTTTCCGCCAGGGCCACGCGGACCTTACGCGAAAACGGGTGCAGCCAGAGGTGGTAAAGCGTGCGCATGGACCCCGATCATACCCGACCGGACGCACTATTAACAGTGTGGAAATTGCGGGGTAACGCGTTGGCGCGGAATGGTTTATTTGGGCTTTTGCGTGGTGGCGGACAGATCGATGCGTACGGTGACGGTATCGCCCACCATTTTGGGATCGGCCCATTGCCCGTCGCCCACCCCGAAATTCAGCCGGTTGATCTGCGTTTCACCGACGAAACGGCCATAAATGCCGCCGTCTTTTTCCTGCATCGTCAGGTGAAAAGGAAGACTTACGGGTTTTTCAACGCCGCGCAGGACCAGTTGGCCCACCGCCGTGTAATCGCCGTCCTTGTCGCCTTTGATGAACTTTTCGATTTTGTAGCTCGCTGTCGGCGCCGTCGTGGTGTCGAACCAGTCGCGGCCCTTGAGGGTCGAATCGCGCTCGTCGTTTTCGGAATCCGCGCTGTTAAGGTCGATGGCGATCTGCGCCCGTCCGCTTTCCGGGTGCGTGGGGTCGAAAACGATGGTCCCGTCGAACGCCGTGAACGTGCCGGTGAATGCGCTGCCTTCCTGCGTCGCCTCGAAGGTCAGATGGCTTTTGCCGTGATCGATGGCCCATGTGTAGGGCGTGTCGGCGGCATGTGCTGTCCCGCCCAGTAACATAAGGCCCAGTATGAACGCCGGCAGCATCCGGCGCATCGTTGCGTCCTTGTCGATGAAATGGTGCTTGAGTGCGCCTGCGACATGCAGCCCCAGCGTGATCCAGATCAGGGTTGCGATCGTTTCGTGCGTTTCCGCCATCAGGTGGCGCAATTCCTTGTCCGGCCCCACGATGTGCGGAAGCGGGAAAAACCCATACCAGTTGATGGTTGAATTCGCGGCGTCCACCAGAATCCATCCGCTCAACGGCATCGCAATCAAAAGCACGTATAGCGCCCAGTGTACGGCAGTGGACAACATCCGTTCCCACTTGGCGTGCGCAGGGTTCTGCATCGGCATGCCGTGATTGATCAGCCGCCAGCCAAGCCGCACCAGCATCAGCGCCAGAATCGTGATGCCGGTTGCCTTGTGAAGGCTCATCACCTCGAATTTGGTGGGACCGCTCAGATCCTCCATCACCACACCCATCAGCAGCATCGCGACCACCAATGCCGCGATCAGCCAGTGCAGGATGCGTGCGACCGCCCCGTATTTATCCGCCGTGTTGCGCATCTGCATGAAAGAAAACCCCCGCTCGCCCGCTCGCTTGGCATTTTTGTGTTTACTGATTTGCGCCCGACTGCACCGGTGCTTCGACGGTGATCATCAGCTTCACGTCGTCGCCGACCATAGGCACGAATTTGTCCATGCCCCATTCTGTGCGTTTCAGGCTACCCGTCGCGTCGAACCCGCAGGTTTCCTGCTTGGTCATCGCCTGCTCTCCGCATTTGTTCAAGGTGACGTCGAGTGTCACCGGATGGGTCTGGCCCAGCATCGTCAGATCGCCGGTTATTTTGGCATGGGTCGCGTCCACCGGCTCGACCTTGGTGCTGGCAAAATTCATGGTCGGATATTGCGCGACGTTGAAGAAATCCGGGCTTTTCAGGTGCTCGTTCCATTTGGCATCGTTCATTTCCAGCGAGTCGGTCTTGATCGTGACTTGAGTGCTGGACTCCGCCGGTTTTTCGGGGTCGTATGTCAGCGAGCCGTCGAAATCGAGAAATCGTCCGCTGGAATGTGAAAATCCCATGTGATCGACGAAGAACAAAATCTGCGTGTGTGGCTTGTTGAAGTCATAGGTTTTGGCCCCGGCAAAAGCGGGCGTGACGCACACCCCCATCAATGCGGCGACAGTCAGAAGAAAACGATTAAACATGGATGGCATCCCCTCATGTGGCTATGGCTATTTACCAATCTAGTCGCTGCCGCATTCTGCGCAAGGGGGGGCTTTATAAAACCACGCCGCTCCATGAATTTTGTCACAAATATAAAACATATGGGTCGGCCAGCCATCACGCCGACCGCCGTAAAAACCTTGTATTAGGCAGCTTTCACGAAACGGAAGATCAGCTTTCCTGGCGGTAATTCGGGGCCTCGCGCGTGATCTGTACGTCATGGACGTGGGATTCGCGATATCCGGCCCCGGTCATGCGTACGAACTGCGCATTGGCCTTCATCTCGGCGATGGTTTTGGAACCTGTATACCCCATCGCAGCCCGCAGCCCGCCGGTTAACTGGTGTACGACCGCACCCATCGGACCTTTGTATGGCACCCGGCCTTCGATACCTTCCGGCACGAGTTTCTGGGTTTCCTTGACCTGCCCTTGAAAATAGCGGTCCGCCGAACCCTGGGTCATCGCACCGACGGATCCCATCCCCCTGTACGTCTTGTACGAGCGTCCTTGGTACAGCACCATTTCACCCGGCGCTTCGTCGGTGCCGGCGAACATCGACCCCAGCATAACGACATCCGCGCCGGCGGCGACCGCCTTGGCCAGATCGCCTGAAAAACGGATGCCGCCATCCGCGATGACCGGGATATCCGCGGCCTGACATGCGTCGGCTACGTCCATGATCGCGGTCAGTTGCGGCACGCCGACGCCCGCGACCACGCGCGTGGTGCATATCGATCCCGGCCCGATGCCGACCTTGACCGCGTCTGCTCCGGCATCGATCAGTGCCTTCGCCGCGTCTGCGGTGGCGACGTTGCCCGCGATTACGTCGACCGAATTCGACTGGATGCGCCGAATGCGCGTGACCGTGTCCAGAACCGCCCGTGAATGCCCGTGCGCGGTGTCGACGATGATGACGTCGACCTCGGCGTCGGCCAGCGCTTGTGCGCGCTCGTAACCGTTATCACCGGTGCCCACTGCCGCGCCCACGCGCAGGCGGCCCTGCGTGTCCTTGCACGCATTGGGGTTTTGTGTCGATTTTTCGATATCTTTGACCGTGACCAGACCGATGCAGCGGTCTTGATCGTCGACGACCAACAGCTTTTCGATGCGGTGCTGGTGCAAAAGGCGCTTGGCCTCCTCCTTGTCGACGCGGTTGCGCACGGTGACAAGACCTTCGGCGGTCATCAATTCGCGCACCGGTTGGTCCAGATTGCTGGCGAAGCGCACGTCGCGGTTGGTCAGAATGCCCACCAGCTTGCGCGACTGTTCGACCACTGGAATACCTGAAATGCCGTATTTGCGCATCAGGTCGAATGCCTCGGCCAGCGTTGCGTCCGGGCCGATGGTGATGGGATTGACCACCATGCCGGATTCGTAACGTTTGACCTTGCGCACCTCCTCGACCTGCGCGCCAACGGTAAGGTTGCGGTGCACGATGCCAAGACCCCCTGCCTGCGCCATGGCGATGGCCATCATGCTTTCGGTCACCGTATCCATCGCTGCCGACAAAAGCGGAATGTTCAGCGCGATCGAGCGCGTCAGCCGCGTCGACACGTCGACGGCATGCGGTTGGACTTCCGATGCCGCAGGCACCAGAAGCACATCGTCGAAGGTCAGCGCCTCGCGGATGGATTTACGTTGTGGGGTTTTGGACGCAAAGGGCATGGAAATCTCTCCTTTGCGTGGGCAATCTATGCCCCTTACGGGGTGGCTGGCAAGGGGATTCTTGCGGGCTGGTTCAGGTCCGTCATGGCGCGCGCGAAAATAAAACGTTCCGGCCACGCCTTCTGCCCGCGCATCAGTCTTCGGAATTTCTGGTCGATGGCGTGCGCGTGCCGTTCATGCAGCGCGGCGCGGTAAAAAATATCGCTCAGCGGCGAATCGGTTTCCCATTTGCTGCGCTGTATTTCCAGCCCGGGCTTGAAGTCCAGATACGGGTGCCCCTGCTTCAATATCACCCGGAACAGATCGGTATGCTGTACGTGTCCCTGTTCATGCACGCCTGTGGCCACGGCTTCAACCGGGTCTTCAAGGTAATTTCCTGCATCGGCGTGAAGATTGAACGCGACCGCGATGCCGCCTCGGGTCCGGATGCCGCTGCGCGGGTCGATCGGTCCGCGCAGGGTGCAGGCCTGCGGAAAAACGGGGGATTGAAAATATGCGAAACGCGCCTTGTGTTCGGCTTTCGAAAGGCTGAATGCGACGATTTCATCTGGCATTCTGGTGCCGAATGCCAGGGCTTGGCTTTGCATCACTAGGCTTGCGAAATCGATCCGTTCATAAGCGTTCAGGCGCGCCCAACGCCGTGTGGCGATGGCCAGATCGGTTTGCAGCGTCGCATGAAGCCGGTGAAGACGTTCGTCCTCCATGGCTTCGATGGCATCGTAATTTTTTGCGCCGGCCTGAATCTGAAAGGCCAGACGGGCGGCATCGTTCAAAAACAGGGGTGTCCGTGTACCGATGCCGTGCAGCACGTTCAAATCTTCGGTGCGCTTGGCGCCGCTGGCGAAATCATACGCATGGTCGCGGACTGCCCGCTCGTAACCCCGCAAAATCCCCAGCGCCTCGATTTCCGGCGCGTCTTCAAGACTGGCCGGACATGATGGCGGCACGACCTGTGGGACAGGTGGGCTGTATGCAACCGGACCGGGTTCCGAAGGCTTGGCGGCGATAAGCATCCCCGTCCCCTGCGTTACCCCTTGTGCTGTGGTGTCTTTGTCGCCGCGCATAAATATGTTCCTAGCAGAACAATAAACAATATGTCAATTAAAGTGGCGGGGATGACGATGTGCTAAAAAACGCCGCGCCTTTGCGTCACCCGGCGCAGAAGGTACACTGGTTCGCGCCATGACTTACGCCGCCGACACATCCCCGCTCTGGTCCCCGTCCCCCGCCACTGTTGCGGCCTCCCGGCTTGAGGCATTCAGAAAACATGCCGAAACGGCTGCGGGCCACACGCTGCCCGATTACGCCGCGCTTTGGAACTGGTCTATCAGGGCGCCCGCCGCCTTCTGGGAGCTGGCCTGGGATTTCATGGGCGTGATCGGCGACAAAGGGCCGCGCGTTCTGGATGCGACGCCAGAGATGATCGGCTCGCGCTTTTTCCCGGATGGTAAAATCAACTACGCTGAAAACCTGCTCCGCCGCCGCGACGATGCCGACGCCATCGTCTACCGCGCCGAGGACAAGGCCGAACGCCGTCTTTCGCACCGCGCGCTGTACGATCGCGTATCACAACTGCGTCAGGTGTTGCTGGATCTGGGCGTGGGGCCGGGCGACCGTGTTGCGGGCTTCGTCAGCCACATGCCCGAGGCGGTGATCGGCCTGCTGGCGGCGTCCTCGATCGGCGCGATCTGGTCCTCCGCCTCGCCCGATTTCGGGGTGCAGGGCGTCGTCGACCGTTTCGGCCAGATCGCGCCCAAAGTGCTGATCGCCGTCGACGGCTACTGGTACAACGGCAAAATCATCGACTGCCTGCCCAAGTTGCGCGAAATCCAGCCGTTGATCGCGGGCCTGGAACACACGCTGATCATCCCGCAAATTAGGGATGAACCCGATCTGGCGGGCATGCCAGCGACGCGCAATTTCGACGCGGTTTGCGATGCGATGATTCCGGGCGATATTCCATTTCCGCGCTTTGCCTTCAACCATCCTTTGGTGATCATGTATTCGTCGGGAACCACCGGCGCGCCCAAATGCATCGTTCACGGCGCGGGCGGCACGTTGCTCCAGCACATGAAGGAACACCAGCTTCAGTGCGATATCAAAAAGGACGATCGCGTCTTTTATTTCACCACCTGCGGCTGGATGATGTGGAATTGGCAGGTTTCCGCGCTGGCGTCGGGCGCGACGCTGCTCACCTATGACGGCTCGCCTTTTTATCCCGACGGCAACGTCCTGTGGGATTACGCGGATGCCGAAAACATGACCCTGTTCGGCACCGCCGCCAAATATATCGACGCGATCAAAAAGGCGGATTTGCGCCCAAAAGATACGCATAAACTGGCAACCTTGCGTACGCTCACCTCCACGGGTTCGCCTCTGGTGCATGAAAGCTTCGATTACATTTACGATGCGATCAAAACCGACCTGCATCTTGCCTCCATCTCCGGTGGCACGGACATCGTGTCCTGCTTCGTCATCGGCAATAACATCTCTCCCGTCTGGCGCGGCGAGATCCAGGGCGCGGGACTGGGATACGCGATGGACGCGTTCGACGACGACGGCAAACCCATCCCGCCCGGCGCGGGGCAGGGGGAACTGGTCTGCACCGTGCCGTTTCCTTCAATGCCCGTCTGTTTCTGGAACGATGCGGACGACAAAAAATATCGCGCGGCATATTTCGAACGTTTTCCGAATATCTGGTGCCATGGCGATTGGGTCGAACGCACCGTGCATGGCGGCTGGATCATCCATGGACGCTCCGACGCGACGTTGAAACCCGGCGGCGTGCGCATCGGCACGGCCGAGATTTACCGTCAGGTCGAACAGGTGCCCGAAGTGTTGGAATCGATCGCCATCGGCCAGATGTGGGAAGGCGACCAGCGCATTATCCTGTTTGTCCGTCTGCGCGCGGGCGCGGCGCTGGACGATGGCTTGGAAAAACGCATCCGCGAGACGATCAAAAAAGGGGCCAGCCCCCGCCACGTCCCGGCGAAGATCATCGCGGTGGCCGATATTCCGCGCACCAAATCGGGCAAGATCACCGAACTGGCGGTGCGCGACGTCGTGCACGGGCGGAAGGTGAAGAATGTCGAGGCGCTGGCCAACCCCGAGGCGCTGGATCTTTACCGCGACCTGCCTGCGCTTAAAGCCTGAGGGATTTGCGCGTCCCTGCGACGAAACCCGGATTGGCGAACCCCGCCGCGCGCTTGCCGTAAGCCAGCGGCAGATGGTCGGTAAGCGCGATCACCGCGCCGCCCGACTCGCGCAGGATGATGTCCCCCGCCGCCGTGTCCCATTCGTAAGTCCGGCCAAGACGGGGATAAAGATCCGCCTGTCCCTGCGCCAGAAGGCAGAATTTGATCGACGAACTCATCTGCGCGCGGTTACCGATTTTATGCGCGCCGATAATCGGCTCCAGCACCACGGCCGCGCTCGATTGCACCCCGCCCAGTATGGCAAGGTTGTGCGCATCGGCCTCGCGCATCCGCACGCGCTGCGTGTGTCCGTTTTCGATGCGGTGTGCCCCCGCGCCGCGCGCGGCATGCCACGTGATGCCGTGCGCCGGGGCGTGGATGACGCCGAATGTCGGCTGGCCGCGTTCGATCAACGCGATGTTGACGCTGAAATTCTGGCCGCCGCTGATGAATTCCCGCGTCCCGTCCAGCGCGTCGACCAGCCAGAACGAGGCGCCTTCAGGGAATTCCGGCGCGGGTCGGGCGTGCATCGCCTCCTCCGCCACGACGGGCAGGGGGCTGAGCGCGCCAAGCGCGCCCAGAATCAGCGCCTCGGCGGCATCGTCGCTTGCCGTGACCGGGCTGCCGTCGCGCTTGTGGATGATCTCCGGCTTTTGGCCGAAATCCTCCATGATCCGCTCTCCCGCCGCCTGTGCGGCGCGGATCAGGGCTTCGTGCAGTTTTGTATCCCCGCTCGGGTTGTCCATTCGCCGGTTTTGGCCTATTTTCTGGCTATAGACAAGTACAGGAAACGAACATGACGCCGCCGAAATCGCCCGCCACATCTTCCTCAGCCGAAACCGGGACCGCCCCGGCGCAGCCTTTGCCGCTCTTTTACGTTCGCCCGACGCTGCTCGACGCGCGCGCGCATGCCGATGTCGTGATCCCGAAGGCCATGACCTACGATTTTGCCGCAAAGGTCACGGCGGTGCCGATCAACCTCGTCGAATTTCCGCAGGTGGCGCATCATTATCCCATCGCATTCTCGCGCGATGCCGCGGCGACGCCGGTCGCGATCGTCGGTGTGCGCGAGGGGGAAAACCTGTTCGTCGACCAAGCCGGACAATGGGCGGAAAACGCGTATATCCCGGCCTATGTCCGTCGTTATCCGTTTATCCTTTCTGAAAGCCCGGATGGCAGGCAGCTTTCCCTGTGTATCGACGATACGCCCCAAACCATGCAGCGCGGCACGCAGGACCGCCTGTTCGATGACAAGGGCCAGCCAGCCCAGCCGGCCAAGAACGCCATGGAATTCTGCCGTTCCTTCCATGTCGCGGCGAAACAGACCGAAGCCTTTGCGCGGGTGTTGGCGGATTCCGGCCTGCTGGTCGAACGCTCGGCCGAAATGACCCTGAACAACGGCCGCCGCGTCAGCTTTTCCGGCTTCCGTATCGTCGACGAGGAAAAATTCAACCAACTGTCTGAAAAGACCTTGGTCGAATGGCGCGACAAGGGATGGCTGGCCGGGGTGTACGCGCACCTGTTTTCCGGCCTGCATTGGGGCACGCTGACCCGCCGCATCAACGAACGGCCGTAACAAGGCTTTGACACAAACCTCCGCGCATGGTTTGAATGCCACCCACGCACCACCTACAAGGCGCCCGTAGCTCAGCTGGATAGAGCGCGTCCCTCCGGAGGACGAGGTCAGAGGTTCGAATCCTCTCGGGCGCGCCATTACCTTCGGGAATGGGCCGCCCTACATGACGATAGGTTCGAACTTTGTTCGAACCGGCGCGCCATATATATAACGCCGCATGTGGACCGTTTTCTTTTTACTGGCGCTTGCCTTTGCCCTGCTTTACGCGGCCGGTCTGGGCCGCGTCTATTACCGTGGGCCGGAAACAGCGCATTTTGACGGCAAACGCTTTTTCAATCCCGGATTCCCCACCGACAAAAGCCGCGCCGACCTGATCCGCTGGCGTCTGACGGGCAGACGCGCGAAGTGGCCGGATGCCCGGCCCCATAGATATCCGCCGCAACCATCCGCGCCGCCGCCCGAACGTGTCGACGCGTCCGGCACAATCCGTGTGACCTATATCGGTCAGGCGACCTTCCTTATTCAGGCGGCGGGGGTGAACATCCTGACCGACCCGTTTTTATCAAGCCGCGCAAGCCCGTTGCCTTTTATGGGCCCGCGCCGCGTGCGCCCGCTTGCAATCCCGTTTGCCGATCTGCCGCGCATCGACCTCGTGCTGGTGTCGCACAACCATTACGACCATCTCGACCGTCCGGCGCTTGGGCGTCTTTATCGTCGCGACGAACCGTTGATCGTCACCCCGCTGGGCAATGACAGGATCATCGGCCTGCCCGGTATCCGCGCGCTCGACTGGGGACAGGATGCCGAACTGAATTCGCAACCGGGCAGCGTGCGCGTGACGCTGGAACCGGCGCTGCACTGGTCTGCGCGCGGGCTGTATGACCGCCGCCGTGCCCTGTGGGGCGCGTTCGTGATCGCGACCCCGGCGGGCATGGTCTATTTCGCGGGCGATACCGCCTATGGCGACGGTGCGCATTTTCGCGCGATCCGGGAAAAACACGGGGTTCCTGCACTGGCTCTGCTGCCCGTGGGCGCGTATGAACCGCGCTGGTTCATGGGCAATGTCCACATGAACCCGGCGGACGCGGTGGCCGCGTGGCGCGATCTAGGCGCGCCGCGGACACTGGGCATGCATTTCGGAACCATTCAGCTGACGGACGAAGGCATCGATGCGCCCGCCGATGATTTACGCGCGGCGCTGGCCGGGGACGCACAGGCGGCGGCACGATTTCATTTGCCGCCGTTCGGCATGGGGTTGGAATATCGTATCTAGCGCGTCGCCATCAAAAGCGCCATCGGTCGGTCGTCGGTGACGACCACGCGCGAAAAACCGGCCGTACGCGCGGCCATGCGGATGGCATCTTGCGTGAATTTGTAACTGTTATTGGTGATCACAGAATAGCCGGCATGGATGCGCAGGCGCTCCGACCCGATGGCGAAATCCTGGTCTTCCCCTGCGATCAGATAATGCGCGCATTGCCGCGCGGCCTTGTGCCAGACCGATTTATGGCTCCAGCTTTCGGGGCGGAAATCGCCGGATGTCAGGCCGAATTTTTTAGCGGCGAAAAGCACGCTCAGGAATTTGCGCGAAAGCAGCGCGCAATTATACGCGGCGTTCAATTTTGCGAGGTCGTCCTCGGTATCGATGCCCGCGAACACGACATCGCCCGGATTGCAGTTGGCGGCCAGCGCCCCAAGTTCGGACAAAAGACCGGGCAGGGGGTCGCTCCCCGCGCGTCCGGCGATGTTGCCGATCGCCCCGCCCCACATGACGAAGGCGGTACGCCCGCGCCCCTGTTTGGGAATCGGCGGGTTGTAATAATCGGATATCACGGCTTCGGTCTCCAGCCGCGTCGCGCGCAAGACCTGCTCCGCCGCGCCATAGGCCTGATGCGCGGCTTGGTCCACCGCGATATAGCGGCGCGCATGGGCAAGGAAGGGCAGGGTCTTGCCCGCGATGCTTTCCGGGCTTCCCGGCCCCAGCTCGACCACCGTGTCGATGCTGCGCAGCGCCGTTTCGATCGCGGATTGATGCGCCGCGCGGTTGATCGTGCCGATCTCGGCACGCAGAAGATAATGCGCGTCCGGTATATCGGCTTTCGGCGATACGTGGCGGCTGGCCCATCCCTCCCATTGCGCCATATGTCCCTGCCGCCGTCCGGACAGCAGGTCGGCGATATCCCGCTCGAATTGCAAAACCGGGGCATCGGGCGTGGATGGAAATAAACGGGTCAGATCGCGTGCCAGAGCTACACCGCCTTGCGCGCGTCATGTTCGCGCCGTGAAAAGTCGATGCGCGTAAACGCCCGCGCGCCCAACAGGCCGGGTTTGATTTCCGGGCAATATGTTTGTCCAAGCAGACAGGGAATAAGGACCGAACCGGGATAGACATCGGTTGCGGTATTGCGCTTGAACATCAGGAAGAACGCCGCTGTCTCTTCGATCAGGTAATCGATTGCGTGTTTGCGGAAAGACGGCAGGCGGTAATCCTCGTTCACGCCCAGCCGCTTGGTTCGGCGCGCCCAGAATTCGATAACCTCTGCCTCTATGGCATCGCGCACATCGGGCTTGTTTTCGTAAAGGGATTGGATTTCCGCGAATTGCCCGGCGTATTCGGGCAATGCGCGCCATGAATCCCAATGATGGATTTCAAAATCCTTCAAGGTCTCGATTACCGGCATGTTGCGGGCAACCCATGCCATGCCGTGGTCTTGTGTCAGGCGCAGCGCGGTGGATTCCGGCATACCGTGCTCGAAACGCAAATTGTGCCGTTGCAGCGTGTCGTTGACGCAGATGATGACCTTTTTGAACCGGTCCCGAACCCAATCTATGGTGGCCGCAAATTTTTCGCCTTCGTGATAGGCCTGCCCGACGCTGATCTGGAGGCGCGCGGTATCGAAGGCGCGCCATCCGGCGCCGCTTTTGACCTTTACGGTATAGGATGGCTCAGTCATTGAAATGCTCCTTGGCTGTGGTCGTGACCGGCTTGTCCAGCACGCTCCACAAAAGATTGAAAGTATTGCGTTGGATTTCGGTCCCGACAGGATCGACGCGGACGATGGTTTTAAGCACGTCGCCGGATTCCCACGCGATCCGGTCGCCGTAAATCAATGTGACGCGGTTGATGAAATAGGGTTTGGGGATATACCGGTATTCATCAAGCGGGCCGATAATGTATGTGTTTCCGGCTTCCACCAGTTGGCGCATCCGGATGCCGTCCGCGCGCATCATGCGATAGAAATTGTTGACCGATGGCGGCGATACGCTGTCATCCGCGTACATGATCAGCAATTCTTTGTTCTTCTGCTCCTTAAGATGGGCGTACGCATCGTTGAGAAGCTGTAAATAAGCGTCTTCGTGCGTCTCACCACGCAAAAAATAAATCGGGAATTCTGAATACTGGATACCGCCATCGGTGAATGTCACCCCGCGCTGCTCCAGCGCGGCCCTGATCTTGCGCTGGGTGCGCGCGGTCGGCTGGCTTTCGCCGCGCTCGACCTTCTGCATCCCCTGCAAGGACAGGTCCGCCTGCGCCGCAAGCTGCTCCTGCGTCAGGTTTAAAAAGGCGCGTGCGGCCCGAATTTGCCCTGCAAAGTCCATAGAGTAGTTATAATAACCATTCTTGTAATTGCAACAATTATTTTTAATGCTTTTTTAACCAATCCGCTGTATAACCTTTCGAAACCCAGACGGGACTAGAGGAAGTATGTACGCAAAAATTCAAACCGGGATGAAAGCGGCCGGCACGATCCGCAGCATCGCCGTAGCCAACCAGAACGCCCCGTTATCTGCGGTCGCCATTGTCGCCAACGCGGACACGCCGCAATGGTATGACGTAAAGTTTCTGGCCGAACGCATGTTCGACCTGCGCGGTATGGTGCGCGACGCCATCCGCAGCCGCCGTGGCGCCGAACAATTGCGCCAGCGTTACGCGGCTCTGCCGGCGCGCCAGATCGTCACCGCCGAAATTCACGGCCACAGCATGGACATCGCGCTGGCCTGGCATGATTACCGCATCGCCACCGCCGCCTATCACAGCGCGTGGGAGGCGTATCAGCACAACCTGCGCCGCTGATCGCGTTGTTTCACCATATTTGACAGACGTCATGGCATTTCCCTAAAAAATATCCATGACCTATTCCCCCGATACCGCACCGACCGGTCTTGAAGCCCTGCGCACCGGCACCATCATCCGCGCCAATATACCAAGCATCAGTGCCAGGGATGGCACGCTGATCCTTTATTCTAGGACAAGTTTGGTCCTTGGCGTCGAGGGTGTAAAAAACACGGACTGCGCAACCGGTCTTTTTCTGGCGCGCCTGTCGACCAGCGCCGACCAGTTTGAAAATCAGCAAGGTCCGGTCGTGCCGTACGAGGATTTTTACACGATGGGCATCCACGGCATGACCTCGGATATCCAGCTCCGTACCGAGCGCGTCGATCTGCTCCCCGCGCACGCAATGTTTCTGGGTGAATCCGTGCGACTTTTGGGTTGTATCGACGATGCCGACACCATGGAAATGATCGGGCGGGCATTGCTGCGCGGCATGAAATCCGAATACGGCGAAGGCGGACGCGGACCGCGCGGCCCCCTGAAGGGCAGCGTCCTGCGTCAGGAGGTGTGCTATGGCCTTGCGCCCGTGTTTCCGGAATTTCCGTTGCAGGATATCGTCAGGCAAATGCTGACGCTCCTGCTACGCGGAAAAGACGATTACGAACGCGCCTTTCGTCAGGCGGGTATGCAGCACGATTTGCGGCGATTCGACCTGCACACGGCTTTTCTGAAGGCGCGCGACCGCAGGAACGAAGTTGGTGTGTGCGAAGATCAGACCGCATCTGCACCGGCATGCGGACCCGCCACGCTTGTGCCTTCGGCGCCCTAGGCGGCAGGTTCCAGCCAGCACGCATCGCCGTATGAATAAAACCGGTATCCGTCCGCGATTGCGTGGCGATAGGCGGCAAGCATCCGCTCCCGCCCAGCGAAGGCCGATACCAGCATCAACAAGGTCGAACGCGGCAGGTGGAAATTGGTCATCAGCACGTCGACGCATCTGAAACGATAACCCGGCGTGATGAACAGCCGGGTTTCGCGTCGTCCGGCCTGAAGAACCCCGTTTTCATCCGCCATGGATTCCAATGTCCGTAAACTGGTCGTACCCACCGCGACCACGCGCCCGCCCGCCTGCCGCGCGGCGTTGATCGCGGCGGCGGCCTCCTCGCTGACATGTGCCCATTCCGCGTGCATCACATGGTCGTCCGTGTCATCGGCCTTGACCGGCAGGAACGTGCCCGCTCCGACATGCAGCGTCACATGCACGCGCCGTGCGCCAGCGGCGTCGATCGCGGCCAGAAGCTTCGGCGTGAAATGCAGCCCCGCCGTCGGTGCCGCGACCGACCCCGGATGCCGCGCATAGGCGGTCTGATAATCCGTGCGGTCCGATGCGCCCGCCCGCCGGTGCATATAGGGCGGCAACGGCATTTCGCCGTAACGCTCCAGCATCGCGAATAGGTCGGGGCAATCGAAGGTCAAAAGCACCTGCCCGTCCGGGGTGCGTTCGCCCACGCGCGCGGCGAAATCCGGCGCAAAAACGATGGTTTGTCCGGGTTTCAGGCGTTTCGCGGGCCGCGCGAAACACAGCCAGCTTTGCGCATCCACTGCCTGATGCAGCAGGCATTCGACCGCGATTTCACCGCGCCGCCCGTGCAGCCGCGCGGGGATGACCCGCGTATCGTTGAACACCATGACATCGCCGGGTTTAAGCAGCGCGGGAATGTCGCGCACACCCATATCCGCAAGCGCATCCGGCGTCACGCGCAAAAGCCGTGCGGAATCGCGCGGGCTTGCGGGTGTTTTCGCGATGCAGCCTTCGGGCAGGTCGAAATCGAACAGATCGACGCGCATCGTTTATGCCGCCTCGGCGTCTTCGGCCACGCGCCGGTCAGAATGCGACCATTCGACGATCAGCGTCCACGCCAGCGCAAGCAAGGTCGGCCCAATGAACAGGCCGATGAACCCGAACGCGATCAACCCGCCGAACACGCCCAGCAGCACCAGCGGCAAAGGCAGATTGGACCCCAGCGAGATGAAATAGGGTCGCACGACGTTGTCCACCCCGGAAATGACAAGAACGCCCCACACCGCCATGAAGATGGCGACGCCGGTTTGCCCGTGCGTGTACAACCAGAACGTTGCGGGCACCCAGATCAGCGGCGGACCCATTGGTACGAAGGACAGGACGATGGTGATCAGCCCCAGAAACGCTGCGCCTGGCACGTCCGCAAGCCACAGGCCGATCCCGGCCAGCGCGCCTTGCGCCACCGCGGTGCCGAGAATCCCGTAAACCACCCCGATCACGGTTTTTTTACAGATGGTCAACATGTGCTGCGCCCGCGCGCCTGCGAACTTGGCCAGCAGCGTGTTGACGCGCTGCGCCACCGTGACGCCGTGCCGGAAAAAGAAAAATGCGATCAGCACGCCAAGCGAAAGATCCAGCACGCCCTGCCCGATCGCGCGGCCTACGGCGATCAGTTTTGGCGCGACATGGTCCTTGAGCGTCGCGCCGTCCTGCAACGGCTGGGCGATATACTGCGTCCACACGGTTTCCAGATGTGGCCCGATCATTGGCAGGTCGCGCGCCCATTGCGGCATGTCGCCGGGGGAATTGAGGACGGGCGCAAGCACCAGCGTATAAAGCCGCCCGAAATTCTCGGCCACGCTCGACCCCAGAAACACGATGGGGACAAGGAAACACAGCGCCAGTGCCAGCGTCATGATGAACGCGGCCAGCGTGCGCCGCCCGTTCAGCCGTGCCTTGAGCCAGATAAAGGCGGGCCAGGTGGAAAGGGTAAAGATGATCGCAAGCAGGAACGCCGGAATGAAGGGCCGCAGCACGACCAGGCACCCCCACAGGATCAGCACGACGCCCGCGACGATGACAAGCGTGCGGTACACCGTTTCGCGGTTGATGCTTTCAAGGTCGAAACGTACGGCCACGGGCTTTCCTGTTCTTAAAATGCGATCAAGCCGATAGGAAAGCACAGATCACCCACCGGCGAAAGCCGCCAAAAAGCACGCCAGCAAACCAGATGTGTAAAAGAAAAAATGGTGCCGTTGATAGGATTTGAACCTACGACCCTCGCATTACGAATGCGATGCTCTACCCCTGAGCTACAACGGCCCTGAAAAACCTGCAAAACAGTTTGTGGCAAAGTCTTCTGGCGCTGCAGCGTGACTTTACAACGCGTATTCTCTTAAGGTTTTTTGCGCTCCGATGCAACAACGCAAAAACAAGGTTGCGCCATGGAGGGGTTGGTATGACCGGGATGCATCCGGATTTTTCAAGGGCGGCCAGCGCCGCGCGCCAGCCTGAAAAGCCGCGTCCCGCCTTTGCGGTCCTGCCGGTGGATTGTCACATGGGCCTGTCCGCGCAGGACGAAGGCGTCGCGCCGAATCGTAAAAAAGCCCACATTTTAGGGCGCTTGGGCGTATTTTTGCGGCGCGTTTTACACAACGACGTTGCGTTTTCGCGCCGGATGCCCTAACCCTTCTTCCGGGAAACCGGGGGCGGGCGAATGCGTCGCCAATCCGGTCAGGTCCGAAAGGAAGCAGCCGTAACGATTTTGCTTCGGGTCGCTCTCCGGTTTCCTACACCGAATTAAAAATCCAGCACGATTTGATCGATACCGTTGGGCCGCGGCGCGGCGTAAGAAAATCCGCCGCCGCCAGGCAGGGTTTTGATCACGGCCTCGGCCTTGGCACGATTGCCCAGCGCTTTGGAAAAAGCCTCCCGCAAGGCGTGGATGGTGGCGAACGCGGTGCTGCTGGGCTGCTTGCTGCTTTTGAAGAACATGCCTCCCAGCGTTCTACCGGTCACGCCTTGGCCCCTCGCGTTGAACACAACGCATAAAACCTTGGCTTGTCTGGCGGTGATCGTTTGGTTTCCCTTGGGGCCGGCGAGTTCGCAGACGGGCGTCTTGGCGGATGCGTCGACGCTGAACGTATAACCCTGCATATCGATCACGGTACGCCCGCTCTTTCCTGTGATCGTAATCGTGTTGTCTGTGGGGTGCGTGGGTTCCGCCTCTGCGGTTTTCGGGCGTGCAGGTTGTCGCGCTGGCCGTTTTGTGGGCGCGGGCGCCGGTTTGACAATGACTTCCGGCAGTGGCTCTGGCCTTGCTTCCTGTTTCGGTTCTGGCGCCAATGTGGGCACCGGCTTGGAAACCGGTGTTTGCTTGGCGATCGACGCCAGAAGCGCGCTGACCGATTTGGGTCCATCTCCCGTTTGTGCGGGCGCGGATTTGGGCGCTGCCTGTTCCGGCGGGCTGGCGGGGCGTGGGTTCAAACTGGGCCTGTCAACCGGCAGTGCGCGCATACTCGTGCGCATGCCGATGCGGGCCACGGGCTCCGTTCTGGCGGCTCTGCCTGATACATGCGTGGTACGCACGGGTTGTGACGCGACAAGGGGCCGGTCGGGATTGATGACGGCTGCACCGCGCGGATGCGTCGTGCCGTTGCCGCCTGCGCGTGCGGCATTGCGCATGGTTTCAAACAGCGACTCGCCCCACGGATGAAGCGCGATGGAATCCGATTTTGGATCCGCCGCCAATATATGCTTTGCGGCTTCCTGACCGTGCAACAGGCCCAGCGCCGTCCGCAATTGGCCCAGCGCGATGCCCAGATAATGTTCGCCGCCCAGATGCTGGACCAGGTCGGCGCGCGGGACCGGACTGGAATGACCGGCCAGATAGGCGGCGGCATTCAGGGTCGCACGATCCACCCGCATTTTTATGCCTTCCACCGCGTAACGCGGTGTCGCGCCAAACCCGCCCGGCTTGCCGGAAATGTAAATCCACTTCAAATCGACGTCGGGATATTCTCTTGCGCTCATGGTTTAACCCCCTTCGGAGCGGGAATTTTCCACCCGCGGATCAGATCGGTTTTATCGGGGCATGCGTCCAGCAATTGGGCCTGCCCGTCGCGGGCAAGGGTGAAAATGTCCGCCAGATCGCACTGCATGTTATGTGCTAGCGCCTCGGGCTTCAGGCGCATTGGGCCGCGCCGCAAAAACAGACCGCTGACGACCTCGAACGTGGGTGCATCAAGCCGATCCGCGGCGGTCTCGAATATCGCCTGAAGGCCGGGCATGGGTGATGCCATTTTTAATTCACGCGCGCGCAGCTTTTTATCCACGCGCGGCAACGCGTCCACCAAACCGGAATCGGTCGCGTCGGCGTCAGGTGCGGCGGGTTCTTCGCCCGGATCTGTATCGGGCTCTTCCTCGCAGGTTTCAGCAGGGCTTTCATCAGGGCTTTCGTCCGGCCGCTCATCCGTCCCGGAAGATAAGGGCTCTTTCGCGTCCGTCGCTTCTGAATCGGGCCGGGTATCGTCCGCGTCGCCGGGCGCGGGCGTTTCGTCAGGCTCTTTTTCAATCAAATCCGGCTCCGGCGCGCTATCGTCGGTTTCGGACTCCCCGCTGTCGTCGATGTCCGGTTCTTCGGCCTCATTCTCGGCCGCAGCCGCCAGATCGCCGGATATGTCAGAATCTTGATCTTTAAAACCGCCGCCAAGGTCGTCATCAGTAGAATCGCCGGACGCGGCATTTTCTTGCGGGGCCGTTTTGGTGGCAAGCAGATCGACCAGAAGGATTTGCTCCATCTCCCGGTATGCGACTTTCGCCAGCACGTCTTTTGCCGCCGCGCACCAATGCGCGTACATCCAAAGCGCCTTCTCGAAATGCGTGTACAGGGTTAATGAATGACCCTGCTTTTCTGCGTTTTCCTGCGCCTTGCGCAAAAAAGCGGAAGTCCGCGCCAGTACATGGACGATATCCTTGATCGTACCCTGTTCCAGCCTTTGGCTAAGGCCCGCGACCATTTGGTCAAATTTGCTTTTTTGCCATTTGCCGATTTCTGTTTTCGCAGGATCTTTTAAATGTGCGTGGGCTTCATCAAGCACGCGCACGGCCCGTGCCTTATCCAGCGGTTTAAGCGCGGAAACTTTCTTAAAGCGCACCAGCTTGGTGCCGCCGGATTGTGCATTGCCAAGAAAACGCTGCCACACCGCCAGCATGTCATGACCGGCGACACTTTTGTATTCGGCCCCCGCGAAAATGAACCATTGGCCGGTTTCGGTATTCTCCGCCATCTGCCCGGGTTGCCAATCGGCAAGCGGTTGGGGCAGGGCGCGGACATCGGAAGATACGGGGACGGTGGCGGGCATGATGTTTTTCGTAATGGCTTAAGAGGATATGTCATAAACACTCGTATCCATAAGGTCAAATCATCCCTGAAGCGGTCCAGCGCCTTATTCCCGGTATAACAATCCGCGCCCTGTTGCGGCGCCCTGTTGCGGCACCGGGTTGCGGCACCGGGCCAAAGCCGTTACAAAAATCGTATGACAAATCCCGAATCGGCCGCATCGTCGGCGGAACAGCCTGCCGGCCAGCCCTACCGCGTGCTGGCGCGCAAATACCGTCCGCGTAATTTCTCGGAACTGGTCGGCCAGGATGCGCTGGTCCGCACCCTGACCAACGCCATTACCTCGGGCCGTATCGCGCATGCGTTCATGCTCACGGGCGTGCGCGGCGTGGGTAAGACGACGACCGCGCGCATCATCGCCAAGGCGCTGAATTACACCGGCCCAGACGGCACGGCGGGCCCGACCGCGGGTCAGACCGACGATTGCGCGATTTGCCGCGCGATCGCCGAGGACCGGCACCCCGACGTCATGGAAATGGACGCGGCCTCGCGCACCGGGGTCGACGATGTCCGTGAAATCCTAGATGGTGTGCGCTATGCTCCGGTTTCCGCGCGCTATAAAATCTACATCATCGACGAAGTCCACATGCTTTCAAAGCAGGCGTTCAACGCCCTGCTCAAGACGCTGGAGGAGCCGCCCCCCCACGTCAAATTCATCTTCGCGACGACCGAGATCCGCAAGGTGCCGGTGACGGTGCTTTCGCGCTGCCAGCGTTTCGACCTGCGCCGCGTCGAACCGGATGTGCTTGCGCCCTATTTCACCACGATCTGCGGACGCGAAGGCGTGAACGCCGAACCTGCCGCGATTGATATCATCGCGCGCGCCGCCGACGGCTCCGTCCGCGATGGGTTGAGCCTGCTCGATCAGGCCATCGCATTGGGACAAGGGACGGTTGCGGCGGACGATGTGGCGCGCATGCTGGGTCTGGCCGACCGCGCTTTGTCGCTGACTCTGTTCGCAAGCGCGATGCGCGGCGAACCGGCGCAGGCGCTGGCGGTGATGGAACGCCAGCATCAGGCCGGCGCGGACCTGCTGGTGGTGCTGCAGGACCTACTTGAAATCGCGCACGACCTTACTTTGCTCAAGGCGCTGGAAGGGCGCGAGGACGCGTTCAGGAACACCGGCCTGCCGTTGGCCGAGATCGAAACCTGCCGTACGCTGGCGCGCGACCTGCCGATGCCCGCGCTGCAGCGTGCCTGGTCGATTCTGCTCAAGGGTTTGCAGGAGGCGCAATACGCCCCCGACACCCGCGCCGCCGCGCATATGGCGGTGATGCGCCTGATCTACGCCGCCGATCTGCCGGATCCCGCGCGTTTGATCCGCGATCTGCAATCGGGGCAGGCCGGTGCGGCATCGTACGTGCCGCAAGGCGCGGGCGCGAATGAACGTACGCCTGCCGTGCGCGTGCCTCAAACGACGGACGCGGCGGGTCCGGGGCCGATGCTGCGCGCGGTTGCGGGCGGCGGTGCCGCGCTGGCTCTGGCGCGGCATGACCCCGTTGCGGCCATGGTGCAGGATGCGGAATCGCCCCTGCCGCAACCTGAAAATTTCGAGGCGCTGGTCGCGTTGTGCGAAGACAGGGGCGAAATGCTGCTCGCCAGCCAGTTGATCAACCACACCCATCCCGTGCGCTATGAAATCGGGCGTTTTGAATTCCGTCCCGCGCCGGGTGCGCCCGCCAATCTGGCGCAGCGTCTGGGCACGCTGCTGAATGAATGGACCGGGCGGCGCTGGATGATCGCACTTTCCACCGCCGAGGGCGATGCCACCTTGCTTGAGAAGAAAAACGCCGCGCGCGAATCCGAACGCGCCGCCGTTCTCGAATCTCCGCATGTGCGCGCCGTTCTCTCGGTCTTTCCGGGCGCCGAGCTACACCGCATTATCAAGGATTGAACGCCGTGCGCGTGATGACATGGAACATCAATTCCGTGCGCCTGCGCCATGATCTGGTGCGCCGCGCGATCGAGGCGCTGGCGCCGGATATTGTCTGCCTTCAGGAAACCAAGACGCCGGACGAACTTTTTCCCGCCGACGCGTTTCGCGCCTGCGGCTTTGCGCATATGCATGTTCACGGCATGAAGGGATATAACGGCGTCGCCATTCTCTCGCGCACGCCATTCACCGCGACCCGGAACTGGGATCGCGTCGGCAAATCCGATTGCCGCCACGCGGCGGTGGAAATCGCGATCAAAAACGCACGCAAACCGCTGCACATTCATAACCTGTACGTTCCAGCAGGCGGCGATATACCTGATGTTCAGATGAATGAAAAATTCGCGCACAAACTTGCTTTTGTCGATGAAACGGCGGCGTTTTTCAAGCAATCGTACGCACGTACAGACGCGTTGATCGCGCTGGGCGATTTCAACATCGCGCCGCTTGAACACGATGTCTGGTCGCACCGGCAATTGCTCGACGTCGTATCGCACACCCCGGTCGAGGTCGAAAAACTTGGCGCGATGCAGGCCTCGCTGGGCTTCGTCGACGCGATCCGCAGTTTTGTACCCGCGGATCAAAAACTTTACACTTGGTGGTCTTATCGCAACCGCGACTGGAAGGCTTCGAATCGGGGCCGCCGCCTCGATCATGTCTGGGTGACCCCGGCGCTGAAAAACGTGTTGCGCGATCATACGATTTTGAAAGATGCGCGCGACTGGCAACAGACCAGCGACCATGTGCCGGTGCTGCTCGACCTCGATCTCGACGCGGCCTGAGGAATATTTCCGAAAAAATAGGGGGCATGGGCCTCAAGACCGATTTGCCCGAACGCGCAGGCTTGGGTATAAGTCTGTGGATGAATAAACCCGACTCTTCTTTGGATACGTATCGCGCGCAGATCGACGCGCTGGACGAACGCATCGTTGCCCTGCTGTGCGAACGTTTCGGCATTGTGCGCGCCGTGGGTGAGTGGAAGGCGCGTCACGGCCTGCCGGTGGTCCAGTCCGCCCGGGCCGAGCAGGTCAAGGCGCGGGTGGCGGCGCTGGCCGCGAAACAGGGGCTGGACGGTGAATTGCTGCGTGACCTTTATACCCGGATTATCGATCATGCCCATATTCTGGAAACGGAAATCGGCAAAAAGATGAAAGAATCCAAGCCGGGGGATGGCGAATAATGGCCGGAACCTTGCGCACCGTGATGCTGATGGCCGCGATGACCGCCCTGTTCATGGCGGTGGGCGGCATGGTCGGCGGTAGCCATGGGGCGATGATCGCGCTGGGCATCGCGGCGGTGATGAATCTGTTCGCGTGGTGGAACAGCGATTCCATGGCCCTGCGTTATTACCGCGCCCGCCCCGCTGACGAGGAATCCGCCCCCGGCCTGACCGCGCTGGTAACCCAGCTGGCGGGCAATGCCGGCCTGCCGCCGCCGCGTGTTTATGTGTTTGAAAGCGACCAGCCCAACGCCTTCGCCACGGGCCGCAGCCCGGCACAGGCCGCGGTCGCGGTATCGACGGGCCTGCTGCGCCGCCTGCAAATGGCGGAAATCGCAGGCGTGGTCGCGCATGAACTGGCTCATGTGAAGCACCGCGACACCTTGACCATGACGGTGACCGCGACTTTGGCGGGCGCGATCGGCTGGCTGGCCAATTTCGCGGTTTTCCTTACCCCCGTGGATGCGCAGGGCCGCCGCCACCCGCTGGCGGGCCTGCTGGTGATGATTTTCGCGCCAATGGCGGCGGCACTGGTCCAGATGGCGATCAGCCGCTCGCGCGAGTTTGAGGCCGACCGGCTGGGCGCGGAAATTTGCGGGCGACCTGGCTGGCTCGCTGATGCGCTGGAAAAAATCGCGGGCGCAAGCCGGATAACCGCCAATATTCGGGCTGAAACCAACCCGGCCACGGCGCATATGTTCATTATCAATCCATTGCACCTTAACCGCATCGATTCCCTGTTCCGCACCCACCCTTCGACCGAGGAACGGGTCCGCCGCCTGCGTGCCATGGCGGCGGCGATGGATGCGGTGCAGGATGCGCGCGTCGCACATGGCGGATAAACCCAAGCCTGTCCAGGGGGTTGCCCCGCGTCTTGCGGCGGCGCAACTGCTTGATCTGATGTTTACGCGGCGCCTGCCATTGGATGAGGCTCTGACCCGGATCGTCGCCAAAAACCGCCTGAACGACGATGATCGGCGCTTGACCCACGCAATTTGTGCCAGTGTTTTCAGGAATTTGCCGGCCATTGACGCGATCTTGCGCCGAGTGATGAAGCGCGAATCCGGCCCGACCCCGCCACGCCTTCACCAGCTGCTACGGGTGGGGGCGGCACAGTTGATTGACCTTAATGTTGCGCCCCATGCCGCGCTTCATGCCACAGTGTCAGCAACAGGCGCAATGAACCTGTCGTCCAGAAAATCCCTTGTAAATGCAGTGCTTAGATCGGTTCAGCGTGAGCATGATGCGCGGCGCATCCCCGCAGTCGCGGCACTTGATCAATTGCCGCAATGGTTGGCGGGACGCTGGGTTAAGAATTACGGCAAACAGGTCGCGGACAAGGTCGCGACCGCGATGCGGCAGGAGGCCCCCGTGGACCTGACCATCCACGACGCTCAGAAATCACTTCAATGGGCGCAGGAACTGGGTGGCGAGGTGCTGCTTGACGGTGCGGTTCGGGTGCGGCACGGGCCGGGTCAGATCACTGCATGGCCCGGATTCCAGACGGGCGCATGGTGGGTTCAGGATATTGCTTCTTCCTTGCCTGTCAGAATGTTAGGCGATGTAGCGGGCAAAGTCGTTCTGGATGTCTGTGCCGCGCCGGGCGGCAAAACCATGCAGCTCGCTGCGGCGGGTGCGCGGGTCGTTGCGCTAGACGTTTCCGCGTCACGCATCGCGCGCCTTGCAGACAATCTGGCACGCACCCAACTGGCAGCACGCGTCGAAACCGTGGTCGCGGATGCGCGCAACTGGCAGATGAAGGATACGGCCCATGCGCCGATGCGCGGTTTTGATGCCGTGCTGCTCGACGCGCCGTGCGCCGCAACCGGAACTTTAAGGCGTCACCCTGAACTCCCTTGGATTCATGATGAAAATCAGGTTGCGCGCATGACCCTGATCCAGCGTGAACTACTGTGGCGCGCGCCGGATTGGCTCGCGCCCGGCGGTATCATGCTCTATGTCACCTGCTCCATGGAATGCGACGAGGGTGAGGATCAGGTCGCCGCATTCCTGAATCATCACAAGGATTTCAAGCTGATACACGAAATACCGGACTCTGTGCGTCCGTTTCTTGTGTCTGCACGCGATGGTTTAGGATTCCGCACCAACCCGGCCTATCTGGCCGGTGGGGGCGGTATGGACGGCTTTTACATCGCGCCGATGAAAAAATCATAAAAATCAGTGCGCTTGCATTGCGAAGCGCAAGTCGAATCCCTATACTGGCAATAGGCTGTGCCGATGGTTGAGCTTACGCCAAAAATCTCTTTTATTTCAAAAAACTATGCCTTCACCCTCGTCCATCAGGATCGCGCCGTCGATTCTTTCCGCCGATTTCGCAAAACTGGGGGAGGAGGTCCGCGCCATCGATGCTGCAGGCGCCGACTATATCCATATTGACGTGATGGATGGGCATTTCGTTCCCAACCTGACCATCGGTCCCGCTGTGGTCAAATCCCTGCGCCCCCATACCGCGAAGGTGATGGACGTCCATTTGATGATCGCGCCCGCCGATCCGTTCCTTGAGGCCTTCGCCGCCGCGGGCGCCGATATTATCACCATCCACCCCGAATCGGGGCCGCATCTTCACCGTTCGCTCCAGACCATTCGCGCATTGGGTAAAAAAGCCGGGGTCGCGCTCAACCCCGCGACGCCCGCGCGCATCCTTGATCACGTCATCGATCTGGTCGATCTGGTGCTGGTAATGACGGTCAACCCCGGCTTCGGCGGCCAGACCTATATCCCGCTTGAGGACAAGATCGCCGATATCCGTGCCCGCATCGACGCCACGGGCCGCGCCGTGGATCTGGAGGTCGACGGCGGCATCACCCCCGAAACCGCGAAAAAGGTCGTTTCCGCCGGCGCCGACGTGCTGGTGGCGGGCACCGCCGTGTTCAAGGGTGGACCCGACGGGTATGCCAAGGCCATCAGGGCCTTGCGCAGTTAGGGGTGATGTCATGACGTTGCTCGCCAACCTGTTCGATCCTTCCCGCGCGCATGGCGCGTTGCGCGCCCTGACCCGCCCGCTTTATAGCTGGAGTCTCGCGGGCGGCGGCATTCCCGACCGGTTGATCGTCCTGCCGCCCGATCCTTGGGCGGGCGACGCGGGCCGTGGCCGCTGGGTCGCGAACCGGGTGCTGGAGCGTTTTGGTCGCCAGATCCCCTTGGATTCACATGCTTTTTCTACCTATGATCCGGTGCACGGCGCGGCGGTGCACGGGTTTGAATGGCTGCGTGATCTGCGCGCGCTGGGCGGCGACAACGCCCGCCGTCTGGGCCGCCAGATGATGCAGGAATGGCTTGGGCTTCAGTCCCGCTGGCAGGAAGGCGTCTGGGATTTCCCGGTGACCGCCGCGCGACTGGCCAACTGGCTGATGGGGTATGATTTTTTCTGCGCCAGTGGCGACGACCATTTTCTACACGCTTTCTACGATTCTCTGATCCGGCAGGTCCGGCATCTTGACCGCGTCGACCCCGCACGCATCGCCGGGCTGGACGCGCTTTTGGTGATCCGCGCCCAGATTTTCACGGGCCTCGCGTTGGATGGCGGACAAGACCGGCTGGAACACGCGCTGGGCTGGTGCGACCACTGGATCATGCACGAACTGGACGGCGAGGGGATGCATGTCACGCGCGCGCCCGCCACGGCGCTGGAGGCCGCAAAACTTCTGATCGAAATTCGCGCCGCGCTGGTCCGCGCCGGCGTGCCCGCCCCTACCGTGCTTCAGGCGGCGATCGACAGGATCATCCACGCCATCCGGTTTTTCCGCCTGCCCGACGGTAGATTCAGCTGTCTGCACGGCGGGCAGGAAGACGACGCCGCGCATCTTGATACCGTCCAGCGCGTCAGCGCGGTACGTATCCGCAAGGCGCCCAGCCAGTTGGAAAGCAGCGGATTCGAATCATTGGTCCGCGAACGCACCGCCGTGTTGGTCGATTGCGGCCTGCCCCCGTCCCACCCGCATGACCGCCACCATCATGCCAGCCCGCTGGCCTTTGAAATGTGCGTCGGGCGCGACCGGATGATCGTGCATTGCGGCACCCACCCGGTCGATCCCGTCTGGGCCGATCATCTGCGCGCCACCGCGGCGCATTCCGGACTCACCCTCGATGACCGCAACGCCTTTGAAATCGGCCGCGACGGTCATATCGGGCGTGCGCCCGCGCGCATCGATGTCCGCCGCGACCTTGCGGGCGGGGGGGTGATGCTGACCATGGCGCATGACGGCTATGCCCCCCTCAATGGCCTGATTCATACGCGGCGCATGACGCTTGCGCCCGATGGCGGCGAATTGACGGGCGAGGATTGGCTGACCGCCGACGTCGCACCTGCGCGGCCCGTGCAATACGCGATTCGCTTTCACCTGCATCCGCGGGTCCAGGCCTCGCTGATTCAGGATGGCCGTGCCGCGCTTTTGCGTCTGCCGTCCGGGGCCGGATGGCGATTCACCTTTGCCGGAAACGCGGCTTTGACGCTTGATGCCAGCGTTTATTGCGGCTCCGGCGCGACTCCGCGCAAGACCCAGCAACTGGTGGTCGCGGGCGCGACCGAAGGGGCGGATACGCGAATCAACTGGGCCCTGCGCGAGGAAGCGTAATGCCGACTCTCTGCGGCGCGTGAGCGACCATAAAGCGCCGCCGGAATCGAAATTTCGGCAAGGCGCGCGAAAATCTTGAAAAGACTCTATTTTTTGCCGATCAGCTTGCGCGCTTCCGACCATCTGCGCTCGGCCTGCAGGGCGAATGCATCGGCCGCACCCGCATAGCGTGCATCGGCGCTTAGGGTCTGGTTCAGCAGTTGCTGGATCAGGGGCGCGACCTCGCCGCGTGCGTTCGCCTCGATCGGCTCCGCCAGAATGCGCGCATGGCGAAGCCCCGGCCACTCGGCCATGCCGCGGGCCAGTGCCTCGGCAAAGACCTGCTTCATCGCCTCGCGTTCAAGGATGCGGAAGACGTCCGATCGCACCCAACGCGGCAAACGCCTTATATCCGGCAATTTAAGTACACAATCGATGTCGCGGCACAATTCACGCTGCACCCGTTCGGCATGAACCCACGCGGCCAGAAGCGATTCGGGGTCGGCGGTCGCCAGCGATTCAGCCGCGGCGCGTCCACGGGCCACATACGATTCAAACGTGATGTCCGGATCGTAATCGAGCCGCTCCCCTTCATAGATCAGCCGGTCCAGCCGCACCCATCCCGCGCCGCGCCACAACAATCCGTCATACTTCGCGCTCAGCCGTCCCGGATAACCGCCCAGCATCGCGGCCAGATGGTCGTGCACGTCGCGGTGTTCCGGGCAGGCGGCTCCGAACAGGCGCAAGTAAAGGTCGATAAGCTGCGCGTCCGATCGCGTTGCGATGATCGGGAAATGCAACGTGCCCTCGAAAGTGTGCCGTTCCGCCATCGTATCGGTGATAGCCTCGGGCGCGTCTTCTGGGGCGAAGGCCTGCCGCACGCCCTTCATGCGGCTATCGTCCTTCTGCGCCGCAAGCAGGATCCGGTCGATCAGAAGCTCAAGCGCAAGCCGGTAAAGCGGTGTTTCGCCCATAAGGCCGGCCAGCGTTTCGCGCCCCGCGGCGGTGTCCAGCATAACCAACCGCGCCTCGTCGATCTGCGCGGCGATCCACGGGGATGGTGGTGTTTCCGGCAGGGCTGGTCGCTCGCTTTGTACCGCCGCCAGATGCGCGGCGGATTCCGCGCTGTCCACGGCGTGCAGGAAATCGGGCCGCCCCGAAAGCTGGAAATAAACGTTCTTCAAAGCTATCCGTCCCCCTGCGTTCTGTGTGCTTAGCCGCGCAAGGCCGCGCCGGTCTTGTCGGCGACCGCCTTGACGATGCCCGCGCCCACGTTTTCGATTTCGGCGTCGGTCAATGTTTTCTCGCGCGGCTGCAGGATAACACTGATCGCGATCGATTTCGATCCCGACGGGATGCCCTTGCCGGCATAGACATCGAACACCTCGACCCGGTCGACCAGGTCGCGCGCGGCGCCGGTGGCAAGCTTTATGATTGTCTCGGCGCTTACATCCGCGCCGACCACGAACGCGAAATCGCGTACGATTGGCTGCAGCGGCGAAGGTTTGAGCAACGGCCTCGCGCTGCCCGTACGCTTGGGATAGGGCACGGAATCAAGGAATAATTCGAACCCGCTCGCCGGGCTCTTGACGTCCAGCATCTCCAGCGCGGCGGGGTGCAACTCGCCGAACCAGCCAAGGACGCAAGCGCCCTGACGCAATGTCGCCGACCGGCCCGGATGGTAATAGCCGGGCGCATCGTTGGTGATCTGGATTTTCTGAGCGTTCATGCCGCAGGCTTCCAGCGCGGCCATGGCATCGGCCTTGGCGTCATAGGCGCCGACGGCACGGCTGGAATCCTTCGATTGCCAGTGTCGCGCGCCCAGCGCGCCGTGTCTGATGCCGGTAGCGACGAAGGCCTGTTGCCCCGGCTCGGTGCCGGTGAACACCGGGCCGATCTCGAACAGCGCGGCGTTGGGAAAGCCGCGATCGGCGTTGCGTTGTGCCGCCTGCAAAAGATTGGGCAGGATCGACGGACGCATCCGGTCCATTTCGCTGGAAATCGCGTTGCTCAGCGTAAGCCCCGCGCGCGTGTCATCCGAAAAAGGCTTCGCCTCGAATCCCGCGGCTTGGCCGCTTTGCATGAACGACCATGTGACCGCTTCCTTCAGACCGCGCGCCGCCAGCGCGCGCCGCGCGTCCTGCCGCCGCCGAAAATCGGGCGCAAGAATGCCTGCTTGCGCGATGCTGTCGCGCGTCATCGATACGGGCTTGATCGAATCGAAGCCGTGGATGCGGGTGATCTCCTCGATCAGGTCGGCGTTGCCCTCAATGTCCGGACGCCAGCTGGGAATGGTGACGGTCCATGGAATTTTGTGCGCGTCCGCCCCGAAGCCAAGCGCGGCCAGAATATGATGCTGTTCCTGATGCGAAAGATGGATGCCGGAAAGCCGTTCGGTCCGGTCGGGGTTGAAGGCAAGCGCGGGCTTTGCCGGCGGGACCGCGCCGGCGGCGATGCAACTGCCGGGCACGCCGCCGCACAAATCCAGAATCATGGCGGTGGCCAGTTCCATGCCCTGTGCGGTGAAATCCGGGTCGATGCCGCGCTCGAAACGGTAGCGCGCGTCCGAATGGATTTGCAGCGCGCGACCGGTCGTCGCGGTGCGGATCGGGTTGAAATATGCGGCTTCGACATACACGTTGACCGTGTTTTCCGAGCAACCTGTCGACGTGCCGCCGATGATGCCGCCAAGGCCCAGCACGCCGGAATCGTCGCACACCACGGTCATGCCATCGCCAAGCGTGTAGGATTTGTCGTTCAGTGCGTCCAGCGTTTCCCCGGCCCGGGACAGACGGACATGGATATTGCCCTTGATCTTGTCGGCGTCAAATACGTGCAACGGGCGGTTAAGGCCGATGGTGAAATAATTGGTGATGTCGACCAGTGCCGAAATGGGCCGAAGGCCGATGGCTTTTAGCCGTGTCTGCAACCATTCCGGCGATGGGCCGTTGGCAACGCCGCGCACCATCCGCCCAATGAACAGCGGGCAGGCGTCCCGCGCCTGAATGTCGACCTTGATCGGCGAGTCGAACTGGCCCGTGACGGCTTTTTGGTCGAGGGGTTTGAGCGTGCCGATGCCTTTGGCCGCAAGGTCGCGCGCGATGCCGCGCACCCCGGCGCAATCGGCGCGGTTGGGTGTCAGGTTGATCTCGATCACCGGATCGTCGAGCCCGAACAAAGGCGCCATGGGAAGCCCCGCCGCCGTTTCTGCGGGCAGGTCGATGATGCCCGTGTGTTCATCGGAAAGCTTCATTTCGCGTTCCGACACCATCATCCCGCAGGATTCGACGCCGCGTATGACGCCTTTTTTAAGAATCGTATCGAGGCCGGGAATGTAGCTGCCCTCGGGCGCAAACACGCCGGTCATGCCGGCGCGGGCGTTGGGCGCGCCGCACACCACCTGCACCGGCTTGCCATCGCCCGCGTCGACCATCAGCACGCGCAGGCGGTCGGCGTCCGGATGTTTTTCCGCCGAAACAACTTTCGCGGTCTTGAACGGCGCATAGATCGCGGCCTTGTCTTCGACCGACTCGACCTCCAGCCCGATCGCGGTCAGCGTCGTGACGATGGAATCCAGGTCGGCCGTGGTGTCGAGATGTTCCTTCAGCCAGGACAGGGTGAACTTCATGATGCGACTCCTATTTTATCGAGCATCCCCAAAGGCAGGATGTGAAAGGTGAAATCCAGTGCGATCGCCTTGTTGCGGTAAAGCGCCTGCGCTTCGGTGTTGGCTTTGTCGGTCAGCCAGTAGATGCGGTCCCATTTCTGCACCCTGCCCATCGCGGCCAGCGATTCGATCAGCCTAGCGGCGATGCCCTGCCGCCGCCGTGCCGGGTGCACGTACAGGTCCTGCATATAGCAGATCGGATTCATCGACCCCGCGACCGGGTGCACGACACCGTGCAAAAGCCCGGCAATCTCGCCGTCCTCGGTAATCGCAAGCAGCGCGAATAACGGCGCCTGCGCGTCCAGGATCATGCGTTCGGTATAGTCGATGACGGGCTTTTCCAGCGCGTTGCCGACATTCATATGCCACAGCGTGCGCCAGCCCACCGTATGTTCACGGGTCATCGGCACGATACGCACGCGGCTGCGCAGTGCGGGGTTTACGGTCATTTGCTTAATCCCGTGGCAAGGTTGGGGCGGTCCAGCGGGTCGAACCCGTAATGGTCGAGCCAGCGCGTATCGCCCTCGAAGAAGGTGCGCAGATCCGGAATGCCGTATTTAAGCATTGCCACCCGCTCGATCCCCATGCCGAAGGCGAAGCCCTGATATTCGTCGGGATCTATGCCGCAGTTTTTCAGCACGTTGGGATGCACCATGCCGCAGCCGAGGATTTCCAGCCAATCCTTACCCTGTCCGATTTTCAGTTCGCCCTTGGAACGGTCGCAACCGATATCCATTTCCGCGCTGGGTTCGGTAAAGGGGAAAAAGCTGGGCCTGAAGCGCGTGGGCAGGTCTTCAATGCCGAAGAACGCCTTGCAGAAATCGATCAAGCAGCCCTTCAGGTGCCCCATATGCGTGGCCTTGTCGATGACCAGCCCTTCCAGCTGGTGGAACATCGGCGTATGCGTCATGTCGTAATCCGAACGATAGGTCCGGCCGGGAATGATGATCCGGATCGGCGGCTTCTGTTTCATCATCGTGCGCACCTGCACCGGGCTGGTATGCGTGCGCAGCAGGCGCTTGCGGTCTTTTCCTTCAAGCGCATCGGGCAGATAGAATGTATCGTGCATCGCCCGTGCCGGGTGTTCGGGCGGGAAGTTGAGCGCGGTGAAATTGTGGAAATCGTCCTCGATGTCCGGGCCTTCCGCGACCGTAAAACCCATGTCGGCGAAAATGGCGATCATCTCGTCCACGGTCTGCGAAATCGGATGGATCCTGCCGCCTGTGCCGGTCGTAACGGGCAAGGTCATGTCCTGCCGTTCGGCGGCCAGCCGCGACGTCATCGCCTCGCCCTTCAGGGCGGAAAAACGGTCCTCCAGCAGGCGTGTGACATTGTCCTTGAGCGCGTTGACCTCGGCGCCAAAGGCCTTGCGCTCGTCGGGTTGCATCGAACCCAGATTTTGCATCAACGCGGTGATCGCACCCTTTTTGCCCAGCGCCTCGACGCGGATCTTTTCCAGCGCTTCAAGATCGTTCGCGGCCGTAATACGGGTTTCGATGTCGGATTGAAGTTTGGCGACGGCACTCATGCTTTTTCCTTCGGGTGTAAAAAGGGCGCGCCGTTTTGATCCGGTGCGCCCTGACTTTAGTCTAACTGAAGGCCGAACTTAAGCGGCTTTATTGTTTTTCGCGGCGTTGTTCTGCGCATCCGTCAGGGCTTTTTTGGCCTTTTCAAAGATGCCTTTGAACGTTTCGGCGTCGCGCACCGCGATATCGGCCAGAACCTTGCGGTCCAATTCGATATTGGCCAGTTTCAGGCCGTTGATGAACTGGGCGTAGGTCATGCCATGCTCGCGCACGGCGGCATTGATGCGCTGGATCCAAAGCGCGCGGAAGGTACGCTTTTTGTTGCGGCGGTCGCGATAGGCGTATTGCAGCCCTTTTTCGACCGTTTCGACAGCAATGCGGAAACAGTTTTTCTTGCGGCCGTAATTGCCTTTGGCCAGCTTGATGATCTTGCGTTTGCGCGCGTGGTTGCGCGGGCCTGCTTTGACGCGTGCCATTATGCACCTGCCTTTGCCGACTGCGCGGCGTTATCGTTGGCCTGGGCGGGTTTTTTCTTGCCCTTGAAGCGCTTTTTCAGGCTGTAGGGCAGGAAATAGTTGAGCACTTTGACGCCGTCCGAATGGAACATGACGGCGGTGCCGCGGGCCTTGCGTTTCATTTTCTTGGGTTTGGAGATCAGGCGGTGGCGGGCATGGGCCTGTTTGAACTTGACCTTGCCTTTGGCCGTGACCTTGAAGCGCTTTTTCGCGCCCGATTTGGTCTTCATTTTCGGCATTTTTCGCTCCCATATGTTGGGGGTTTCAAAAACGGCTGCTGGTATGCCTTTTAACCAGGTCGCCGGGAACGGCATGTTTAATCAGGTTTCCGGCCTTCGCGCAAGTTTTTTAGCGCGGGCCCCTTGGTGTGGGCCCCTAACGCGGGCCCATATCTTTTTTATGCAAATCAGCCAGCGGGCTGCGGAACTGCATCTCCAGATCCCAGGGGAAGTAAATCCACGTGTCCTGGCTGACCTCGGTGATCCAGGTATCGCAGGTGGGGATTCCCTGCGGCTTGGCGTATACCGCCACATACTGCGCGCGCGGCAGCGTCTGGCGGATCAGCCGGAACGTGTTGCCGGTATCGACCAGATCATCGACGACAATCCATCCCGCCCCGTCGCCAAGCGCGTCGAGGGGCTTAAGCACCTTGGCCGTGCCCTGGTCCTGATGCGCGTAGGACGCGACGCAGACCGTCTCGATCAGGCGGATGTCCATTTCGCGCGCGATGATGCACGCGGGCACCAGCCCGCCGCGCGTGACCGCGGCGATGCCCTTCCACGCGCCGCCCTCCGGCGCACCATTTTCCAGCAGCCGCCAAGCCAGAAGCTTGCTGTTGCGGTGGATTTCGTCCCACGAAACGGGAAAGTCCTTGGAATACGACATGCGAATGATCTCCTGAATCTCTGCCCTTATCTGCCCCAAGCGGAAAAAACGGTCAATGTGCGGTTTTAGGGGGCGCGGTTTTAAGAGTTAATGCGCCCGGCCCCCTAATGCGCCCGACCCCCTAATGCGCCCGACCCCACGTGTCGCCGATACCCGCCTCGGCGATCAGCGGCAGGCCGATATCCGCGACCGCGCGGCTTTCCATCACCTGCCTGATCGCGTTCGCGGCGTCCTCGGCCTGATCCGTCCGCGCCTCGAACACCAGTTCGTCATGCACCTGCAACAGCATCCGGCATTCCAGATTGCTTTCCGCCAGCATCCTTTCGACGCGCACCATCGCGCGCTTCATGATGTCGGCGGCGGTGCCCTGTAACGGCGCGTTGATCGCCTGCCGCTCGGCGAAGGCGCGGCGCGCGCCCTTGTCGTTGATCCCGTCGATGAAGCATTTGCGCCCGAACAGCGTGCGCACGAAACCCTGCCGCCGCGCTTCTTCCTTGATCCGCTCCATATAGGCGGGCAATTCGGGGAACCGCGTGAAATACGCCTTGATGAAGGCTTGTGCCTGCGCAGGCTCGATACCAAGCTGTCGTGCCAGCCCCCAGCCCGAAATGCCGTAGATGATGCCAAAATTGATCGCCTTGGCGCGGCGGCGTATGTCGGGCGTCATTTGCTCAAGCGGCACCTCGAACACCTGACTGGCGGTCAGCGCGTGGATGTCCGCGCCCTCGATGAAGGCCTGTTTGAGCGCGGGGACCTCGGCCATGCTGGCGGCAAGCCGCAGCTCGATCTGGCTGTAATCGACCGAGATCAGACGGTACCCCTCCCGCGCGACGAAGGCCTCGCGGATCTTTTTTCCGTTATCGGTGCGGATCGGGATGTTTTGAAGGTTCGGGTCCGAAGATGCCAGCCGCCCGGTCGATGTGTGCGCGAGTGCGAAAGATGTGTGTACGCGCCCCGTACGTTTATTGATTTCGGCTTGCAGCGCATCGGTATAGGTGGATTTAAGCTTCGCGAGCTGCCGGTAATCCAGTACCTTTTGCACGATCGCGTGCCCCTGCGCCGCAAGCTCCTCCAGAATGTCGGCTGTGGTGGACCAGTCGCCGCCCTTTGTCTTGCCGCCGCCCTCGAGTCCCATTTCGTCGAACAGCACGATGCCCAGCTGTCTGGGCGATGCGACGTTGAACGGGTGCCCGGCCAGTTGATGGATATCGCTTTCAAGCTGCGCGATCTGGGTGCCGAAATCCTGACTGAGGCGCGCCAGCATATGCGTGTCGATTTTAATGCCTGCTTCCTCCATCCGCGCGATCACGGGCACCAGCGGCCGGTCCATCGTTTCATAGACCGAAACCATGTGTTCGCGCGCCAGCCGTGGCTTGAGCAGCGCATGCAACCGCAAGGTAATGTCAGCGTCCTCCGCCGCGTATTCGGTGGCGCGCGCGATCGGCACCTCGGCAAAGCTGATCTGCTTTGCGCCCTTGCCGCAGACATCCTCGTAATGAATCGTCTGGTGCCCCAGATGCAGGCTGGCCAATTCGTCCATGCCGTGTCCGTGGCTCGATCCGTCAAGGACATAGGAAATCAGCATCGTATCGTCGATAGGCGCGACATTGACGCCGTGCGCCGCGAACATCTGCAGGTCGTATTTGATGTTGTGCCCGACCTTAAGCACCGCGGGGTCTTCCAGCAAAGGCCGCAGGATCGCCAGCGCGTCCGCGGGTGTCATCTGCATGATTGTCTTGCCCGGCCCTGCCAGAATTCCGTCCAGAAGATTGCCGCCCGGCGCGCGGTGCCCGACCGGGACATAGATGCCGCTGCCCGCCTCGCAGGACAGGGAAATGCCGACCAGTTCCGCCTTCGCGGGTGTAAGGGATGTCGTTTCGGTATCCACCGCGACGACACCGCGCGTGACGGAAATTGCGACCCAGTCTGCAAGTGTACGCGCATCTGTGACTGCACTGTACGTTCCGCGTCCGGACAGGCCGGAAACGGGATCTTGCGCCTGTTCCGGTATTGTCTGAACAGGTGCGGGCGAAGAAGGTTTCCCCAGTCGCGCCAGCGCCGATTTAAATCCATACGAAGACAAGAACTGGACCAGCGCGGATGAATCGATCGCCCCGGACCCAAGGTTTTCAATAGGCTGCGGCAATGGCGCGGCATCATCGAGCCGCACAAGTTTCTTGGAGATTCGCGCAAGCTCGGCGTTCTCGATCAAGGTTTCGCGCCGCTTGGGTTGTTTGATCTGGTTGAGCGATTCAAGCAGGGTTTCAAGCGTGCCGAACTGGTTGATCAGCTCCGCCGCTGTCTTGACGCCGATGCCGCGTACGCCCGGCACGTTGTCGGTGGCGTCGCCGCAAAGCGCCTGTACGTCGACGACTTTTTCCGGTGCGACCCCGAATTTTTCCAGGACCTCCGCCGCCCCCAGCGGCTTTTGTTTGATCGGGTCGAACATCGAAACACGGTCGCGGACCAGTTGCATCAGGTCCTTGTCCGAAGACACGATGACGACGTGCAACCCTGCCTCTCGCCCCGCCCGCGCGTAAGCGGCGATCAGATCGTCGGCCTCGTACCCCTCTTGCTCCAGAGGCACGAAGCCGAAGGCGCGCGTCGCTTCGCGGATTAACGGAAATTGCGGGATCAGGTCCGGCGGGGTTTCGTCCCGGTTGGCCTTGTATTCGGGATAGATGTCGTTGCGGAAATTGCGCCGTGCGGCGTCGAACACCACGCCCACATGTTTCGCCTCAAGATCGCGCAACAGCCGCAGCATCATGTTGACGAATCCGACAACCGCGCCCACCGGCGTCCCGGCGGCGGGCAATCCGGCCCCGACGGTCAACGGGGGCAGGGCATGGAAGGCGCGGAAAATGAATCCCGACGCGTCCACCAGATACAGCGTGTCTTGTGAGGGCTTGGTCATCGGCATAGAGTTAAAAGTATGGCGCATATTTATTCAACCCGTTCGACCAACGTCCTCGACATCGACAACAGCCCGGTGCTGCTGGAGGACGATGTCATCTGGCTTGACCTTCTCCGTCCCACGCCGGAGGAGGAGCAATCCTATGAAAGCCAGCTCGGCATCGACATTCCTTTGCGCGAGGAGCTGAAAAGCATCGAGCCTTCAAGCCGCCTGTATAAGGAGGATGGGGCGATTTTCATGACCGCGACCGTCGTTTCGCGTTCCGAGGCCGGACTGGCCGAGGCTGCGGCCATCGGCTTCATTCTGCATAACGGCCGCCTGATCACCGTGCGCTATACCGAGCCGCGCGCCTTCGATATTTTTTCGGCCTATGTCACGCGCCATCCGCATCTGTACGAAGACGGGGCGAGCCTGTTGACCAGCCTGCTTGAGGCGATCGTGGATCGTGCCGCCGAGATCATGGAGGGAACGAATCTGGAAATCGACCGCCTGTCCGCCGACATATTCGCGGCCCGCGCGGACAACCCCCAGAACATGGCGTCGGGCGAGAAACTGGGTGAGGCGCTTAAGGAAATCGCCATGCACCAGAACCTGATGTCGAAGATCCGCGATTCACTGGTTTCGCTGGGCCGCGTCGTGCGCTTTCTGGGGCTTGCCGACCCAATCCTCAAAAACAAGGCGCTTAAGGAACAACTACGCTCCGTCGACCGCGACATTACCTCGCTGACCGATCAGGCCAGTTTCATCGGCAACAACATCACCTTCCTGCTCGATGCCAGCCTTGGCCTGATCAGCATCGAACAGAACGCGATCATCAAGATTTTTTCGGTCGCGGCGGTGGCCTTCCTGCCGCCGACTCTGGTCGCCAGCATCTACGGCATGAACTTCCGCCACATGCCCGAACTGGCGATGGAGCACGGCTATCTGATGGCGCTGATGATGATGCTCGCTTCGGCGGTCGTGCCGTACCTGTATTTCAAGCACCGCCGCTGGTTGTAAAACTGGCGTAATTTTGAGCGTAGCTGCTATAGCCATGGAATGGACGGAAAACGCGACGCTATTCTTGTAAGGGAGTGGATGGCTGCCCAGCACAGGGTTGCTGCTTCGTCGGAGCAGCAGGACGGCCGCCTTTTCTTGGCGCGGGCCGGCGGGAATGTATACGTCACGCCTTATGTCGCTGCTCGTTTTGCGGGAATTCTACCCGGTATGTTGCCGGCCGGATCCCACGTAAACAGAATTGCGGTCGTAACCGATCTCGATATCGTGTTGTGGGATCATGCTCAAGCCGGGCCACCCGCGAAAGCATTTAGGGCGCTGGTCGGCGGTGATAATCCGGATCCAAGGACATGGGATTGGGAGCTGGACGGCTTTTTTGAAAGAACGCTCGCGCAAGAAGAGCTTCGCGGTTCTCAGATCCGTTATTTCCGATCGCTCGGCGCCGGTCGTTACGACGTCGCGTTGATGGTCCTGCCGGCTATTCAGACGGCCGCGTATCATCTGGGCCAGATGGCGGGGTCGGCATGTTTTACGTGGAATGAAATTCCCCCGCAATCCGTGCATGATGCGATGCTGCGTCACGAATGGGCGCATCTAAACGCCGCTCAGGATGGATGGCCGGCCGAAAAGGAAATTTTTTGTGACGCGGCCGCCCTAAATGGGGCGAATACCGCCTTGAAGGCTGCATGGATGGATGCCCGCCTGATCGGTGCGTTCACTTGGCCGTTTCCTGGTGCCATGATCGGTCCCGCGTTGATCGACAGACGGTATGCGACGCGCACGTATCTGGATGAGGCGCTGGGCGTTCAGGCTTGGTTTCGTGAAAACTTGTTGGATACATTTTACGACCCTGCGCGCATGGCGCGTCTTTACGCGGGTCTGCGTACGGATATAGCGAACGGCAATCATGCGCTGCCGCCGGGTTTATGCGCGGTCTTCGCGCAGTGGGCGGGTGATTTTATCAGCTCGGCGCGTATGCCCGAAACGCCGCAAGCGTTTCGGCGTTGGTTCGGGTGCGAAGACGACCCTGTGGCTTGGCGTTATTTGACGCAAGCCTATGCATGTCACGTCCAGGTCAGCGCCGCGCGCGATATGCGGTTTTGCGCATGGCTGTATGAGGCTGCGAATGCGATGGCCGGGACGCCTGTTGCCGCATGGATGGGTGCGGAACTGCGCGGCGCGTTGTCGCGTCGTGCGCCAGACGCCGCCGGAAAATGGGAACCGGGGTGGAAACCCCAAATTCTGGACGTCGATCTGCCCTTTGGATCTAGGCGCCAAAAACCGTTGGGTGTGGTGCGTGGTCCAGCGCTTGATATCCGGCCATGAAATCCGTAGGCCACGCCTGCGCGTGTGCAGGCATTCGTGCGACTTCATTGATGCAAAGTTGCAGCTTGAACTGGCTGGGTTGATCGAGCGTGCTGCGGAAAATCTCAGCGGCGCGGCGCGCTTTCATACGGGTGTCATTGGCCAGAACGGCGATTTGGTTAAGCGGCAGGCCGGCACGCAGATCGGGAAGATTGTTTTTACGCCGCGTCAGAACCGCGTGCGCGCAAGCATACAGGCGCCAGCCATCCGCGCTTTCCCACCCGGGAACGTCCCGCGGGACATAGGGTTGGTAAGCAGTGCAAAAATTCGTGTAATCCACCGACAGGGGCTCGCCGTGAAGGTTGACCAATAAGGCTAGGGGTCCTTCAACCCTGGCGGCGACGAACGCCATGGCCGGACCGCGCGGAAGCGCCGTACCCGGCTGCACGACGATCGGTTCGAATTCACGGCAGGCATTTGCGAAGGATAGCTTCATGACACAATCTCTATCTTATGGAAGATCGTGATATTATAGAAACAGGCGGCCGAGTCAATCGATGGCGCGCAGGAACGCGTAAAGCGCGACCGCGGCGGCGTTCGATACGTTAAGCGACCGGATTGTCCCGCGCGTCGGCAGGCTGGCCAACGTATCGCAATGTTTGGCCACGTTGGGCCGCAGCCCGGACCCCTCCGCGCCCAGCACCAGCGCCACGCGCTTTTGCGCCGGGATGCGGGCGATATCGGTTCCGCGCTCGTCCAGCCCCATCACGAAAAATCCGTGTTCCTGCAAAAGCTCGATCGCGCGGTTCAGATTGGTTTCCAGCGCCACTGGAATCACGTCCGCCGCGCCCGACGCGGTCTTGGCCAGAACGCCTGTCAGGTCGGGTGCGTGCCGGTCCTGCAAAATCACACCATGCGCCCCGAAGGCCGCGGCCGAACGCAAAATCGCGCCGACATTGTGCGGGTCCGTGACCTGGTCAAGGATCAGGATGACCGCCGCCCCGTCTGGCGCCAGCCCGGCGATCAGGTCGTGCGCGTCGCGCACCGGCAAAGGCTCGACCACCGCCGCGATGCCTTGGTGCACTGCGCCGGGGGGCAGCATGCGCTCGAACGCGGCCTTGTCGATGATCTCTGCCTGCGGGCGCCTTGCGCCTTCGGGCGCCGCCGCATCGAACCCGGCCACCGCGCTTGCGCTGACCAGAAGGCGCAGCACGCGCCGCGCCGGATTTTCCCATGCCGCCCGCACCGCGTGAAACCCCCACAGCACGTGACCCGACAAGCGCGCGGGTGCCAGACGTTGATTGGCTCGCTGGTCGCCTCGTCGATCAGTCTGTCGATCAGTTTGTCGATCACTCTGTTGATCGCCCCGTTGATCACTCCGTTGATCGTTTCGCCGATCGGTTCGCTGATCTTTACGCGGGGCGGTTTTTGGGCCATTTCCCGGCTCGGCCCTGATGGGTTTCTGCCCGGTTTGCTGGCGGTGCGCCGTTCGCCCGCCGCGCCGTCCCGTGGCGTCCGGCTTGCCGAAAGGTTTTTTGGATTTGAAAGGTTTTTTCATGTCGCGCCCGCGCCGGATAAGATTGTTCCGGCCTCTTATAGCGGACTCCGGGCGGGTGGCGCCAGCCCCGCCGTGATGGACCCGTTGGCGATTGCGCTTGCCTTGGCCGGCGCCATCCTGTTTGATGACGCGCATGAGCGATATCCCGGCCTGCCCGAAATGTGCCTGCACCTATACGTACGAGGACCGTGGTCTGTATGTTTGCCCGGAATGTGCGCATGAATGGGCGCCTGGCGATGCAAGTCAGGACGCGGCACCCGAAGAAAAAATCGTCCGCGATGCCAACGGCACGCCGCTCAAGGACGGCGACACCGTGACCGTGATCAAGGACCTCAAGGTCAAGGGCGCGTCCTCCAGCGTCAAGGTCGGCACCAAGGTCAAGAACATCCGTCTGGTCGACGGCGATCACGACATCGATTGCAATATTCCTGGCTTCGGTGCCATGGGCCTGAAATCCGAATTCGTCAAAAAAGTCGCTGAATAGGGCTTAAAAAACGCGGCAAGAAATATCAGGGTTGGCGCGCGCCTGCGCGACCGGCCGAAAGGCCGCCCTATCGGAGCCGTGAGCGCAGCGAACCGGCGCGAGATAAAACCGAAAATTTTCAGGAGCGCGCCTGCGCGACCGGCCGAAAGGCCGCCCTATCGGAGCCGTGAGCGCAGCGAACCGGCGCGAGATAAAATGGTGGAGGGGGAAGGATTTGAACCTTCGTAGTCCGAAGACGCCAAATTTACAGTCTGGTGCAATTGACCGCTCTGCCACCCCTCCACACGTCTAGGGTAACGCGGCCCTAACAAACGGGATTTGGGGGGCGGATGTCAATACCAAACCCGGCGGGTTCGTGCTAAAAATACCCGATGACGTCCGTGAAATCCCAAAGACTGGCCCGTAACGCCGCCATCGCGGCGGTGGCGGTGTCGGTTTTGCTGGTCGTGGCCAAGGCGGGGGCCTGGCTGGTCGGCGGGTCCGCCGCTCTGC